>JAMFSV010000164.1 GCA_026225455.1 Burkholderiales bacterium | reverse complement strand
TGGTGCCGGCGATTTCACCGCGGCGCTGGATCGATGCCAATTCATCGAGCCCCGCTTGTGCCGCATGGCGCACGGCCGGATCGGGCTCGGCATAAGCGCCGCTGGAATTTTTCAGCAGCAGCGGCCGCAACAATTCGCCGACCTCCAGGTTGTGACGGGCATTCAGCAGCAGCACCGCTTGCAGGCGTTGGGCCGGATCGTGGTTATGCAGCGCGGTCATGGCCCATAAAGTATCGAGGCGTTTCTTCAACGCCGCATCGGTTTCGCGGCTACGCGCTTGATCGACCAGCGGTTTGAGCGATTCTTCCGGATTTTGCAGCAGGGTTTCGACCGCCGCCTGGCGCGTGGCGAGGTCCGGCGAACTGAGTTGCACCGCCGACAAGCCGCTATTGACTTGATTGCGCAGCACATTGCTCAGCGTAATCGGCTGCGCATCGGTGGCGGTAACGGCGCGGCCGGTGATCGCGTCGCGATAATTGTCGCCGTCCTGGATCAGGATTTCATTGTTACCGGTGATCGATACCGTATCGTCGGCGAGCGCCTTCAGCACGGTCAGCGACGCTGCGTCGCCGGTAGTAACGAGCTTGGCGATCAATTGCGCTTTGGCGTCGAAATCGTCGGCACCGAGCGGCTTTAAATCGTCCGGGGTCAGCGCTTGCGCGCCTATCGCCCAGCTTGAGGCAAGCGCAAGCACAATCAGCATGCGCCAGAATTTCATCGGATATCGCAAGCAATGAGACATAGCGTGACCTTCATTCAGGAAGCGGCGCAACCGGCCGGGCGGCCGATTGCGCGTCCAAAAAACTCTCTATGCAACCCGCGTGCGCAGCAAATCACGCAACGGCGTAACCTGGCTGACCGTATCAGGTTTGCCTTCATTACCCGAGATATAAGGACTCCACGGCTGGGCACGGATGGTGGTCTTGGTCGCCCAAACCACATTAAACTGGCCGTCGGCGCGTACTTCGCCGATCATCACCGGTTTGTGCAGATGGTGGTTACCGTCCATTTCCAGCACAAAGCCTGACGGCGCGGCAAACTTCTGTCCGATCATCGCCACTCGCACCTTGTCGACATCGGTCGATTTGGCCTTCTCGACCGCTTGCTTCCACATGTGGATCCCGACATAAGTCGCTTCCATCGGGTCATTGGTAACGCGTTTGGCGCCGCCCGGCAGATTGTTATCCTTGACCCAGGCAGCCCACTGCTTCTTGAACTTGTCGTTGGTCGGATTGCGCAGCGACATAAAATAATTCCAGGCCGCCAAATTACCCACCAGCGGTTTGGTGTCGATCCCGCGCAGCTCTTCTTCACCGACCGAAAACGCCACCACCGGCACATCCGTCGCTTTCAAACCCTGGTTGCCGAGTTCCTTGTAGAAAGGCACATTGGAGTCGCCGTTCACGGTGGAGATCACGCAGGTCTTGCCGCCTTGAGCAAAGGTCTTGATATTGGCCACGATGGTTTGATAATCGCTATGCCCAAAAGGTGTATAGACCTCCTGAATATCGGCGTCCTGTACCCCTTTGGAATGCAGGAACGAGCGCAGGATCTTGTTGGTGGTGCGGGGATAAACATAGTCGGTGCCGAGCAGGAAGAAGCGCTTCGCGCCGCCGCCCTCGGGGCTGATCAGGTATTCGGTCGCCGGAATTGCCTGCTGGTTGGGCGCGGCTCCGGTGTAGAACACATTGCGCGACATTTCCTCGCCTTCATACTGC
>JAMFSV010000163.1 GCA_026225455.1 Burkholderiales bacterium | reverse complement strand
GCCATGCACGGCATCGATAAATGCTTTGAAGGTCGCTTCGGGCGACGGCAGGAATAACGGTTTGATCCAGCCGAAATGAGTGGATATCCACCATAGCGCGGCCAGCGCGGCGATGGTCAGGGTGCTGATCAAGCGAGTGGCGCCCGCGCCCGGGGTGCGATAGCGGCTGCCGGTAGGCACGGCGGGTGCTGCAGGCGCGGGCGGTGGCGGCGCGGTTTTCACGGTAATCTCGGGCGGATTCATGATAAATCTCCGCTCGAGGTCTGCCGCATCAAGTCGAGAATCCGCTCCCGCATTTCGATAAAGTCCGGGGCGGCTTTGACCGCGCGCGCATTGCGGGTTTGCGCGAAACGCCGCGAAAAAGGCACGTCGAACTCATGCACGATGCGGCCCGGTTGTGGCGCCATAATCAATAAGCGGGTTGAAAGAAATAGCGCTTCTTCAACATCATGGGTGATGAAAAAAAACATCCGCGAACTATCGCGCCAGATGTCGAGCAGGATTTCCTGTACCGATTCGCGGGTGAACGCATCGAGCGCACCCAGCGGTTCATCGAGCAACATCACCGCGGGCGAGGTGGCCATCGCGCGCGCCACGCCGACTCGCTGTTGCATCCCCCCCGACAATTCGTAGACCGGTTGCTCGACCGCCTGCGACAAGCCCACTTTAGCCAGGCATTCGAGCGCAATCCGGCGCCGCTCGCCGCGCGCCAGGCCTTGCAGCCGCAGGCCGAATTCGACATTGCCCAGCACACTCAGCCAAGGCATCAGCGCATGCTGTTGAAACACCACGCCTCGTTCGCGGCCGGGCCCGAGCACCGGTTTACCGGCCAGCCTGATCTGGCCCGAGGTGGGCGGCAGGAAACCGGCGACGGTATTGAGCAGGGTGGTCTTGCCGCAGCCGGAGGCGCCCAGCGCCACCACAAATTCTCCCGGCCGGATGGTCAGGTTCACCTCGTGCAGCGCGACCAGGGGCGGCCCTTTTTTAGGGCGGAATTCGACCGTGACACGCTCGATCTCAAGCACCACATTTCCCCTGTTTGATTCTCATGGTTTGCTCGCTATCGGCACCGACTGACAACCTGCCAAGCCGGGCGGCGCGGTCCGGTCCGGTCCGGCAAGCACCCAACCGCCCAACCGCCATGCGCTCGGCCGGGCTGCAACGCTTATTGCCCCAACGCGGCTTTGGCATAAGCCGGGTTCACGACGATCGAGTAATCGGGCAGCACTGACTGTATCGTATTTTGCTGATGCAGGAATTCGGCGGTGGCTGTCAGCGATTTGCTGACGCCGCCGTTTTTACCGCCGCCCAGCCAGGTGTCCGAGATTTGCTCCTGCACCGTAGGAAAGCCATACAGCGCCAGCGATTCGGCCACATCTTCAGGTTTGCCGCCGGAAATCGCGGCAACCGCCTGGCCCTTGGCCGTGGTGCCGACCCACGCTGCCGGATCGTGGCGATAGTCCGCATCATACTTGGCCAGAATCTTGACCAAAGCTTTGAGGAAATCGCCGTTGTGTTGCGCCCAATCGGTATTGGCGACAAAGGCATCGAAGGTTGCATCGCCGGTTTTGGCCGCGATTTGTCCGGATGAAATCAATACGCTGCCGTCCTTCTTGATGCCGTTGAGCACCGGGTTCCACACAAAAGCCGCATCGATATCGCCGCGCGCCCATGCCGCCGCAATTTCAGGCGGACGCAAATTGACCACCTTGACCTCGCTCGGATTCAACCCGGCTAATTTCAGCGCCAGCAAGGTGTCGAAGTGACTGGTCGAGACGAAGGGCACGCCTATCGTCTTGCCCTTCAGTTGTTGCAATGACGTAATCCCGGAACCGTTGCGTACCACCAGCGCTTCCGCGTCGTTGATATTGTCGAGGATCCAGAACACCTGGATCCCCAGCCCCTGGCTCAGGCCCGCCGCCACCGGACTGGAACCTGCTTCGCCGACCTGTACCGAGCCTGAGGCCATGGCGCGGATGACGTCGCCGCCGCCGCCGAATTTCCGGTAGGTCACGGTATAACCGGTCGCCTTGGCCACTTCATTAACTTGCTGCGCATACCGCCAGGGCACCAGCATGTCCTGGTAGGCAATCACCACTTCCTTGTCGGCCGCGATGGCGGAAACCGATAACAAAGCGGCCAGCAATCCGGTGAGCGTGTGTTTTAGAGTAAATACCATTTGCAATCCTCCATCGATAATATGACTGAAAAGATAACTGAAACCGGGTAAGCCGCAAAACAGCGACGTTTAAATGGAATCCCGCGCTATCCCGCGATGGTTAGATCATACGTGCGTATCGGACCCCGATATTTATAAGAAAACGGCATTACCTTAGCTGCATCGATTGGTTGGCAGCTAGCGTGAAGGATTGCTAAAGAACGACCTTGCCTTATCCGGTGTCGTCCCGCGACAGCAGCACGGTTGTGCCGTTGTCGCTAGCCACGCCGCTTTAGTGTGTGGCTGACGGCGGGGCGCGGCGGCGTCCCGTCGGCCGTGGGCGGCGCATTGAGCGGGCGGAATGCGCTCGCGCCGCGCTCAGAGCAGAGTCCGGCCGCCGAGATAAGGCTGTAACACAGCCGGTACGCGCACTTGCCCGCTAGAGGTTTGATGGTTTTCCAGAAGCGCCACCATGATACGGCCCAGGGCGAAGGCGGTGGCATCGTTGGTATGAATCAGTTCGACCTCGCCGCCGGCGCGGCGCACCCGTGTTTTCAGGCGGCGCGCCTGATAGTCCGTCATATAGTCGGCGGTATGCGTTTCGCGATATTGGTTTTGCCCTGGCAGCCAGGTTTCGATATCGACGCCGCGTGCATTCGGCTTGCCGATATCGGCGGTGCACTTCAACAGTACCCGGTAAGGCAGCACCAATTGTTGCAGCAGGTACTCCTGGATCGCGGCAAATAACAGATGTTCGCTCTTGCCGCTTTCCTGGGTCGAGAAGCTTTCCATTTCGAGTTTATCGAACTGGTGCATGCGGATAATGCCTTCCATATCGCGGCCATAGGTACCGGCTTCTTTGCGGAAGCTGCTGGCATAACCGATATACCGCACCGGCAGCGCTGCCTCGTCGAATATTTCATTGGCGTGCATGCTGCCCAGGACGTGCTCTGCGCTGCCCTGCAACCATAGTTCTTCACCTTCAATCTTGTAGCGGTCATCGCGAGGTTCGAGCCGGTCCATGGCATCGTACAGCGCGGTGCGTATCATCAAGGGCGGCAGGACCGGGATGAAAGGTTTGGTGCTGACGTCGAGTCCGGCGGCGTCGACAATGCGCTTGATGACGGTTTCGTCGCCCAAGGTATTCAGCACATATTGGATGATGGCGAATTGCAGCAACACCAGTTCGCCTTTCAAATACGCAAAACGCGAACCGGCGACTTTGCTGGCGCGTTCTTTATCGATCCAGCCGCGCGCCTCGGCAAGCTGCCAATGATTTTTGGCTTCGAAGTCAAACTGCGTCGGCTCGCCGACGAGACGTACCACCACGTTCTCGTGTTCGCTGGCGCCGATCGGCACATCGTCGAGCGGCAGATTGGGCACCTGCTTGTGCAAGGCCTCGCACGCAAGCTCCAATTGCTCCAGCCGGGTTTCGTAGCCGGCCAGCGCGGCTTTGATGTGCTTGCTGGTTTCTATGAGCGCGGCTTCCGGTTTGCCATTTTTCATTTGCGCGGCAATCTGATTGCGTTGCTGGCGCATGGTCTCAACCTGGATCATCACTGCGCGACGCTCATCGTCCAGACTCAGCAGGGCGCTGATATCGACGGTATAACCCTTTTGGCGGCTGGCTTCTTGCACGCGGGCAGCGTGTTGGCGGATGAGGCGAATATCGAGCATAAAATTATCTGTGCGGAGTCAGAATGGGCCGCGCTTCTTGTTGCAGCACGGTGTACTAGTGTAACCGCAAGCGTGCCGCAAACGGTGTTCGAGCGATGCAGGCAGGGGCCTTGTTCGTTATGGGCCACAGGCATGCGGCTCGGCTTGAGCCTGAGTTAAACGAGCGAGCATCCGGGATTGAATAACGATATGATGAAATGATCATCTTATTCTCCTGTCCATTTGAAATTGCCCCGCTCTGGAATCAAGGCAATTTCCAGCGCGAGTTCTCTCGGAGCAATTCCATGCCATTCGCTTTTCTCGAACCGATGTTGCATTGCAACCAAGGTGCGCGATACAGGCCTTCGCTGAGCCGCTCGCTGAAGCGCTTGTTGAGCGGTTTTCTGGCGCTCGCCTCGATCCTGTGTGCCTCTTTGGCGCAAGCGGTATCGCCGCCTCCGGCTTACGGCGAGCATGGCATGGTGGTGACCACGCAGCATTTGGCGAGTCAAGTCGGGCTGGATATTCTTCAGCAGGGCGGCAATGCCATCGATGCGGCGGTTGCGGT
>JAMFSV010000162.1 GCA_026225455.1 Burkholderiales bacterium | reverse complement strand
CGCGCCGACGATCAGGTCGGTGCTGCCGGTACCGGGGTTCAAGCTGGCATCGAGTGCCTGATTGTTTTGTGCATTGGGGCCGCTGGAGAAAAATGTCGGGCTGCGTCCGACCGTGGCGCCAGTATTCACATTTTGGCCGCCGTAATTGCCGGTGGGCAATTTCACGCCCAACTGCACACCCAGGTTATGCGTTGGCAAAAACCCCTGGAACGCCGCCAGCAGCTTGACGTCGCCCAGACCTTTGCTGGTCGCGCCACTCAGATTGTCCGGAGTAAGCTGGTCTGAAGTCGCATTGCCGTAAGTCGAGTGACCCCGGTCGATATAAGGAATCAGTGCGGTGAAGTTCCAGTTAACGTTGGGGCTGTAGTTGATACCCAGGTTGATATAGTGGTTGATCGTCTGATGCTCGACTTCCTGGCTGCCGCCGGCATCGTTGATGGCCGCCGCCTGCGGTGCGCCGGCGGCGCCGGTGCCGCTGCGTAATTGATCTTGCGGGATGAAGTCGTAGTCCAGGCTGACGCGCCAGCCCGCTATCGCTGAATAGCCTGCGGCGGCATCGGTACTGAGCGAGCAGCCGCAAGTGGCGCAAGCTTGAGCCGCGGCCGGCAACAGCATGCCCAAGGCCCAGGGCAGGGCGCGGCGCAATAGGGTATAGGGTTGAATCGACATGGTTTCCTCTCCGATGGATACGCGTCCACGCGGGCGCTGGCTTTAGCGCGGCGCATGCATCCGTTTTCTGGCTCAAACGAAAAATGACCGGGCCGCGGCGAGCAAGCTTGTCGCGGCAGGTCAGGCGTTGTTGCTTGAGGAAACGAGAGGCGGGTCGCGCGGCCGACCGGACGGAAATGCAGCGTAGGGGACAAAGGTCGAATGGGGCACCGCCGTCGTCACCGCCACTACCAATTGCGTCGGCAACGGTGAGGCCAGGACGGTGGGCAGGGGCGCATGGTGCGCCAGCAGATTACAGTAGCCGCAGGCGCTCAGCGAGTCGGAGGATAGCTGATGGTTGGGGCTCGTCTGCGCTCCGGTGCCGGCCGAACAGATTATCCCCACTGGCGTGTCCGCATGGGCCGCAGCCAGCAATTGACTGACCAGCGGCGCGAATACCACCAGCCACATGGCAATCAAGCCAAGCCATGCGACAGTGTGGATGCGGTTGCGAAGCTTCATTCTGGTCAAGGATAAACAGTTGCCGAATTTTATCTCTCGGCGGGTAAAAATAGCAGCTTGATTTGCGCACGTTGTTTTTGTGCCGCAGCTTGTTCGGCGTCGGCGCTGTGTGTCCGCCGGCGGTTTTTTTACACGGGGTTGAGGTTCAATGCGCGGGCGTCATCACCTGTTGTGTAATCTTTTTCGCGGTGCTTTTGATTGCCGCATCGAGATCTTGACCGTCCAGGACAAATTTTGCCGCCGCCGCATAGGGGTTCATCGTCACAATCGCGCCCGGTACCGGCTTGCCGGCGGCATTGTCGGTGACGGTATACAGCGGCGCGGGGAGGGCGTCCGGCGATAGAGTATCGACCGCAACGGCGACCTGCAGCTTGGCCTGCCCTGACTGCAGCCCGATTACCGCGCGGCGCAAGCGGTTGCCTTCATCGGCACTCAAAAAAATACCGCGCACCAGCGTGCCCGCCGTCGGCACCGGGGTGCCTGGCGGCAACAAACGCGCATCCGCACCGGCATGTTGCAGGTCGGCCAGCAAACTTTGGGACATCAAGCTGACGATTTGGCGCGAACGCGCAGCAGGATCCGGTTCCCCCAGCAAAGGCCCACGCGGCAGTATGTTGCCGAGCAAGTGGCCGACTCGCTGCCGTGGGCCGGTGTTGAGCGTGACATCGGCCGCGTCCAGTTCGAAATCGTTGAGATAAACGATGCGGCGAGGCTGAGGTTGCGGCGGCGCAGCCACGGTGTCCTGGGCCAAGGCACCGCGAGTCAGCAAGCACGCGGCCAGAAGCATGAGCATCGCAATGGCGGGCAATCTTTGCATCGCTTTATTCTCCTTGGTATTTCCCATAGTCCGATTTTTTCTGCGCGGGGCGTGGCGGGGGAAATGTTGGGTAAAATGAGTCTTGAGAAAATGCGCTTCACCTTGTGTGCGGCAAGGCGCATCGATACCTGCGTCCGATTCTTTCCGATAGTTGCCCATTGTGGCGTAAATATTCGCTGAATCGTCCCGAAATCATCCATATCCGCGCTGCATCTCTGCGTCATTATGTCGCGACGCATCCTGCCGTGCCGCTTTGACCGACCTATATCCGGAAGAAGCGCCCGCGTAACGGACCGAGTTTCCGCTTATCCGGCACAGCTCAAGTTTGAGCCGGCTTCACGCGACATTTCCGCACGCTCACCTTTGCGCAAGCGCGGCTCTTGCTGTGCCGGGTTGCCGCCGCGCCCTCTCTTTTTATCGTGCGCTCCGAGCTCTTCGATCCTTCAGCCCTTAGACCTGCTCTTGAGCTCTTGGACCCTTCAGGCGCCCGCTATTTGTTTTGTTTGGACTTACCTTGTCATGAAATTCTGGTTCCCTGCTTTTCTTGTGCTGTTCGAGTTTTCCACCTACGTGTCGAACGATATGATCATGCCCGGCATGCCGCGTGTGGTTCATGATTTCCATGTCGGCATCGGCACCGCTTCGTTCGCGCTGTCTGCTGCCTTGCTGGGCAATATCCTGCTGCAGTGGTTGCTGGGTCCGCTCTCCGACCGTCACGGACGTCGCCCGGTATTGCTGGGCGGGGTGATATTTTTTATCCTCAGTTGCCTAGCCATGTATTGTGCCCGGACCATGACTCAGTTCATCGTGCTGCGTGCCTTGCAAGGCGCCGGCGGGGCGTTTGTGGCGGCGGTTGGCTACCCTTCGGTGCAGGAAGCTTTTGATGAAGCCACAGCGGTGCGTACGGTGGCTTTGATGGCCAGTGTCGCCTTGCTGGCACCGTTGATCGGTCCGGTATTGGGCGCAGTCGTCGTCACACTGTGGTCATGGCGGATGATCTTCGGCTTGATCGCGGGTGTGGCGTGTATCAGCTTGGCCGGTCTGTGGCGCAATATGCCCGAGACCGCGCGGCGTAACACCACCCATGCGTATACCTTGCGCCAACTGCTGCGCGACTATCTGCCGGTACTGCGTAACAGCCGCGTGTTGCTGGGTTCTGCTGCACTGGGCCTGACCTGTATCCCGCTGATGAACTGGATTGCGCTGGCGCCCGTCATCCTGATCGAAAAATACGGCATGCCCCTCATTGCATACGGCTGGTGGCAGTTGCCGGTATTTGGCGCGATGATCCTGGGCAATGTGCTGGTGGCCCGACTGGCCGGGCGTTGGCCGTTGGAACGGGTGATGCGGCTCGGTTTGGTGATGATGGTCGCGGGCGTACTGCTGGCAGGCGCGGGCCAAATGCTGAGCGATTCCTTTACCGGTGCGGTGGCGGGATTTGCTTTATATGCCTTGGGTATCGGACCCTGTTATACGGTGGTTTACCGCCAGGCCTTGTTTGCTTCCGACGGTGCCAAAGGCACGGTGGCCGCTGCCATCAACACCTTGTTTATGAGCTTGATGGCGATTGGAGTCGAAGTTTCGAAGTGGGTCTATGTCGGCTTCGGCGAACCGGCTTTGCTGGGCTTCGGGGTTCTGGTGATTCTGACGGCCGCGGCGGCCGCATTGCAGTTTGCCGGCCGGATGCGCGCCAGTCGCGGCGATACCTTGGGTGTCATCGCGTCATAAAGCATGAGACCTTTTGCATCGGCCGCGGGCGGCAAGGGCAGTAAGCGGCAGTAAGCGGCGGCACCGATTCCGCTGCCGCTTGTTTCCGCGGTCTCATTTTTCGCGAGCGAGTGCCAGCAATTCGGCGCGCATACCCAGGTTGGTCTGCAATTCACCTAACATTGCCGAGGTGATGGTTTCTTCGCCGGGTGTGCGAATGCCGCGGCTTTCCATGCACAGATGGCGGCAGCGAATGATCACGCCGACGGCTTTGGGTTGAAGTTCGTGCATCAAGGTTTCGGCGACCTGACTGGTCAGCCGTTCCTGAACCTGAAGGCGGCGTGCAAAACAATCGACCAGGCGCGTCAGTTTGGAGAGGCCGACGATGCGCCCTTCAGGCACGTAGCCTATGGTCGCGGTGCCGAAGAACGGCGCCAGGTGATGCTCGCAATGGCTGTAAACCGGAATGCCGCGGACCACAATCAATTCGTTATAACGCTCGGCACCGTCTTCAAACACTTTCAGAATTTCCGCCGGGTCCTGGCCATAACCCGAAGCCCAATGCTTCCATGCCTTGGCGACTCGCATGGGGGTCTCGCGCAAGCCTGAACGATCGGGGTTTTCGCCCAGACTGGCAATAAACCTGCGCCAATCGAGCTCGGTGAATTCGAGTTTGGCTTCGTCGTGGCCGGGTTCCGCCGGAACGCCACTGGAAGTGCGGCTCGTATCGGTCATTGTGTTCGCTCCAAAATACCTAATAAATGGGGTTGCGGGCCGCGAGTACGGCCGGCGCATGCCATGGTCGGCGCGCGCTGGGTAATATTCAATTTTACGCGAGTCTGCAGCGCTCGCCCGATTAGCCTCATGGCGCGCGTGTTATGCGGGCGTGGGGAGGTTTTTAAGGTAAGGTACTTCGGTGGCTAAATCGAGGCGCGCCATTCATGCTCGACGAAGCGGCATATAATTACGCCGACTTAACTGCCCGGCCGCGCCCTTGTTTGGCTGCGCACGGTGCAGAGCGCCGCGGCAAAGCTCGATGTATTGATTGGGAATGCGATGTTTTTATCGCGGTCGGAATGTTGCTCAACCTGGGTTGTGCCCGCATGCATTTGCGGGGGCACTTAAAGCTTAAGACGCCGTTGCGCCCTGATCTTCATCTTGTGCCGAATTTTCCGCCGCATGGTCGGCATAAGAAGGCGATACGCCCTGTACCCGCATGGGGGTGTCGGCAAGCGTGACGCGATTGCGGCCGGTGCGTTTGGCATGCAGCAAGGCCCCGTCGGCAGCCTGAATCACATGATGGATATCGTGTCCCTTGATATGCTGGGCCACGCCGACACTGACCGAGATCACGGCCTCGAAATTTTTGATGCTTTCAATCCGTTTGCGCAGCCGCTCGGCAATGCGCGCCCCTAGCTGCAAGTCGGCGCCCGGCAAGAATACGATAAATTCCTCGCCGCCGAAACGGCCCGCCACATCGGCGGGACGGATGGCTTCCTGGATTTGCGTGGCAATCAGCGTGAGTGCCCGGTCGCCCGCATCATGACCAAAAATATCATTGATCGACTTGAAGCGATCGGCATCCAGGTATAGGACACAAACCGGCAGATTGGCGCGTTCGCAGCGATGAATGATGCGTTTGGCCAGTTCGATGACGCGGCGCCGGCGCGGCAGTTGCGTCAATTCGTCGATATCGGCGAAAGCCCGCAGTTGCCGCTCGAGGCGGTAATTCATTTTATAAAAGCGGACCGCGAATATATTGCTGACCAGGCTCATCAGAAACGCGATCAGCATATACATCGCGTAATAGATGCGCAGCGAAACCGGGGCGCCGTGTCCGAGTATCAGTAACGCCGGGGCCAGCAGCATCATGCCCGACGCCAGCATAAAATCCCAACCCAAAGCCAGTGTGGTGCCTGCCACCACGGGAATCAGCACAAAAAACGGCAAGGCGGTCCTGATGCCGTCGGTCCAGCTCAGGGCATTCACGATGACACCGGCTTCGGCACACGCGATGTAGAGCAGGCAGGCGCCGCCCAGCATCCAGCTTGAGCGGGTGCGCCAGGTCGCGACCGTGGTGAAGATCATGCCGAGTACCGGCAACACCAGCAGTTGGGAGGCAATCAGCGGTTGCTCGATCGCCAGATGACCGATCCAGGCAATCAGGTAGATGGCGATACCGGCGACCAGTTGCGCCCGCACAAAGGCGCCGAGCCGCCGGGTTGCATACTCGGGGTAGGAGTTGGCCGCATCCGGCACTTCATAGGCGCGCGACTGCGCCTCTCGCTTGGAATGCGAGTTTGCGACCGGTTCAGCGTTGGACTCCCCGACAGATATCATGGTGTTCCCGTCATATCAGGGTCGTAGCCTGACGCCGCGTCCGGCTGGCGTTCGCATACCGGCAAAACCGCATGCCGCGATTTCTGCTTTTTGGATTTGATTCCGGCACTACCCCAAGCGTTGAATTATCGCTGCGAATGGAATGTTTAGCGAATGGAAAATATCAAATTTATTACGATATTTTTCTATCGGAACAAAAGTTTGATTTACTCAGGCAAGCGGGATTTTTTTATATCTAAAATAAAAATGGAATCAATGTAATAGCTGACTTTTTTAACCCTGAATATAATTCGCCGGGGCGGGTGTGGAAGCGTTACCAGTCCATGCAGGCAGAGGAGAAATCGCAAAGAGCGCGTCCTGGACGCGCTTTCAAGTGCGATATGACCGCCTCATCGAGGGGCCGCTGAGGCCATCTGCCGCTGGATAATCAGCTTTTGCTCGCCGCGACGCTGGTTTGCGCCGCGGCCCCCAGATCCCTCGCACCCCAGCGCTGGGCCAGGATGGCGCAGGTCATCAACTGAATTTGATGAAACAGCATCAACGGCAATACCACCGCACCCACCGCGTGACCGGCAAACATCACTTTTGCCATTGGAATACCCGACGCCAGGCTTTTCTTCGAACCGCAGAAAATAATCGTAATTTGGTCCGCCTGGTCAAAACCGCAGCGTTTGGCCGCCAGCGCGGTGAGCATCAGCGCGATAGCCAGCAGCACCACACAGACGACCACCAGTCCGCCCAGCGCGAGCAGGGGAATATGACGCCACAGTCCTTCATTGACCGCCTCGCTGAAAGCGGTATAAACCACCAGCAAAATAGAGCCTTGATCGACATATTTGAGGACGCCCTGATTGCGGTCGACCCAGGCCCCGATCATGGGACGCAACAACTGCCCCGCGACGAAGGGCACCAGCAATTGCAGCACGATGCTCCACAGCGTGTGCAGCGAGAAGCCGCCTGCCGTATGAGAAGAGATCACCACACTGGCCAGCAGCGGGGTCAGGAAAATGCCGATCAGGCTGGATGCCGAGGCGCTGCAGACGGCGGCCGGCACACTGCCTTTGGCCATCGAGGTGAAGGCGATCGAAGATTGCACCGTCGACGGCAGGGTGCAGAGAAATAACACGCCGGCATATAAGGCCGGCGTCACCAGCGGCGAAAGTATCGGTTGCAATGCCAGTCCGAGCAGGGGAAACATGGCAAAAGTACTGAGCATGACCAGCAGGTGCAAGCGCCAGTGAGTCGCTCCGGCAACCACCGCTTCTCGCGACAGCTTGGCGCCGTGCAGAAAAAACAGCAGGCCGATGGCGCCATTGGTGAGCCAGTTAAAGCCGGTCGCAGCCGGACCCCGGCAGGGTAAAAAGCTGGCGGTGAGTACCGTGGCGATCAGACACAGCGTGAAGTTGTCGGGTAAAAATTTAGGGCGTGCCATATAGGGTGGTGGAGCGTGTGTTGCACATCATGGGTGGCGGCAATGTCGCGCCAGGTTTGCCTCGTGCCGCCGGCGATTTGGACGAGGCAAGCCCGGCATCCGGCATGGGGCCGCGCGGATAAATTTGAGATTTCCCAAGTATTTCAACCTATTAGGATTAAAAAGACAAATTCATTTAACTGATCGATTAATGATTTTTCCGCCAAACGCGGGCAATCCGGTGTGCCGCTTGGCGGTGCCGCCGCGATGGCCGAAGGGGCGTTACACGGTGTTACATCCCCCCTGTCGGCCTAACACTTTGTGACTCGACAGCACGGGCCTGCAACCACTAAATTAACGCTATGGGCAAATGCGTGGTTCGCCACGTTCGCGCCGGCCGAATTTGAGCTCCAGACTAAAGTGTCGATGCTCAGCGTGCGCACCCCGGCGTCCCGCCTTGGAGCCCTTGCTTTGGCTCCCCTTTGGCTCCCTTAACCATCACTTAATTTAACCGCACCTACCGCTCATGTCTACGCGTCTTCGTCCACTGCTAGCTGTCACCGCGTCGCTGACGCTGTGCCTGCTTGTGCTGGCGACTCCCGCGGCGGCACAAAATATGCATCGCGGCCATGAAGGCGGCGAGCCGCACAATGTGGCGCGTCTGCGCGGCGGCAGGCCGCAAGCAATGATGCAAGCACCGCGCGGCTTGCGTGCGCCGGTGGCGACGCAGCGCGACGCGGTTTCAAGTTATGGTTTGCATGCAAGCGGTCCGCTCGCGTTGACGCCGCCCATGCGTGACGGCGCGCGCAGTCTCGCGGCCGCGCAAATGAGCGGTAGCGCTTTGAATTCCGAACCGGTACGCGCCGGTTCGTTGCGCGCCGATATTGCACGATATAACGCGGAACGGTCGACGCACGGCGTGTCGACCCAAGGGCGGATGGAAGTCCCCCATCCGCCGACTTCGTACTCGTCGAATCTCTATACCAATTAGGCCGGTTGTCGCTTGCTAGGCCGGCTGTCGCTTGCCGCTGATGCGTTTTGCCCAGGCATCTCCCGCCTGGGCATCAAACGGCTGGACCCCAAACCATCGCAGGCCCAGGCGCCTGTGCGCCGGCGGCCCGCTTGCAGGATTGCGCCTGAATCGATCCGCTTACTGAGCCGACAAGCGCTGCAAGCTGCTGTCGTATTCCTGTTTCAGGCGCTGCACCAAAGCCGCGACCGTCGGCACATCGTTCATCAAGCCCACGCCTTGACCCGCGCCCCAGATATCTTTCCAGGCTTTCGCCGAACCTTCGCCGAAATTCATCGCGGCTTTGTCTGATTCGGGCAATTGCTCCGGATCGAGACCGGCGGCCACAATACTTTCGCGGATGTAGTTGCCGTGCACGCCGGTAAACAGATTGGTGTAAATGATGTCCGAGGCATTGGCCGAAACGATGGCGTTTTTATAACCCTCGGTGGCATGCGCTTCCTGTGTCGCGATAAAGCGGGTGCCGACATAAGCCAGGTCCGCGCCCATTGCTTGCGCGGCCAGGATGGCGCCGCCGCTGGCAATCGAGCCGGACAAGATGAGGGGTCCGTCGAAAATGCGCCGCACTTCGCCGACCAGCGCAAACGGCGACAAGGTGCCGGCGTGGCCGCCCGCGCCCGCCGCCACCAGAATCAGTCCGTCGACCCCGGCTTCAATGGCTTTTTGCGCATGGCGCAGGTTGATCACGTCATGCAACACAATGCCGCCGTAGCTATGTACCGCGTCTATCATTTCCTTGGGTGGCGCGCGCAAGCTGGTAATAAAAATCGGCACCTGATGTTCGACACACACGCGAATGTCGTGTTCGAGCCGGGTGTTGGAGCTATGCACGATCTGATTTACCGCCACCGGCCCGATAATTGCATCGGGATGCAGCGCGCGATGCTGGGCCAGCGACTCCTCGATTTGCGTGAGCCAGTCGCCGAGCATTTCGGCCGGACGGGCGTTGAGCGCGGGAAAGGAGCCGACGATACCGGCTTTGCATTGGGCAATAACCAGTTCGGGGTAGCTGACGATAAACATCGGCGACGAAATCACAGGCAGCGCGAGGTGCTGCAGAACCTTGGGCAAGGCCATGGCGGTTATCCTTCAACGGCGGCGGACCCGGCCATCCAGCGGATAAAGGGCGGGCGCGCACAAATAGGTGACTGACTCCGCGCGTCGCGAAGCGGCAGGCGACGGCGGTACTTCCGGCGATATCGTCCCACAAAATAAGAACGACCGTTCGATTATAGGGCGCTTGGGCGCTCTACTGGGTGCCCAGGATTTGAGGAAACCTTCGGATTTAGGCAAATATGCGCGTTTCGTGTGTTGCGCCTGATGCGCGTCGCATCTCCCCCAGCCTACAATGATCAATCTGAAACCATCGCTCTTCCTCTATGCCGTTCGCGAACTTTACCCGCTTTGAAATCGACACCGGTGAGGCCCGTATTGCCGGCTTGCAAGGCGGTTCCGGACCGGCTCTGCTGTTGCTGCATGGTCATCCGCAAACACATATGATCTGGCACCGGCTGGCTCAGCGGCTGGCGCGGCATTTCACCGTGATTCTGACCGACCTGCGCGGTTACGGCGCGTCGTCGAAACCACGGGTCGCGCCGGCGCGCGCCGAACCCGCCGCGCCAGCCAAGCAAGCAACGCCGGCGCCCATCCCGCATGATTTGTATAGCAAGCGGGCGATGGCGGCCGATCAGGTCGCGGTGATGCAGCAACTCGGTTTCGACAAATTTCTGGTCTGTGCACATGATCGAGGGGCGCGGGTGGCGCATCGCATGGCGCTCGATTACCCGGACCAGGTCGAGCGCCTGATGTTGCTTGATATCGCGCCGACCTTGGAGATGTACGAAAACACCGATCGTGCTTTTGCTACCGCGTATTTTCATTGGTTTTTCCTGATCCAGCCCGAACCCCTGCCGGAAACGCTGCTTGCCGCCGCCCCCGAGGTTTACGTCGAGCGTGTGATGGGCAGCCGTCATGCCGGCCTGGACGTTTTTGCGCCCGAGGCCATGGCGGCCTATAAACAGGCGTTTGCCGATCCGGCCACGATTCACGCTGTGTGCGAGGATTACCGCGCGTCGGCGACGATAGATCTGGAGCGCGATCGCGATGATATGGAGCGCGGCCACAAAGTAGCGTGCCCCTTGCGTGTCCTATGGGGCGAGTTTGGCGTGATCGAGCAATGTTTCGCGCCGCTCGAGGCTTGGCGCAGAGTGGCGCGCGACGTCAGCGGCCGGGCCCTGGCTTGCGGGCATTACATTCCGGAAGAAGCGCCCGACGAGTTATACGACGAGATCCTGTCCTTTTTTGAAGCCCAGGCGAATTAAGGCGAATCAAGTTGATTCGACGCCGGCTTGAGCTGGATCGGATCTGCAAGCGCCATGCAACACCTTGCAGTACGCGTGGTGTGCGGCGCTTGGGTCAAGCGCCGGCCTGGTGGACTTCGATGCGCTCGTCAGCCATGCGCAACACGCCGCTGCGTTCAAGTGCGGCCAGCGTCTCCCGCAGTAGCGGGACGCGTTCGCCGCCCAATATGCGCAGGCATGCTTGCACCACGCTGGATCGCTCCAAAAAAACCTCGAACTGGGCGTGGGTCATGCTGCGCGCCTCCAGTAATTTAAAGGCGATCAGCACCTTGAGCGCATTGCTCGCATTGCGGCGCGGGTCGGCGCGCAAATAGGCCAGGCGCGAAAAGGCGCGCGTCAAAGCGCTGTCGATCTCGGTAAAGGGGGCGCCGTGACCGGGAATGACGATCTCGACTTCCAGGCCGGCGATCAATTCGAGTACCGCCTGTTGTTCGGCAAAACCGCCGGCACCGGCCAGCTCCGGGAAGATCACGCCGAAGCCGTTTTCCCATAAGGCATCTGCCGATATCAGGATGCGTTCGGTACGGCAATACAAGATTAATGCGTGCGGATCATGCCCCGGCGCTGCAAGCACCTGCCAGATTAAATCGCCTAATTCGAGCAACTGCCCGGGCGTCAGCGTGCGCTGAAATTCGAATCGGTCGCACAACTGGCCGAGGGCGTGAAATCCCAGTGCATCTTGGTCCCATCGGCGGACTTTTTCGGCTTCAAGCTGTGGGATGGCGATGTCGCAGCCGTAATGCTGCCGCAGGGCCGCGTTACCGCCGCAATGATCAGAATGCAGATGCGTATTGACGATCAGGTCGAGCGTGCGGCCCTCGAGCGCATGTTGCACCAGCGCCAGTGTTTGCGCCGCATGGGTGATATAACCGGTGTCGATCAAGGCGGTACCGCTCGCGCCGCGACACAGGATATTGTTCGACGACAGCCAACCGCGCTCCAGCACACGCAGGGTCGGCGGCAGCACCGGGCTTAGCTTCATGGCGCGGATGACCCGGCCGGTTTGGGCATCACCAGTATCTTGGCCGCACCGAGTATCAGCAGTTCACCGCGTTGGTTGACCACCTCGCCTGCGAGTGTGACGATCTCGCCGTTCAAGCTGTTTTTCCAATAGGCATCGGTGACTTTCCAGCTCATGGTGAGGGTATCGTCGACGTGCGCGGCCTTTTTCAGTTTCATCTCGAATTCGAGACCCAGCGGCTGCGAATAGCGGGAAAAATGGGTCGCCAGCATTGCCGTGAAATGCGCGATCGGCTGCGTGCCGGAGGCAATCAAACCGCCGAAGCGTGACTGTGCCGCATAGGCATCGTCATGATGCAAAGGATTGAAGTCTTCCACCCGCGTGGCAAATGACTTGATACTGTCCGCGGGCAGCGAGAGGGTGTGCGAGAACTGCTCGCCAAGCGCGACAAGATTGGGCATGGGGCCTACGGTGGGGAGCGGTGAATGAGGGACGCTGTTTGCCGCACGCTTATGTCGGCCAGGATCCGTTGCTGTTGTGCCGCGCTCAAGGACGCCCATGTGGCGATTTCCTCCAGGGTACGCCAGCACCCTTGGCACCAGCCGCTGCCCGGATGCATGGCGCACACGCCATTGCACGGCGAACCGGGGGCGGGGCCTGCGTCGGCGATGGAGCTCACGGCGGGCCTGCTAGTGGGCCAGGGGCGGCGCCGGCGCGCGCTCGGCTACATCGACGACCGGAGCCCCCGTCATGCTCACCAATTGCTGCGGTGTCAGTTCGAACACCGCATGCGGATGCCCCGCTGCGGCCCATAGGCTTGCCAGCAGCAACAGGTCGGCGTCGATCAGGGTGACGGGCTGGATTGCATGGGCAATCGGCGCCACCCCGCCGATGGCATAACCGGTTTTGTCCCGCACGTACTGGGCATTGGCTTTACCGATCGGGCCGACTTGCGCCGCCACCTTGGCTTCATCGACCCGGTTGGCGCCGCTGGCAATCACCAGCACCGGCACATCGTCGGACAAGCGGCGAAAGATAATCGATTTGGCGATTTGCGCCACCGCGCAACCCAGGCCGTCGGCGGCTTGGGCGGCGGTGCGGCCGCTTTCAGGCAGCATCACCACCGTACCGTTGTGGCCCAGCGTTTGCAAAATGCCGGCAACACGTTGGGCGGCGTCGGGCAAATCGACCGAGGCGGGCAGGGAAGACGCTGAAATTGAGGTCATGGTTGGTATCCCTTGAGGGCCGTGATAAGCAGCAGGGCTCAGGTACTACGCTGTTTGGCCAGCAGTGCTTTACCGGCGCGCGAAGCATTGACGCGGCCGATGGCGGTGGAAATAAAATCGCCCGCCAACACCACCTTGTGCAAGTCGATGCCGGTACTGATGCCCAGACCGTGCAGCAAGTACAGCACGTCTTCAGTCGCGACGTTGCCGGTGGCGCCCTTGGCATAGGGGCAACCGCCCAAACCCGCGACGGAAGCATGGAAAATCTCGATGCCTTCCTGCAAGGCCGCGTAAATATTGGCCAAAGCCTGGCCATAGGTGTCGTGGAAATGGCCCGACAAGCGTTCCCGTGCAAACACCCGGCTTGCGGCCGCCATCACCTTGCGCGTTTGTTCCGCGGTGGCAACCCCGATGGTGTCGGCGATATCGATTTCGTCGCAGCCCAAGGCCGCCAATCTTTCGATCACATCGAGCACCGATGCGAGCGGCACGTCGCCTTGATATGGGCAGCCGAAACAGCAAGAAATACTGCCGCGCAAACGCATGCCCTGAGCCTTGGCGGCTTGCGCTACGGGTTCGAAGCGAGCGATGCTTTCGGCGATACCGCAATTGATATTGCGTTGCGAGAAGGCTTCGCTGGCGGCGCCGAAAATCACCACCTCATCGATACCGGCCTCGACCGCACCTTCGAAGCCGCGCAGATTGGGCGTCAATGCCGAGTAAATTGCCTGGCTGCCGCGCTTGATACCGGCCATCACCTCGCGGCCGTCGGCCATTTGCGGCACCCACTTCGGTGAGACAAACGAAGCGGCCTCGATATTGACGAAGCCGGCGGCGGTCAATTGATTGATCAATTCGATTTTGGTGGCGGTCGCGACGAAATCTTTTTCGTTCTGCAGACCGTCACGTGGGCCGACTTCGACCACTTTGACATGTTGGGGTAAATTCATGGTGTCTCCGTATAGCGCATCGGCCGCCATCAGGCAGGCAGAGTGCTGGTGCTTTAGAGATCGATGGCGGCCCATGGGCGGTCGCGGCGGCTGCGAATTTCAGCGATCTTGTCCGGCTTGATATCGCTATTCTAGAGAAGAATTGGCATCGGGACAGTGGATACCCCGCGATAAACCGCCGATTTCTGGTTCGGCGCCAGCCGCATGGGCGCAGTGCCTGACGGCCGTAGCGTCAACCTGGCGCTTAATATCCGCGTGCCGGATCGACCTCGCCCGCGACGCGTTCGCCGCGAGCCAGGGCCGCTATTTTTTGTGCAATCTGGGCCACACTGTCGGTGGGCAAGGTCAGAGCGGAAATATGCGGCGTAATACGGATGCGCGGCTCATGCCAAAACGGATGGACGGGCGGTAACGGCTCGTCGCGCAATACGTCCAGCGTGGCACCGGCGATCTGTTGGCCGGCGATGGCGGCGAGCAGATCGGCTTCGACCAGATGCACGCCGCGGGCGACATTGACGATATAAGCGGGCGCCGCCAGCCGGGCGAAGGTATGCCGGTTGAGAATGTCGCGGGTGTGGG
>JAMFSV010000161.1 GCA_026225455.1 Burkholderiales bacterium | reverse complement strand
GATCGCTGCCGACCATCGGGCCGTTGACCTGTCGCGCCACGCCTGGGGCCGCGCCATGAAACGTTATGCCTTGAGCCTGATGATGATGGTGTTGCTGCTGCTGTGCGGCCGGGTTCAGGCGCAGACTTGCACTGCCGTCACCGCTTCGCCGGTTTCCTTTGGCTCCGTCAGCCCGATCAGCGGCAGCGCGGTTTCCGTTACCGGCGTGGTGAACGTGAGTTGCTCCTGGAACACCGTGGCTGCGGTGGCGACCCCGAACGTACAGGTATGCCTGAATATCGATAGCGGCGATGCGTCGTCGAGTCTCAACCCACGGAGTCTGGCCAACGGCACCAACCTGATGCAGTACAACTTGTACCAGGATAGCGGCCATAGTCTCGTATGGGGTTCCACGCTGAGCGGCACCACGCCCTTGTCTGTGGTGCTGACAACGCCGTTGTTGGGCGGCACCACCAACAAAGCCGTCAACTTTTTCGGCTTGATTGCCGCCAACCAGCCCACCGTGCCCAGCGTGGGTAACGCGAATACGCTTTACGTCGAAAATTTCACCGGCACCCATACCTCGCTTAACTATCTGTTTTTTTTGATTCTGACGTCGCCGCCGGCGTGTTCCACTATCACCGTGGCGTCGGGCACCTTCGGCTTCAGCGTTAATGCCACGGTGATCAACAACTGCAATATTTCCGCCGGCACTTTATCGTTCGGCTCGCTGGGCGTGCTGAAAAATACGGTGAATGCAGTAAGCACCATCAGTGCCCAATGTACCTCGGGCGATGCGTATCAGATCTCATTGAGCGGGGGCAGCAGCAGCAATGTGGCCGCGCGCAGCATGCAAGGGCCGGGCGGCGCCAAGGTGACGTATCAGCTCTATGTCGATGCCGGCCACATGACGCCCTGGGGCGACGGTACTTCAGGTACGGGCATGATGCAGGGGACCGGTAACGGCACTATGCAAAACATTACGGTCTATGGAACCTTGCCGGCGCAAACCACACCGGCTCCGGGTTCGTATAGCGATACGATTACCGCAACCATCAGTTTTTGATGGTGCAACCTGGGTTTAGAACGTGACGGTCCATTCCGCGGCTTGATCGAGCGACGACGATGCGCTCTCCGCGCCGACGTGCCGAGCCGCCGGTTGAGCGATTTTCGCGGCGGGTAAAGTGGCGCTCAGGTAGCGCACCGCTTGATACGGTTCGCCGTGGATGCAAATCACGCTGGGCATGACCATTTGCTGCTGCGCCGGACTGGCTTGCGAGCGAATTTCGCAACTATCCTGTATTACCATGCTGACCGGCAGGGACGCCACTTCACCAGACCACGCCGGCTGCGCCAGCAGAGCAGTCAGACCCAGCGCGAGCGCGCCTAGCAGAGGTGAGGTGAGTGCCATCATGTATCCCGTATTTTATTGGGGTCTGAAGTTCATTTCGCGGATAAGCGAAACCGCCCATTAATGAATTTGGTATACCATTGTAACAGACCGACGTCGAGCTTGGCGTCGGGTCAAAATAGACCTGTAACAATCCGCCGTCCGGCATGTGGTTGCGGCGGAGGTTTCCGCACCCCGCTCGGGTTGCACGCGGGTTATGTAATTAACCGCCCCGACAATTAAAAATAAAACGGCTGTGCCGCAACCTGACTTTCCTGATCCGAGCGGCGACAGGGTGCCGCGCAAGCCGCTGACGCAAGACGAAATGCGGGCGGTGTTTGCGACTATCTACTCGCGGGAAATGGTGTAAATTCGCGCTTTCAATAAAGCACCAACCTCATGATTCGATTGTTCCTGCGCGATAAGTTTTTGCCTATGGCCGGACCGATTGCGCCATGCCGTAGAGGATATCCGACACGTGATTGGATGATGCTGATGGCCGTGTGCATGAGTTTCCATGCGCGGCAAACGCTGGCCGACGAACTGGCCTGCAAACCTCAAGGCGGCGCACGCGGTTACGCGCACCTGGGTGTGCTGCAGGTGCTGGAAGAAAATCGCATTCCGCTGGACTGCATTGCAGGTACCAGCATGGGCGCCGTGGTGGGTGGGTTATATGCCAGCGGCATGAGCGCGGCCGAATTGCAACGCCGGATGGCACAGATCAATCTGGTCGACATCACCTTCGACGTGAACGAGCGCGCCGACCTGCCTCAATTGCAACGCGAAGACGAGCGTTCCTATGTAAGTAACTTGTCGTTCGGTTTCGGCGGCGGCCGCTTCAAGCTGCCGGCGGGGCTGGTTCAGAGCAATCGGTTTCAGGCGCTGTTGCAAGACTTGACCTCGACCAGTCCCGGCAACCTGCCGTTCGATGCATTGCCTATTTGCGCCGCTGCTCGACTTCGATGTTTCAAGAGATTGCGCAACGTCATGCGTCAGTGCTGGAGCGCATGCATCGGCCATTTTTATACAAAAAACTGGGTCCTCGCGGCCGGCTCGCGGTCAGCCTCGATCATTATGAAATCGCCTTGCTGTGCGCGCCGCACCTGACCCGGTGTGTGGCCGGCGAGGGCCGGGTTCCCCTGGCGAGTTTTACCGTCGGCGCCGAGCGCTGGCGGCTCTCGCTGGAGGCGGATATGCAATTTCAAAACGAGGGCGACTGGACCCTGGCGATCCGGGATGAAAGCGGTTGCAGGCTGGTTTCGTGTACCTTCAGTTTTATCTACCCCAACGGCAGAGATGCCGGTCCGCACTTGTGTATCGGCTGTGTTCAAGGGCCGGACTCGCGGATCAACGGCCGGGAGATGTTTCGCGCGCTCACTAAAAACTGGCGTGGCTTGCGTCCCAAGATTTTTATCGTGTATCTCGCACAGTGCGTGGCCGCCGCCTTGAACATCGAAGAAACCTTGATTGTGTCCAATCGCATGCATGTTTATGCGAGCTGGCATTATTTTTGGCGCAGACCGAGGATTTCAGCGGATTACGACGCGCTATCGCGTGAGTGCGGCGCGGTTGCCCGGCGCGACGGCTGGTTTGTCCTGGCCACGCAAGCGGCACTGGCCCCGCCGGCTGAAAGCACCGCCGGCAGTGGGCCGCGCCGCAAACGCAATGCCTTGCGCGCCGGTCTGGCGCGGCAGATCATGGAACAGCTCGCCGCACTGGGCTAGGTT
>JAMFSV010000160.1 GCA_026225455.1 Burkholderiales bacterium | reverse complement strand
CATTGCGGTGTAGCGTCAGTTCCTGATCCTGATACGCAAGGGTGCCGCCTGCCAACACGGTCTGCATCACATGATGATTAAAATCGGCCACTTCCGGCCAACCCGTGCGTACATTCGAGCCGAGCAGCCGCGGATGCCGGCCACCGGCAAAACCGGCGTATGCCTCGTTATAGATCATCACACCGTCTTCACCCCACAGCGTCACGATCGGCACCGGCGACCTCAGAATCAGGCCGACACAAGTCTTCAAACTCTGCGGCCATTGCGACAGAGGGCCCAGCGACGTGGCCGACCAATCGAACCCAGCAATAATTTCGCCGATTTCGCCGCAGTCTAGGAGGAAGGTGGAAGGCATGTGTTTCGTCGATCCGTGGATGGATAAATAATTTTCCGTATTTTATGACAATTGACCGCTTTTTCCTTGTCGCCGTAATCCCCGGCCATAAATTGAACGGTTCAATGGAAGACGCATCAAACGATCCGATGACGCGCTGCACAAAATGCGCTTGGGCTCCCCTTGCTTGATCGAGCCCCTTTCAACGCCGTTCCTCTGGAATAGAGGTATATATGCCAAAGAGCCTGGGCAAGATCTGGTTAAAGGGCTTTACCCGCCTGTTAAAAATCCAGAAAGAGCACACCACCCGGTTGGCCGCGCAACGCAAGAAAGCCCGCGCGGCCGGAAAAAAAGCCCCTGCCGCTTTTGCCCAGACCGGTAACTCGCGCGCTCGGGCGGCCGCGCGTGATAAGGCGGCGGCCTTACAAGGCACAGCGACCGTCACGGCCGAACCAAGCTCGGCCGTGAATCAAGCGACTCCCCGATCACCCCGGCGACGTGGCGATGCGACTGCCGGCCGCGTAGGAAGGAGTGCAACGCGGCCGGCAGTCAAAGCGCATGCGCGGCCGCAAGGAAAGTGGCTCCGTTCATTTTTCTCCGCGCCGCCGGCCGCCGGCGAATTGGTCAACCATCTGGCGTACGGCTTGTATCTGCCGCCAGCTTCACCTGCTGCCCGGCTTCCGCTGGTGGTGATGTTGCATGGCTGCCAGCAGAACATCGAAGACTTCGCCCACGGCACACGCATGAACCTGCTGGCCGACCGTTATGGATTTGCGGTGTTGTATCCGGAGCAATCCAAGCACGCCCAAGCCCATCGTTGTTGGCATTGGTATGACGAATCGGCACGCGCCGGAGCCAAGGAGGTTGCCGCAGTGGCCGCCTTGGTCGAGGCGATGATCGAGCGACATGGTATTGATTCCACTCGGGTCTATGCCGCCGGCATGTCGGCCGGTGCCGGGATGACGGTCTTGCTGGCGCTACGGTATCCACGGTTATTTGCCGCCGTCGGGCTACACTCGGCACCGGCTTTGGGTGGCGCTCAGACTCCGGCAGGAGCTTTAGGCGTAATGCAGCGTGGCGTGCGCGGCGACCCGCTGCAACGCTTGAGCGCCGCGGTGAATCTAATCCGACATCCCGGCATGCCGGCTTTGATCGTGCAAGGTGAGGTGGATCCCGTCATTGCCGCCGTCAATGCGGACCAATTGGAGCTACAGTTTTTAGCGCTCAACGGTGCCGTGCAGATCGACGGTAAACCGCTGAGCACGCTACGCGTCGAGACCACCGTCATCGACACATCCGGCGCTGACGCCCGGACCACGACACCCGCCGGCGCAGCAGGTGCTGCCGTGGCGCTGCGCGACTACCGGCTCGACCATCGTCTCATTGTGCGGACCTGCCGAGTCAAAGCCTTGGCCCATGGCTGGAGCGGGGGCGATAGCGCATTCGCCTTTAATTCGTCACGCGGACCGGATGCCAGTAGCTTGATGTGGGATTTCTTCAGCAGGTGGCAACGCGTTTAGGTGCACGCTTAGATACGACCATCGTCCCAAGTCTGCGTTTGGCCCGACACAAATATCGCGCTGATCAACTGCACCGGCAACCTGGCTGGATTTGTCGGCCCGGCCGTCATCGGATGGCTCAAGAGCCAGACGCGTACCTTTATCTCCGGCTTGCTGTTTGTCGCCGGCACCATCGCGATCGCGGCGCTGGCCGTGGTATTTCTATTACTGATGCCCGCCAAGATAACTATAACCAATGGGTAAACTTATATTTATTGTGTCAATTCTCATTGAATATGATGTAACGTAGATGTATTGATATATATCAATATCGTTCTTATGCATGGCAAACCTCAGGATATGTCTGATTTAATCCATTTAAATCGCTTTAAACTGTGTCTCGCCAGATGATGTTATTTGCCTGGAAGTAGTCGGTTGCGCCAATGGCTCAACTTCCAAGGTGAGTTATGCTAACGATCGGCGTCGCCATTTATCTGTCACACCCGAAGCTACGACTTACTCTTGGATTAATAGGGATGCCTGATATCTGAAGGGTCAGCTCTTCTACGGGAAAATGAGGCGGCGCAAAATCGATCGAATAGCGAAGAACGGCGTCTGGCATCAGGCGTCTACCTTGCAGCAATATTGCGGTCGCGCATAGCGCCGCTACATTGAGGAGCATCAAGTTATGAGTAATCCAGTCGTGACCGTAAAAAACCATTCCACCCGTGATATTTTCGTCGACGGCGATCCCAACTGGGACGATCAAGTGCTGAAGATCAACGGCAAACCCACCAAAAAAATCTACACTTTGACCCCGGGCTCGGAGATCACGGTAAGCGTGCATTGGGATGAAGCCGGTGCGGAGCTGATGATGGGCGTGATCTTCGCCGACGCGGCGAACTATGATTTCGGCAATGTCGGCTTTTATCAACTATCGATTGGCCAGGAAACCACCTCGGGGAATTTGGGTGTCACCGATGAAAATACCAACGGCCAGCCGCTGGTTCGGTATACCGTCTCAGATCAGGAGCCGTGGTCCATGACGATGGCTTTTGTCGACGCCTGAACGTTCTTTTAAGCTAAAAAGCTGACGGCTGAAAGCGGCGCGGTGTCACTCCCCGCGCCGCCTTGACCCTGGATATCGCTCAAACACCGTATCCGGATTAAATCCGGCACCACGGCCGCGCCGTTGCGCTAAACGCAAGACTTGGTAATGTCCATCTTTATTTATTTTCATAACGGTAATAGTGAGTCAAACGGCTTTTGTTATTAAATTGTAATCAGCAAACCGCTTATATTGATTGCCGGTCGATATTTTTGTTATCTGATTGAAAGCTATATATGATCATATGGCTTATCGATTGTCGCGACATCCTCATATACCCCCCTTGACAAGCGCACGGCACACACTATGCTCACCTTGGTGTCACATCAACGTTTTATATGTCCGATGGTTAAATGTAAGATTTATCGTCGATAAATATCGTACTGAGCGATACCGAGCAATACGGCGCGCACACTTGATCCATCAGCCGCGTTAACTAAAACAAAAAAAGATTCACTTTCACATTTGCAGATCAGCTTGATAAAAGTCACCGTATCAGGGAAAAACTCAATCCGGAAAGCGTCGCGGGAAACGAACTGCTGATGATTTTTTGTACAGACCTGCCTGTATTTATCGGAATCCCGTCCACTTAAGCCACTCTTTCATGCATGCGTGCAATTAAATTATTTCTGGTTTTCCTGCTGTTCTGCGAGGCAAGCAACTCACCGGCAAATGCCTCGGATAAGGCAACGTCGACACTCAACCAAGGGGACAAGGTGGCGACCGTACTGGCCCAAACACACGAAGCGGTGATGTTGCGCGATGGTGCTGTGCGCGTAGTCCTGGCGCCGCCCGCCGAGCGCGCGCCGCTTAGGACACGACTGGCGGCGGCGGCGAAGTCTCATGCCATTGAATTGCAGCTTTCGGGTTTATCGGCACACTCTCAGCCGGGCGTTACGTATCACGTCTATTTCGGCTTGGCGGCCACGGCTGAACCGGATGCGGCTCATTACGTCACCACCATCAACTTCTTCAATGACGTCAAGCTTGCCGAAGGCCGGGCCAAACCCGATCAAGTACTGGCGTTCGACATCACGACCCTGGCGCGCATCGCGGCGGACGCGGACGTCAAAGGCGACAACCTGGCCGTCACCTTGGTCCCGCAGGGCATACCGGACCCGGAAAGTGTCCCGCTCATCGGCAAAATACGCCTCTCCTGCGCCAAGAACAAATAGTCGGAAAAGGGTTGCTGGTGATGTTGCATAGATGATCTCTGTTTTTCGGTAAGCAACTCTTGTAGGTGAAGTGGTATGGGTCGGCCCGCATTTCAACATCTCTATGAGGTTTACATGAGCAAGATATCTAGACGCACCGTCATTAAAGCCACCGCCGCCGGTCTCGCCTTGGGCGCCTCACCGCTGATCTGGCTCGGCAGCGAAGCACAGGAACGTCCGCGCATACGTTACGAAGCATCGACACCGCAAGGGCTGGCAATGCTCGATAAATATGCCCGTGCGGTCGCCCTGATGAAAACCAAGGGGGTAGGCGACCCATGTAGCTGGGTCTTTTCCTGGTTCACTCATTGGGTGCGATCCGACAGTTCGAAGTCTGCGCAAATCGCACTCCTGCCCGAGGGGCAACGCCCGCTGGCGAGCGACATGTGGAACACTTGTCAGAATCACGGGGGCCAAACGACTGAAGACATGTTCCTGCCCTGGCACCGCATGTACGTCTATTTCTTTGAACGTATCGTGCAAATGACGCTACGCGATCCCAGTTTCGCCTTGCCTTACTGGAATTACACCAACCCGGCTACCGCATCTTTGCCGCGGCCTTTTATCAGCCCTGCCAGCGGCAGCAATTCGCTCTGGGCGGATACTCGCAACCCCGGCCCCAACAACGGAGATCCGCTCAGAAACCTTAATCTCGACGCCTTGCGGCAGACTACTTATTCCGGTTTCTGTGCCACGCTGGATAACGGCTTGCATGGTAACGTGCACGTCGCAATCGGCAACAGTAGCCGCGGCATGGGCGCCGTGCCTTGGGCCGCGGGAGATCCCATTTTCTGGATGCATCATTCCAACATCGATCGCTTATGGGCGAGCTGGAATGCGGCCGGGCGCACCAACCCGACATCCTTTGCCTGGTTAAGCCAGAATTTTGTCTTTGCCAATGACGCCTGCCAAAAAGTGGTGGCCAAAGTCGGTGACTTTAGCTCGATCGCCACACTGGGCTACACCTACGACAGACTCGAACCCATACCTCGCACTCGCTTGAGTTCACCCTTGCCGTATTTGGGCGATAGCCATGCCGTGGTGGAGAAAACCTTGGGCCCGGTCGAGTTGGACGGGCAGGCCAAGCGAGTCGAATTGTCCCCGCCCGCGGCCAGTTCCAAAGCGCTGCTGGGAACACGGCTTAAAGGCTTGTCAGGCGAGCGCAAACTTTACCTTGCGGTGGATGACCTGATGTCCAATACCGCACCGGGCGTGCTCTACAATATTTACCTTAATCTGCCCGACGGCACAGCCCCCGCCGACCTGTCGCCATTCTATGCCGGCACCATCAATTTCTTCGGTGCGGTGATGCTCGATGGCGCCAGCAAAATGGAGGCACCGGCACTGGCCTTCGATGTGACGGATTTGGTCAGGCGCTTGAATGCGAACGGCGGCCTTAACGACACAGTGTCGGTCACGGTGATCCCGGACGGCGACGTCGCAGCCGACGCCAAACCGATGATAGGCACCATTGCGCTAGTGGAACATTAAGGCTGCGGTTGCGCCATAAAGCGGCTTGATGGGAGCCGTCAAAGGCCAAGGGGGAACGCGATATCGGCGTTCCCCCTTGGTGTTTCATCCGGCTTTGATCTGGTGTAACCGCGGTGTCGGCATAGCCGGCTCAGTGACTGATTTTCTCCAGCGTCAGCCCCTTGGTCGACGGCCCCAGCAAAATCATGACGATGCCGACCACCATCGACAGCGCGATAAAGATCGCCACCCCCGGCACCCCGTAGCGGCTCAGCAGCACACCGATGACCAGCCCGGTGAAGGCCGCGGCAAGCCGGCTCCAGGAATAAACAAAACCAATCGCACGAGCGCGCACCCGCGTTGGATAAACCTCGGCCTGATAACCGTGATAGGCATAGGACATGATATTGGCCGCCAAGGTAAACAACACGCCCAGGACAATCAGCACCCACGGCGCCGAGGCTTGCGAGAACAGCGCTATCACCACCCCCATCGTCACCAGCCCACCCACCACCTGGGTTTTGCGCTCCAGTTTGTCGGCAAACAA
The DNA here is from genome assembly GCA_026225455.1 of Burkholderiales bacterium. Lineage (GTDB taxonomy): Bacteria > Pseudomonadota > Gammaproteobacteria > Burkholderiales > Burkholderiaceae > LMUX01. Next base: position 7,843 of record JAMFSV010000160.1, on the reverse strand, counting down.
GGTTCCCAAGAGCGGCCCAAACGGATTGGCGATGGCAATCACAAACGCGTACTGCAAACTCGCCGTGACGTGTATGCCCCGATGTATCAGCAAGGTGGGCACCCAGGCGGCAAAACCATAAAACCCGACTACCTGCGCCATATTAAAAATCGACAGGCTGACAGTACGACGCAAATAAAGCGGTCCGAAAATTTCCCACAATGAGCCGCGCCCTTCCTTCTCCGCTTCCACCGGCTGAGGCGCGGGCAGCGGGAGTGCGGTTTCGCCCCGCACTTTGCGCTCGATTTCGCTAACGATCGCCTCCGCTTCGTCAAACCGCCCCTGACGGGCCAGCCAGCGCGGGCTTTCCGGAATCCGGCGGCGGACGAACCATACCGCGACGGCGCCGACCGACCCGATCAGCACCACCACGCGCCAATAGTCCAACCCCAGCGGCTGGGTTCCTTTCAGCATAAAAGCAAGAAACGCAATCACCGGCACCACCGCGAAAGTGATGACCTGATTCACCGCGTAGGCTCTGCCGCGCACCCGGCTGGGTATCAATTCGGAAATATACGTGTCGATCGTCACCAGTTCGATGCCGATACCGATCCCGGAAATAAAACGCCAGATATCGAGCGCCGCACCGGAAGTCTGGAATGCCATGATGGCACTGCACACCATGTACCAGATCAGCGACCAGGTAAAAATAAAGCGCCGGCCGAATTTGTCCGCGACCGAACCGAACACCAGGGTGCCCAGCCATAAACCGGCAAAGGTGGCAAATACAAAAGTCCCGACACCCGCGACCGCCAGCGTTTGCAGCGAGGCCAGAAAGCCCAGCGACGCGGGTTTGAATAAACCGGCTTCGACCATGCCCGGCGCGATATAGCCGGTAAGGAATAGATCGTAGAATTCGAAGACCCCGCCCAGCGAGATCAAAATCACCATCATCCAGATGGTTCGGGTCGGCGGCAAGCGATCCAGCCGCGCCGCGATTTCAGCCGATTTCTGATTGGACATGCATCCCTCTTGAATTTTTTATGGGGTGACGAGAGAACGGCGTTTTAAGCAGGATAAGCCGAGGGCACCTCCAACTCAGGACACTAGAGGGAGTTGATTGATTATGCAATTGAGACTATTTACCAATTGGCAAGCCAGGAAATATCTTGTGCCGACGCCCACAGACCTGCCTCGCCCGTCAAAATCCTGGACCAGCACCCGCCGGCCGGCCAGGAACATACCGGCCGCCCACGCCGCGCCGACTCATCTCAAAAAATATGAAACCAAGCCGGTACGGTTCCGTCTAACCTGCATGGCTTCGGTGTCCTGACCCCATATCTGTACCTCGCGCACCCTAGCCCCGGCAAGCGCACCATCTATTAACTCGCTTTGCTAGCGTCCCCCAACACTGTTCATTTAATAAGGGCGAATCAAAGATATGAGTCGACTAGTCGTTGTTTCCAATCGTGTCGCCATTCCCTCCGACGGCAAAGTTTCGTCGGGCGGGCTAGCGGTCGGCCTGCTGGGCGCGCTGGAGCAAACCGGAGGCATCTGGTTTGGCTGGAGCGGCGATATCGTCAGCGGCACCAGCGCCAACGCAGGCCCCAAGATCGAACGCAAGGGCGAGGTCACCTATGCGACCGTCGGTTTATCGCGCCGGGATTATGATCAGTACTACCGGGGATTTTCGAATGCGATGCTGTGGCCGGTATTTCATTATCGCAACGATCTTGCGCGTTATGACCGGCAGGAATATGTCGGTTATCGGCGCGTCAATAGCTGGCTGGCACAGCAACTGATCCCCCTGCTTGAACCGGATGACATCATCTGGGTCCATGACTATCACCTGCTGCCCTTCGCCGATGCATTGCGTGCGGCCGGAGTCAAAAACCGGATCGGCTTTTTCCTGCATATCCCCTTTCCGTCGCCGCAGATACTTTTGACCATTCCGCCGCACGAAGATTTGATGAAGTCTTTGTGCAGCTATGACTTGGTCGGCTTCCAAGTGCAATCCGATCTCGATGCGTTTTGCGATTATGTGGTGCGCATCGCTCACGGCACGGTATCCGAGGACAAGCACATCAGCGCATACGGCCGCACTTTGCAAGGCGGCGTGTATGGCATCGGCATCTTTCCCGACGACGTCGCCGAGCAGGCAAGGCGTCCGGAAAACCGCAAGCCTGTGCTGGAGTTGAAGCAAAGCCTGGCCGGCCGTAAATTGATCATGAGTGTCGACCGGCTCGATTATTCCAAAGGTTTGGTCGAACGATTTCGTGCCTTCGAACGTTTGCTGGAAACCACGCCTTCGTTGCAAGGCGACGTGGCGTTTGTGCAAATCGCGCCGCCGACCCGTTCCGATGTCCAGACTTATCAGCAAATTCGCGAACGCCTGGAATATGAGGCCGGGCGGATTAACGGACGCTTCTCCAGTCTTAATTACGCCCCCATCCGTTACCTGAATCGCGGCTTCGATCACCGCATGTTGATGTCGCTGTTCCGTGCCTCCGATGTCGGTTTTGTCACGCCGCTGCGCGATGGGATGAATCTGGTGGCCAAAGAGTATGTCGCGGCACAAGATCCTGACGATCCTGGGGTGCTGGTGTTGTCCTGCTTTGCCGGAGCGGCGGCGGAAATGACCGGTGCCTTGATTGTCAATCCGCATGACATCGCGGGCATGGCTGAAGCGCTCGAACGCGCGCTCAGTATGACGCTGCCGCATCGGCAGGCGCGCCATCAGGAAAACATCGAGGTGTTACGCAAAAATAATCTCGGCGTCTGGCGCGAATCTTTTCTGCGCGATCTCAGGGCTTGCCGTGTCGAAGAGGCACAGGACGATACGCTCGATACCCGTGCCTGCTTGACCGCTTGAATCAGCTTTAAATACTGCATCACCCTCTCTGCGAGCCTGCCCGGGCGGCTTGGATTTCAAGCCGCCCTGTCCCCGCAATTCAGTCACTAAGCGGGGCTCGATCACTGCGACATTTGCACGCACCGATCAGGGGAACCTGGTCGGACAAATCGCATCGAACTAAAAGCCTGCTCATTCCCGGACCGGATTCCACCTGCTGAACGTCTATTTGGCGGGAGGGCGGCACGAAGCCGATTTGGGTCGAACAGGTCTTAATTTACATCAAGGAGTCTCCATGAAAGTCCAGGTAAATAGCGACCATCACATTGCGGCACAAGCGGGTTTGACCACACATGTGGAAACGTCCGTCACGGCTGCACTCGAGCGTTTTCGTGAGAAAGTCACTCGCATCGAGGTCCACCTGGCCGACGAGAACGGCGAAAAATCGGGTCCGGCGGATAAACGCTGCACCATCGAAGCGCGCCTTACCGGACTGAACCCGATTGTCGTCACCGACCATGCCGATAATTTGCACCAAGCGATCCAGCATGCCAGCATCAAACTGGGAAAAGCTGTCGCCACCGCCGTCGAACGCCATCAAGCGCAACGGCATCGCGGTATCGTCTCGGCTCATGCCGACGATCCTTTGTTGAGCTCGGCTTTCGCCGCTGAACCTAAAAGTGAAGGCGACAATGAAATTGACGCCGAAATCGATCTGGACACCTTGGTCCAGTCGGCCCACCCCGCCGCCTGAGCGTCTCCGCTCCCAAGTCTGAGTCTGCGCCGGGCGAAGGCCATACGGCCCCTCCCGGCGTTGCGGTCAAGCTGCCCGGCACCCGGCAATGATAGTTGCTGGATGCCGGCGCTGAATACGAGCGGCCGGCCGATGCTTCATTGGACGCGAAACCACACCTTTGCGCCAAGCCAAGCTTACGAATTGCCTTTGATTCTTACATAAGCCAAACAGAGTGGCCATGGATTATGTATACATTACTCAAAATTAAATTCTGAAATTCATTAAAGCGTCATTTTTCACATAAAAATAATCAAATATTTCATTTTAAAAATTATTTGACCCCAAACTTTTATGCTGCAACAGCACAATTCGCAAAATCAAAAAAATGGGCTATGCCTGCACTTGGATCCGGTTCGCGGATAAAATGCTGAAACCCTTATACAATCGACGCTCTAGCCTGCTCCTCAGGCCGCTCTCCGGATAAAAATATCGTCACTATTAATTTGAGATATTTTTTGATAAAAAACGAATTAGTCAGCACTATGTCAGGCGATTGACAGCTTGGGGCCATCTTTCGCTTAAAGGCATTTCCTTTCGATTATTTTTTTGTTAATTTTATTTGAATTTTTCAACATCAACGACTAGACTACAAAACCCGGAAGAGTCTTATTCACGTAACCATCTGATCGCCTCGCGCGACCAACTTGTTCCCGTCGACTCCGTGTCCGGCCATTGTGTGGTTCTGTCGCCCGCGACGGGGCTAAGGGAGACTACGATGCTGAGCCCGCATGAATTCGCCACGCTGCTACTGGTCAAAGATGCACCGCAACAGGTCGAAATGAATCGAGATGAACTCGACGCCTTGCTTGAGCGGCAACTGGTGTTATTGGAACGACTTGCCTCGGGGGCACAACTGCTGAAGTTGACCGAAATCGGTCAGCGTGCGGTCAAGGCCATGCGACGCGCGTCGTAAGCCGCCACGTCATAGCTAACCTATGCCGGCCATTCCTTTGCAGGCCGGCGCTTGAACCATCGGCGGTCAGGCGCCGGGCCCCAACCCCGCGCCTACCTCGATCACTTCGCCGCAAAGCGTCCCATCGTAGCCCGCCAGGCGGCTCACCTTTGCCTTGAAGGTATCCGCCTGCAAGATCGCCAAGATTGTTTTCAGCGGCTCGCTACCGAGTTTTGCGCGCTCGCAAACAAAGTAGTAGTCCTCGTCAACGATGGGGATAAACTCCAGACCAAAATGACGGGCCGCGGGCTCAACGCCAAAACCCATATCGGCCATACCGCTGGCGACAAAAGCGGCAATCGCCGAATGGGTCAGTTCGGTGCTGGTTTGGCTATGCACCTGATCCGGGTCCACACCATTTTTACGCAACAGCAAATCGAGCAAAATCCGGGTGCCCGAACCGCGCTGCCGGTTCACAAAACGCATATCCTTGCGCGACATATCCGCCAGACCCCGCACGCCTTTGGGGTTGCCCTGGGCAATAAACAAGCCCTGGGTACGGCGCGTCAGATGAATCAACACATGCAGCGTGTCATCCAGCAAGGGGCGGAACACCGCGGCGCAGCTCTCGCGGAACTCACCGCGCGGCAAATGAAAACCTGCCAGATCGGATTCGCCGCGCGCCAGCGATGCGACCGCGTCGATACTGTCGCGATAGCGTAAATCGACGGCGGTATGGCGTAGCTGCAATGCCTCGACCAAGGCGTCGACCGCGTAGCCATGCGAGGCATGAATCCGCGCCGCATCGCCGCTGGGCAACAGCAATTTATCGAGTTCCTGCGACACCTCGCGGCATAAGCCGCCCAGCACATTTTGCAGACGCTCGCCACTCAGTTGATGAGCCCACAGCAGTTTCTCGCCCAGTTCCGACAAGACCGAGCCGCGTCCGCGCGACTTGCTGATCAGCGCCCCGCCCAACAGCGCTTCCATGGTCCGCATCCGGCCCCAGGCATGACGATACGAAAGCCCTACCTGCTCGGCGGCGGCGGCAATGCTGCCGAGCTGACTGATCTGTTCGAGTAGCGGGACGATTTCACTCAGGGTGATGCTGTCGCCGCTACCGTGAGTGAAGCGTAATTCTGCATAAGCACTGATTTTAATCATTATGCGGTGTAAATTCCTATTGAAACTGAGTTACGCAAGGTCTATCGTCAATACATAAATTAGATAAATCACGCATATATGTTAATTAAAGCATATTAGCGTAGATCAAGGGGACATGTTGTGCTAAAAATTGAGACGATCCAAGCGGAAGATCTGGTCGCGCGCCACATGCGCCCGGGCCTGCCTTTATTGTCGATATTGCATGGCATTCAGGCCGAAGCGGGCTACGTCCCGCCGGCGGTCATTGGCTCGCTGGCACAGGCGCTTAATCTGTCGCGCGCCGAGGTGTACGGCTTTATCACCTATTACCCGCATTTTCGCACCGCGCCCGCAGCCCCCGTGGTAATCCAGGTATGCCGCGCCGAGGCCTGCCAAAGCATGGGCGCCGAAGCGCTGGCGCAGCATATCGAGCGGCGCACCGGGTGCCGCTTTGCCGAACATGCGGCAGTGGAACACGGGTCGCCCTCAAGCGGCGCAACGCAGGCCCAGGTCAGCCTCGAACCGGTTTATTGCCTGGGCTTGTGTGCGCTGTCGCCTGTCATGACCATCAATCAGCGGGTGCATGCACGCGTCACGCCGCAAAAATTCGATGCTTTGCTGGCCGGGGTGTTATCCAGCCCAGCGCCTCTCAGTCCTTCGCTCAAGCCAAGCCATGCGGCGGAAAGTCTTTCCGCTGCCGGGGAAACAGCATGAACCGCGTTTTTGTTCCGCGTGATTCAGCCGCGCTGGCAATGGGCGCCGATGAAGTCGCCGCCGCCATCGCCGCGGAAGCCGCCCGCCGTGGCCTGACGCTGGAACTGATCCGCAACGGCACGCGCGGTCTGCTGTGGCTGGAGCCGCTGGTGGAAGTTGAGACGCCTGCCGGGCGGGTCGGTTATGGCAATGTAGCGGTCGAGCAAGTCGCCGGCTTGTTCGACGCCGGCGCATTTGCTTCCGGCTCCGGCACGGGTGGCGCGCATCCCGCTCACCTCGGTCTGGTCGAGCAGATTCCCTACCTGAAAAACCAGCAACGCCTGACCTTCGCCCGTCTCGGCATTACCGATCCGCTCTCAACCGAAGACTACCTGGCGCATGGCGGCCTGCAAGGTTTGCGTCAGGCGTTGGCAATGAGCGGCCAGGATGCCTGTCAAACCTTGATCGATTCGGGCTTGCGCGGGCGCGGCGGCGCGGCGTTCCCGGCCGGCATCAAATGGCGTACCGTGCTGGGCGCGGCGGCGCCGCAAAAATATGTGGTGTGCAATGCCGACGAAGGCGACTCAGGAACCTTCTCCGATCGTTTGGCGATGGAAAACGATCCTTTTATGTTACTGGAAGGAATGACCATTGCCGGTATTTCGACGGGCGCCACCGAAGGCTGGATCTACGTGCGCAGCGAGTATCCGCATGCGGTTGCGGTGTTGGAGCAAGCGCTTGCCCTGGCGCGCGCCGCCGGCTGGCTGGGCCAGAACATCCTGGGTTCGGGGCGGGTCTTCGAGTTATATGTGGTGATGGGTGCGGGATCGTATGTCTGCGGCGAAGAAACCGCCTTGCTGGAAAGCCTGGAAGGCCGGCGCGGCATCGTCCGGGCCAAGCCGCCGATCCCGGCGCTCGCGGGCTTGCATGGTCAGCCCACGGTAATCAACAACGTGGTCACGCTGGCGACCGTGCCGATTATTTTTGCGCGCGGCGCCGAGTTCTACCGCGGTTTCGGTTTGGGCCGTTCGCGCGGCACCCTGCCGCTGCAGCTCGCCGGCAATATCCGTTACGGCGGTCTGGTCGAACTGGCGTTCGGCATCACGCTGCGCGAGCTGGTGTTCGACTATGGCGGCGGTACCCACAATGGGCGGCCGGTGCGCGCAATCCAGGTCGGCGGCCCGCTAGGCACTTATCTGCCGGAAAGCCAATGGGATCTGCCGCTCGACTATGAAGCTTATGCGGCGGTGGGCGCCGTGGTCGGGCACGGCGGAGTGGTGGTGCATGACGATCAGGTCGACCTCGCGGCCCTGGCGCAATATGCGATGCAATTCTGCGCCATCGAATCCTGCGGCAAATGCACCCCCTGCCGCATCGGTTCAACCCGAGGCGTTGAAGTGATTCAGCGCATACGCAATGGCGATACCTCGGAAAAACAAGTCACGCTGCTGCGCGATTTGTGCGACACCATGGTCAACGGTTCGCTCTG
>JAMFSV010000159.1 GCA_026225455.1 Burkholderiales bacterium | reverse complement strand
ACGCCACGACCAGCGTACGCCCTGCTCACGAAAAACCACCGCCGGCCGATCGGTCCAACGCGACACCGTCGCGGCCAGCAAAGCCGGCACCGTTTGCAGGGTCAGCGCAATCTCGGTCGAGCCGCGCACATAAGACCTGCCGTCGCGCGGTGCGATGATGGCTTCGACGATCGCGGCTTCGGGCTGGGTGTGCATTGTCTCTTGTAGCGTCATTGTTACCTCCGTCGATGCAGTGTGCCCTATCCGGTCGATTGTGCCACCTCACCTCCTCCGGTGCGATTCGTTTGTACCCTTGGCAGGACAGGCCGGGCCTCCAGCAAAACCGGCGCTATCGCGGGCAACCCATGCCCTGTAAGGACACTGCAAGCTGGCGGCGATTTTTACGCAAACTGAAACACATATTTACAAAGCAAACAATGTACGAACACTTTCGCTAGGGCATTGTCTGACACACACCGGTAGAGTAAGGACGTGCTCCGATAAGACCAGCGGTATTCTTTCTCGTCTCAGGATATTCCAATGAAAAATAAATTATTCCCTGCTCCGCACTTTGGCCGCGAGTTCCGCTTTGGCCGCGAGCTTCGTTTGGCCGCCAGCACGGTCATCCTGCTGGGCGCGGTGGCCGCCGCCCAGGCTCAATCGGCACCGCCTCCTGTCGATACCGGCAATGCCAGCGCCCCGGCCGCGGCAGCCCAGGACGGGGGCGATCCGCCGACGCGCGTAGCGCGCCTGAATTATTTTGAAGGGCCGGTCACTTATGAACCGGCCGGAGCCACCGACTGGTCTTACGCCAGCTTGAACCGGCCGTTGACCACCGGCGATCAGGTCTGGGTCGATGACAAGGGCCGTTCGGAACTGCATATCGGGTCGACTGCGGTGCGTATGGATGCGCTAACCAGTCTTGATCTGGTCAACCTGAGCGACTCGATCGCCCAGTTGAAGGTATTGCAAGGGACCATGGAAGTCCGTATCCGTGCGGTCGATCCGGGTTCCAGTTACGAAATCGACACGCCAAATCTCGCCTTGCAAATCACCACGCCGGGGATTTATCGCGTCGATGTCGCCGCGGACGGCAGCAGCACCACCGTATCGGTACGCGACGGCAGCGCCACCGCCTACGGCAACGGCGGGTCGGCTCAAATCGAAGCCAATCAGCGCATCAATTACACCGGCACCGCCTTGCAACAGGCGGACGGCGGCAGTACCCCCGGCAACGACGCGTTCGACCAATGGATCGCCGCCCGCGATGCGACTGAAGACAACGCGGTCTCGGCGCATTATGTGTCGCGCGAAGTCCCCGGTTACGAAGACCTCGACGCCAACGGTACCTGGAGCCACGATCCGACTTACGGCGAGGTTTGGGTCCCGCACGCTGCGGTGACGGCCGGCTGGGCGCCTTATCACGAAGGACATTGGGCCTGGGTCGCGCCCTGGGGCTGGACCTGGATCGACGACGCGCCCTGGGGTTTCGCACCCTTCCATTACGGTCGCTGGGCTTATGTGCATACCAACTGGGCTTGGGTGCCGGGTCCGATCGTGGTCGCCGAACCGCCGGTCTATGCGCCGGCCTTGGTGGCCTTTGTCGGCGGCGGCGGTGGCGGCGGTGTGAGCTGGGGCGTGAATCTGTCGATCGGCGGAGCCATCGGCGCCGGGGTGGCGTGGATCCCGCTGGGCCCGGGTGAACCGTGGCGCCCGGCCTATCGTTCAAGCCCGGGTTATTACAACCGCATGAACTATTCGCCGTATAACCATACGGTGAACAACTTCAACAACTCGACGCGCATCACCAATATCACCACGGTGAACAATACCTTTATCAACCGCGGCGCACCGGGCGGCATTTCCGCCGTACCGGCGAATGCCTTCGTGCAGGGCCGTGGCGTGGCGCAAGCCGGCCAGACCCTGCGCCCGGAACAGATTGCCCATGCGCAAATCGGTGCCGGCTCGCCGGCGATAGCGCCGGTCAAAGCCAGCTTTATGCCAAATCAGCGCATCGCCAACAACCATCCGCCGCAAGCACTGGAAAACCGTCAAGTGGTCGCGACGCGCGCTCCGGTCACGCCGGCGGCGTTCCATGACACCCTGGCGGCACATTATGCTCAGAGCGGCGGTCGCGTAGCCGGTGCGGGTGAACCCGTGATACGCAATGCCGCACCCGCGGCGGCGGGCCGGCCGGGGACTCCGATCGGGGCCAATGCAGGCAACCGCGGCGCAGCCGGATTCCAGGTCGTGCCCGCCGTGCGTCATCCGGTAGAGGGCGCCGGGCAAGCGCGTCCTGAGCCCCAGGCGCTACCGCTCCGGGCAACCGGCCGGGAACGCCGGCGGCGGAAGGAAATCGCCCAGCGCCGGCGGCTGAAGCGAATCGTCCGGCGGCAGCGGAAGCAAATCGTGCGGTGCCGGGCAATGGCGTGCCGCATCCGCCCGGAGCCGCCGCCAACCAGCCGCAAAATCGTCCGGCCATTGAAGCGCCACACACGGCGCAACAGCAGTTACGTCCGGCAGCGCAGGGCCAACATCCGGCGCCTGGAGCGGAAGGTCAACGCGCGGCACCTGAAGCTCAAGGTCAACGGCCGACGCCCGAAGCTCAGGCTCAACGACCGGCTGCGGGCGGTAACGCCGAGCGTGGCGAGAATATGGCAAGGCCGGCGCAAAATGCGGCACCGCGCGCCGAGGTCCAGCGCGCTCCAGCCGCCGCGCAGTACCACGCGCCGCAGCAAGCGCAGCGTGCCCCGCAAGCACAGCAACAACGTGCGCCTCAGCAGCAACCGCGGGCACAGCAACCTCAGCGGGCGCCCCAAGAGCCGCGCGCGCAACAACCGCGCCCCCAGCAAACTCATGCAGCCCCGGCACAGCGGCAGGAAAGCAAGGGGGACGAGCGTAAGCGCGAATGAGCGAGCATCGGTAACCGGCCGCCCCGGTGCTCTTCCGGCTGGGGTGGTTGGCTTAAGGGTGGCTGGCTTAATCAAGGCCGATGGTAGAGAGCATCCGGCGGCGCGATCAAGCGCGACCGCAAGCGTTTTATAAGTCGGGATTAAGTCGAAATCGGGCACCTGAAAAACAAAAACCCCACGCTTCGAAAAGTGTGGGGTTTTGTGTTTCAGTCCTGCTGGCTACGATCCTGCCACTACGGCACGCCAGTCGGCTCAACCGCCGCGGCGTTGACGCAAACGCTGGATTGCGGCCAACTGTGCTGTTGCATAAGCCAATTCAGCTTGTGCGGTCGCATACTCAAGGTTCGAACCGGTGTTTTGCAGCGCTTCTTCTGCTTCGCGACGTGCCTGTTCGGCTTTCGCTTCGTCCAGATCTTTGCCGCGAATTGCCGTGTCCGCCAGTACCGTCACGGTACCCGGCTGAATTTCGAGAATCCCGCCTGCCACGAACACGAACTCTTCATCGCCGTTTTTCGCTTCGATGCGCACCGCACCTGGGCGAATCCGCGTAATCAGCGGCGTATGTCCCGGCAAAATACCGAGATCGCCCGCTTCGCCCGGCAGAGCGACAAACGTGGCGTGTCCCGAGTAAACCAACTCCTCGGCACTGACGATATCTACTTTGATGGTTGCCATATCGGCTCCTGTTGAGCGTGCTTAAACGTTGAAACCGGCGGGCCTGAGGTTGTTGCAGCCGGCCCCTGAGAGTATCAGGGGGCCGGCTTATGCTCGACCTTATGCGGCACAGCCCGCCGCGTCCAGTTCAAACACAAACTCTGCTTCTTACTGGATCTTCTTGGCTTTTTCGAAAGCTTCGTCGATCGTACCGACCATGTAGAACGCCTGTTCCGGCAGGTGATCGCATTCGCCATCGACGATCATCTTGAAGCCGCGAATGGTTTCTTTCAGCGGTACGTACTTGCCCGGCGAACCCGTGAACACTTCCGCAACGTGGAAGGGTTGCGACAGGAAACGCTGGATCCGGCGTGCGCGCGCCACGGCGAGCTTGTCTTCCGGTGCCAATTCGTCCATCCCGAGAATCGCGATAATGTCGCGCAATTCGCGGTAACGCTGCAAGGTCACCTGCACCCGGCGGGTGATCGAGTAGTGCTCTTCACCGATCACGTTCGGGTCGATCTGGCGCGAGGTGGAGTCCAGCGGATCGACGGCCGGATAGATACCCAGCGAGGCGATGTCACGCGACAACACGACGGTTGCGTCCAAGTGACCGAAGGTGGTCGCAGGCGACGGATCGGTCAAGTCATCGGCAGGCACGTACACGGCTTGCACCGAGGTAATCGAGCCTTGCTTGGTCGACGTGATACGTTCTTGCAAACGGCCCATTTCTTCCGCCAGCGTCGGCTGATAACCCACTGCCGACGGCATCCGGCCCAGCAGTGCCGACACTTCGGTACCGGCCAGGGTGAAACGGTAGATGTTGTCGACGAAGAACAGCACGTCCAGACCTTCGTCACGGAAATGCTCAGCCATCGTCAGACCGGTCAGCGCGACGCGCAGACGGTTGCCCGGCGGCTCGTTCATCTGGCCGTACACCAACGCCACTTTGTCGAGCACGTTGGAGTCTTTCATTTCGTGGTAGAAGTCGTTGCCCTCGCGGGTACGCTCGCCCACACCGGCAAACACGGAGTAACCACCGTGCGCCTTGGCAATGTTGTTGATCAATTCCATCATGTTGACGGTCTTGCCAACCCCGGCGCCACCGAACAGACCCACCTTGCCGCCCTTGGCGAACGGGCAGATCAAGTCGATCACTTTGATGCCGGTTTCGAGCAACTCGGTCGACGGCGACAGCTCGTCGAACTTCGGTGCCTTCTGGTGAATTTCGCGCGTATTGGTTTGGTCGATCGGACCCGCTTCGTCAATCGGGCGGCCCAACACGTCCATGATACGGCCCAGCGTCGGCGTGCCGACCGGAACCCGGATACCGGCACCCGTATTGCGCACCAACAGACCACGGCGCAGACCTTCCGACGAACCCAGACAGATGGTACGGACCACGCCGTCGCCCAGCTGTTGCTGGACTTCGAGAGTCAGGTCGGAACCTTCCATAATGAGCGCGTCATAGATCTTCGGCATGTGTTCGCGCGGGAATTCCACGTCGATCACGGCGCCGATGCACTGTACGATTTTGCCTTCTACTATCGCAGTACTCATCGCTTTTCCTTTATTCCTTTCGGATACTTAATTCGTTACAAGCGCTAAAGCGCGCGTTGCTGAAAACATGTGTTGCGGCACGTTCGGCGCGATCAGGAGACCGCGGCGGCGCCCCCCACAATCTCGGACAGTTCTTTCGTAATCGCAGCTTGGCGGCTCTTGTTATACAAAAGCTGCAAGTCGCTGATCACGGTCTTGGCGTTGTCGGATGCGGCCTTCATCGAGACCATCCGCGCCGACTGCTCGGACGCCATGTTTTCTGCAACCGCCTGGTACACCAGCGCTTCGACGTAACGCACCAGCAAATCGTCGATCACGGCCTGGGCGTCGGGTTCGTAGATGTAGTCCCACGAGTAGCTTTTCTTGGCCGACTCGGCGGCTTCCGCCGCCACTGCTGTCTCGGGGTCCTGCTTCGAGACGAACATCTCCGCGGTCAACGGCAGCAACTGCTCGATCACCGCTTCCTGTTTCATCGTGTTGACGAAACGGGTGTAGCAGAGATACACAGCTTCCAACTTGCCTTCAGCGTACGCGTCGAGCTGCACCTTCACCGCGCCGATCAGCTTGTCCAGGTGCGGCGTGTCGCCCAGATGGACCACATGCGACACCACCTTCGCGCCAAACCGGCCGAGGAACCCAAAACCCTTGCTGCCGATTGCGGTCGCTTCGATTTTCAGGCCCTGCTGGTCGAGTTCCTTGAACTTGACCATGGCGGCACGGAAGATGTTGGTATTCAAGCCGCCGCACAAACCTTTATCGGTCGATACCAGGATAACGCCCACCGCTTTCGCATCCTTGTTCTGGAGCATAAACGGATGACGATATTCCGGCGTCGCATCGCTCAGGTGAGCTGCAATCTGACGTACCTTGTCGGCGTACGGACGCGCTGCGCGCATACGTTCCTGTGCGCGGCGCATTTTCGACGCCGCGACCATTTCCATCGCCTTGGTGATCTTGCGCGTGTTTTGCACGCTCTTGATCTTGCCGCGGATTTCTTTCATTCCCGCCATTGCTTACTCCTCATTCCAAGGGCCTGCTTCGACTACCTGTTAAAGCCGGCAGGCACTCCCGGGTATCCGTTCGCTATCGATTCAGTCTGAACCCGGGTCGAAATCAAAGCTTCGTCTCGACCCGTTTCTCGGCCCACTTTTCGGCCCACCTATCAACGTTCGGATGGATTAGTAAGCGCCGGACTTTTTGAAGTCCTTAAGCGCTGCGTGCAAAATGGCCTCGTCGTCCTTGGACAGATCCTTCTTGTCTTCGATACGGCCGATCAGGTCAGCATGCTTCGCTTTCAGGAATTCGCGCAGGCCTTTTTCAAACGGCAGCACGTCCTTGATTTCCAGATCGTCGAGGTAAGCGTTGTTGGCGGCAAACAGCGCAACCGCCAATTCCCACACTTGCAGCGGCTGATACTGCGGCTGCTTCAGCAGTTCGGTCACGCGGCGACCGCGTTCGAGCTGCTTGCGGGTCGCTTCGTCGAGGTCCGAGGCGAACTGGGCAAATGCGGCCAATTCACGGAACTGCGCCAAGTCGGTACGGATACCGCCGGACAGCTTCTTCACCACCTTGGTCTGTGCTGCGCCACCGACGCGCGACACAGAAACGCCGGCGTTGATCGCGGGGCGCACACCGGCATTGAACAAGTCGGTATCGAGGAAAATCTGGCCGTCGGTAATCGAAATCACGTTGGTCGGCACGAAAGCCGTCACGTCGCCCGCCTGGGTTTCGATCACGGGCAGTGCAGTCAACGAACCGCTCTTGCCTTTGACTTCGCCGTTGGTGAACTTCTCAACGTAGTCTTCCGAGACGCGAGCTGCACGTTCCAGCAAACGCGAGTGCAGATAAAACACGTCGCCCGGGTAGGCTTCGCGGCCCGGTGGGCGGCGCAGCAGCAGCGAGATCTGGCGATACGCCACAGCTTGCTTGGTCAAATCGTCATAAACGATCAGGGCGTCCTGGCCGCGATCGCGGAAATATTCGCCCATGGTGCAACCCGAGTACGGAGCGATAAATTGCATCGCGGCCGAATCCGAAGCCGTTGCCACCACCACGATGGTGTATTCCAGCGCGCCGTGCTCTTCAAGCTTGCGCACCACGTTGACCACCGACGACGCTTTCTGACCGATCGCGACGTAGATACAGGTCAGGTTCTTGCCTTTCTGATTGATGATGGCATCAATCGCTACCGCCGTCTTACCGCACTGGCGGTCGCCAATAATCAATTCGCGTTGGCCGCGACCGATAGGCACCATGGCGTCGATCGATTTCAAACCGGTTTGAACCGGCTCCGAAACCGACTTGCGCCAAATCACGCCCGGAGCAATCTTTTCGATTGCGTCGGTCAGCTTCGCATTGATCGGGCCTTTGCCGTCGATCGGCAGACCGAGTGCATCGACCACACGGCCGACCAGTTCGGGGCCAACCGGCACTTCCAGAATACGGCCCGTCGTCTTGACGATGTCGCCTTCCGAAATGTGTTCGTATTCGCCCAAGATCACGGCACCCACCGAGTCGCGCTCGAGGTTCAGCGCGAGGCCATAGGTGTTGCCCGGGAATTCAAGCATTTCACCCTGCATCACATCGGACAAGCCGTGGATGCGGATGATACCGTCGGTCACCGAAATGACGGTTCCCTGATTGCGAACGTCTACGCCGGCTTCCAGACCCTGGATCCGGCTCTTGATCAGCTCGCTGATTTCAGAGGGGTTGAGTTGCATTTTCGCTCCTGATAGTCAATTCTGCTGTTGCCTGCGTGTTGCTTGCGTCTTGCCGGACTAACCACTGCGCCCACTTGCCCGGCCGGCCCATATAGGGCGCCGGCGAGGGCGTCAGCGTCAGGCCAAAAAGCGGGCGGCCGTGCATCAGGCCGCCGCCAGCGCCACTTGCATTCTGGCGAGCTGCGCACGCACGGAGGTATCGAGTACTTCGTCGCCAACTGTCACGCGTACGCCGCCAATCAGCGACGCATCAACCGAAACAGCGGGCTTGAGTTTGCGCTTGAATTTGCGCTCCAGCCCGACGACCAGTTCAACCAGCTGCGACCCATCCAGCGGAAAGGCACTCACGATTTCTACGTCGGCCGCGCCTTCACGCGCATTCTTCAATGCTTCAAACTGCACCGCCACTTCCGGCAGCGTATTGAGCCGGTGGTTGGCGATGATCATCCGCAAGAAGTTCTGAGCCTGGACCGGTACCGGCGCTTTCACGACGGCCAGCACCAGATCGGTCACGGTGTCGCGACCCACTTTGGGGTTCAACGCCAGCGACAGCACTTCGGGATGGCCCGCAACCTGCGCCAGCTCCTGCACGAGATCTGACCAGGCGGCGAGGTCGCCGGTTTCGGCCACACGAAACAACGCTTCGGCGTACGGACGGGCGATGGTTGCAAGTTCGGCCATGATCAGAGCTCAGCTTTCAATTGGTTCAGCAGACCGGCATGCACCTGGGCATCGACTTCACGCTTCAGGATCTGCTCGGCACCCTTGACCGCCAGCGCGGCAACTTCGCCACGCAGCGTTTCGCGTGCGCTAACCATTTGCTGGTCGGCTTCGGCTTTCGCCTGAGCCACGATACGTGCAGCTTCCGCCTGCGCATTGCGGCGGATTTCTTCCGCTGCGTTTTGCGCACGTTTCTCTGCATCAGCAATACGTTGCTGACCTTCATTGCGTGCTTCTGCAAGCGCGGTATCGACACGCTTATGAGCAGCTTCGAGTTCGGCCTTGCCTTTTTCGGCGGCGGCCAGTCCTTCGGCGATTTTATTCGCGCGTTCGTCGAGGGACTTGATCAGCGGTGGCCACACGAATTTCATCGCGAACCACGCAAGGATCAGAAACACGAACATTTGCGCAAACAGTGTTGCGTTTAGATTCACGGTGTTTCCTTACTGTAGTGCATTATCGGATGCGAATGGTGTGGCCAGCCTGGTTCAACCCTGCGGGCCATGCCCATTCCCCTGCGCGAGCCCAAGGCCCCGCGCCATGTCCGACAAATCAGCCTGCTGCAAGCTTCGACAGCAGCGGGTTGGCGAACGCGAACAACATGGCAATACCAACGCCGATCAGGAATGCAGCATCGATCAAACCAACCAGCAAGAACATCTTCGTTTGCAGCGGGTTCATCAGTTCCGGCTGGCGTGCGCAAGCCTCAATGTACTTACCACCCATCATGCCGATACCGATACAAGCGCCACAAGCACCCAGACCAATAATAATGCCGATACCGATAGCGGTCGGGCCTTGAATAAGAGCCGTCAGACCTTGGATGTTGGCGAGTAAAGCTTGCATGATCACTCCTTTGAGAAAAGTCTTAAAAACTTAAATTTAAAAATAAAAATAGAAACCGAAACAACCTGTACCCGTGGGCGCTCAATGCTTGTCGTGCGCCTGGCCCAGATAGACCAGTGTCAACATCATGAAAATGAACGCTTGCAGCAGTACGATCAGGATGTGGAAGATGGCCCAGACGCTGCCCGCAATCACATGTCCGACAAAACCCAGCACCGTGAAATCGGCGCCGAAACCCCACATACCGCCTAGCAGCGCGATCAGCAAAAACAGCAGCTCACCGGCGTACATGTTGCCGAACAATCGCATGCCCAGTGAAACCGTCTTGGCTACGTATTCGATAATGTTCAGGCCCAGATTGGGAATCCACAGCGACCAGTGCGCGCCGAACGGCGCCGTCACCAGCTCATGCAACCAGCCGCCCAGGCCTTTGACCTTGATGTTGTAATAGAGCATCAGCAAAAACACGCCCAGCGCGATGCCGAAAGTACCGTTGATGTCGGCCGTCGGCACAATCCGATGGTGCGGAATGACGTGCGACAAACCAATCCAGCCGATTACCCGGCCCGGCAAATCGACCGGGATCAAGTCCAGCGAATTCATCAGGGCAACCCAGACAAACACGGTCAGGGCCAGCGGCGCAATAAAGGTGCGGCTGCCGTGTATCATCGACTTGGATTGATCTTCCACCAGCTCGACCAGCATTTCGATGGCGCACTGGAAACGGCCAGGCACACCCGAAGTGGCGCGGCGCGCAGCCATCCACAAAATCACCAGGGTCAGCAGAGCCATCGCGATCGACCAGAACAGCGTGTCGTAATTCACGATGGAAAAATCGATCACGCTCGTCTGCGGCTTGCTGGAGAAGAACGTCATGTGGTGCGCGATGTACTCGGACGGATCGAGTGGTCGCGTTTCGCCGCTAACTATCATTTTGTTCAGATACCCCAACAATATTGAAATTCGTCAAACCTGCCGGCTGGCCTATCAGGCGCATGCCGCACAGCGGACGCGCACACCTATAAGCCAGATTCAACAGGCACTCATTTAACCGCCATCGCGATCCAATACGCCTTGAGCGCAACCAGATACGTCACCAACATCGGCACCCAGCGCACCTCGGGGTAGGTATAAGCAATAGCGATAAACATCGCCAGCGTTACCCCGGTTTTGATCGCCTCACCGACTATCAGCGTCATCGAGGTCTGACGTTTTACGCCTTTCAGGCCTAACGCGAACAGACTGCTCGGGATCCAGCACGTTGCTCCACCCAGCAAGGTGGACAGCACGACATGGATCGAGTGGTCGGAAAACAGCCACCAGATCAGTGTCACTGCCAGGGAAAAACCCATTTGCGCGAGCACCACTTTCAGCGGCGTAACACGCGATGGACGACCCACGTCCGGACCGAATAATTTTTCTGCTTCAGCCCGCGTGAGCGGTACGATATTATTGTCTTGCTCGACGTCCCAACCGTCTTGCGGGTATATTGTCCGAACGCTGGTGCTGCCCGTGTCCTTGCGCACATCCGGTTCGGCTTGCCCCGCGAGCGGCGCGCCTGATACTTCATGCGTCATGACACATCCTTAGTCCGGCCCCGCCTTACAAAAGGCTTGCGGGCTCATCAAGCTGATAAATCGGAGCGATTGTAAGCGATTCTTACTGCCGATTCAAGCCTTTACGTGCGCAAATCGACGCCGGGACCACGGCTTTTCCGGGCCTTGGCGAGTCCCGCACGCCGATTGAATTTTGCTTTTTGCGGGACCGTGTAAGACGAATCCTGAGCCCCTTGCGCACGGCGCAAATAGCATGCCAACAGGGTCCTACACGCCCCTTCGCGGGAGCGCCCTGCCGCCCCACGCAGCGAAGCGGCAAAAGCTGTCGCTTCAGTACAACGGCCATTTTTTTGCAGCGGCCGTCCATTGACTGAAGCCGAGCAGTCAGCCGAATCGACCCAGACAAATCAGCAAGCCGGCCCCCACCCCCGCCGCCAAGACAAAAAACGGCAGCGAAATCAAATGGAATTGGCCCCAAATACCACGCAAGCCTGCCAAGCGAACCGCAATCAAGTTGGCCAGCGAACCGATGCCCAACCCAAAACCGCCCACGCTCACGGCATAAGCCAGCACCTGCCAGTTATGGCTGAATTCAGCCAGCAGGATGGTGGCGGGAACATTGCTGATGCCTTGCGACAGTAGCGCTCCCGCCGCGAATAAATGCCGAGGATTGCTCAGATTGAGGCCGGCGAGCGCGCCATGGATGCCGGGCAGCATGGCGACGCTGCGCAACACCACAAACATCAGCACGAAAATCAGCAGCAATAGCCAGTCGATCTTCAGGACTGCCGCGCGTCGCCACGCGCCATATCCCGCCACCACCGCAGCCAGGGCCAACGAAGCGTGATGCAGGTCGGCCAACACCACAAACACGATAAAAGCCGCCGCCGTCACCGCCATCAGCGGCCGGTCGACTTCATGCGGCGCGGCGGTTTTCGATAAGTCGAGCGGCCGGCCGCCAAACATCAACGCCGTCAGGATCAGCAGCATGGCCATCAAGACCGCGGCCAGGGGTGCCAGCGCGCCGGTAAACGTCAAAAACGAGACACCGCTGCTTTGCCAGAGAAACAGGTTTTGCGGATTGCCCAAAGGCGTCAGCACCGAGCCGGCATTAACCGCCAGCGCGATCACGATGATCAGGCGCTTGATCGGCAAAGGGCTTAACTGGTGCAGCGCAAGCGTCAACGGAACCACCACAAACAAGGCGACATCGTTGGTCAGCAGGGTCGACAACAAAGCCGCCAGCAAGACCAGCAAACAGGCCAAGCCGCGTTCGGTGGCGGTGCGCTGGATCAAGCTGTGCGCCAGACGCTCAAGGGCACCGGAGAGCTCTATCGCCCGGGTCAGCATCAGCAGACCCGCCAGCGTCAGAATGGTTTGCCAGTCCACCAGCCCGGGCAACGAGGCCCACGGTTGGGGACGAGTGCTTTGCAGCAAGCCGAAAGCCAACACCAGCAGCGCCAGAACCGGCTCGGCGGTCAGCACAACCTTGATCCGGCCGAGGATGCCGGAAGGCTTTGCACCACGGACTGGCGTCACCTCAGGACTGATCCGGCTGGCCGCTGCGCAAGCGCGCGAGAATGCCTTCGAGCGCATCCAGGTCGCCAAAATCGATGCTCAGTTGCCCGTGCCCCTTGCGCCCCAGCTTGATCTTGACCGTCGCCGAGAGCAGATCGGACAATTCTTCCTCCAACCGTTCGACATCGCGGCCGCCTTGCTTGGGCAGGCGCGGCGCGGCCTGCGCTTCGGCGGCTTTCAGTGCGTTCGAGACCAATTTTTCCGTATCGCGCACCGATAGACGCTTGTTGACCACTTGATGCGCCATAGTGATTTGCGCTGCGGCATCCACCGCCAACAAGGCACGGGCATGGCCCATGTCGAGGTCGCCGGCCAGCAGCATGGTCTGCACCGGCTGGGCCAGATGCAACAAGCGCAGCAAATTGGATACGGCGCTGCGCGAGCGCCCTACCGCCTCGGCCGCTTGCTCGTGGGTAAAACCGAAATCGTCGAGCAGGCGCTGGATGCCCTGCGCCTCTTCCAGCGGGTTGAGATCTTCACGCTGGATGTTTTCGATCAAGGCCATCGCTGCCGCGACCTCGTCGGACACTTCCTTCACCAGCACCGGCACCTCTTCCAGGCCCGCCATGCGTGCCGCGCGAAAACGCCGTTCGCCGGCGATGATCTCGTAGCGCACACCATCGGAATCAGTCCCAATCGAGCGCACCAGGATAGGCTGCATCAGGCCCTGGGCGCGGATACTGGCCGCCAACTCCTGCAACGCCCCTTCATCCATGCGCGTGCGCGGCTGATATTTACCGGCCTGCAAGCGGTCCAACGACAACACGGTCGGCACGCCATCATGCCGGGTCGCATCGCTGATTTCCGCGCTGGCGCCCAACAGGGCTTCAAGTCCACGGCCCAAGCCTTTTTTCTTCACTGCTGCGTTCATTTCAATTCCAGAATTTTTAACGTTATAGCTGTTCAACCCGCGCGATCATTTCCGCGCCGAATTGGATATATGCTTGCGCGCCGCGTGAGGCGCGGTCGAATACCACGCCGGGCAAGCCATAGCTCGGCGCCTCGGCCAGACGTACATTGCGCGGGATCACGGCGTCGAATACTTTCTCGCCGAAATGTTGTTTCAATTGATCCGATACCTGTTGCTGCAAGGTGATACGCGGGTCGAACATGACGCGCAGCAAACCGATCACTTTCAGGTCCCGGTTCAGATTGGCGTGTACCTGCTTGATGGTATTCACCAGGTCGGACAGGCCTTCGAGGGCGAAATACTCGCATTGCATCGGGATAATCACCCCATGCGCCGCACACAAGCCGTTCAGCGTCAGCAAGGACAGGGCCGGCGGACAGTCGATCAAAATAAAATCATAGTCGTCCAAAATTCCGGCCAAAGCCTGCTTGAGTTGGCGCTCGCGATGCTCAAACCCGACCAGCTCCACTTCGGCGCCGGCCAATTCCCGGTTGGCCGGCACCACGTCATAACCCGCGGCATCGGCCTTGACGCGCGTATCGGCAATGGTCGCGAGACCAACCAATACTTGATAGACGGTGGTTTTACATGAGGCTTTATCGATGCCGCTGCCCATCGTTGCGTTACCTTGCGGGTCAAGATCAATCAGCAAAACACGCTGTTTTTGGCCGCTGAGGCTGGCTGCCAAATTGACGGTGGTCGTGGTCTTGCCGACGCCACCCTTCTGATTGGCAACACAAAAAATTCTGGTCATCGATACTATTCCTTTTAGGACTTACGCAGATTTTCCTGGCAAAGCATGCTGACGAAGACAGTACACACCTACGGCGAGGAAGCATCACGCCACCGGGGAAATTTGCGTAAGTCCTACCTTTAGCCCTGAGTGCCCTGCTACCGACTTGATCAAGCGCGCCTTCATGCTGAGCAGCACTAGCGGGCACTCCGTCCAGTATCACGGCTGCGTTGTTTTTATCAGTTTTGAGAGATCGTAACCCTGCGCGGCAAGCTGATCGAGAATCGCCCCGTAGCTTGCGCTATCCAGCGCCGGTGTGCGCGACAAAATCCAAAGATAATGTCGCGTGGGTTCACTGACCACCGCATAACGATAATCGGGATCGAGCACGATAACCCAGTATCGCGCCCAGACCAAGGGCAACCACTTCAGCCAGGTGGGCGCAAAACGCACTTGCAGTTGACCTGACGCGTCAGGCGCATGACTGTCCGGCCGCGCCTCGCCGCTGATCTCGCCGACACTGCCGTCGGCCTTGCGGCAGCTATTCAGCACACTATAAGTGCCATTGGGCAAGATGCGATACTGCGCCATATCGCCGCTGACACAGGGCGCCTGAAACGAATTGGGATAACGTGCAATCTCGTACCAGGTCCCCTGATAGCGCGAAAGATCGAGGTGCGCAACCGGTTGCGGCGGCACCTCGTCAGCCACCGCCGGCAACGCCATGACCAGGCTTGCGCCCAACAGCAGCATCGTCAGCATGAATTTCATAACGGCTCCGCCGTGATTTCCACCAGATGGCGTTCGGCGGAAAGCTGCGGCACTTCCAGTCGAATCAACCGATCCACCACAACGTTGCCCGGCAAACGCGCGATTTCAGCATCCGGGCGGATGCCCTTCATGCCCCACAGTGAACCACCCGGCGCCAGCAGATGCCGGGCGACCTGAACAAAATCGGACAACTCGGCAAATGCGCGCGACACAATCACATCAAACAGGCTGTCGACTTCAACACCCGGACGCAAGGTTTCGACCCGGCCGGT
>JAMFSV010000158.1 GCA_026225455.1 Burkholderiales bacterium | reverse complement strand
GTCGACTCGGCGCCGCCGGCAAGCATCACGTCGGCATCGCCGTACTGAATCATGCGCGTGGCTTCACCGATCGAGTGGGTGCCGGTGGTACAGGCCGTCACGATCGCCAGATTCGGGCCCTTCAAGCCGAAACGAATCGACAGATGGCCCGAGATCATATTGATGATCGAAGCCGGCACGAAAAATGGCGAAATCCGACGCGGACCGCGCGCCAGCAACTCGGTTTGCGTCTCTTCGATCATCGGCAGACCGCCGATGCCCGAACCTACGATCACACCGAAATTGTCGGCGTTTTCATCGGTCACCACCAGGCCGCTGTCGTTCATCGCCTGGACGCCCGCTGCAACGCCATAATGGATAAAGGTATCCATATGCCGGGCTTCTTTAGCCGGCATGTAGTCCTCTACATTGAAATTTTTCACCTCGCCTGCGAAATGCGTCGACAGGATAGATGCATCGAATTTGGTAACAGTGGCGATACCGGACTTGCCAGCCACAATATTGGCCCAGCCATCAGCAACGGTATTTCCAACGGGCGAAATATGTCCAAGGCCCGTAACTACGACACGGCGGCGGCTCACGATAACCCCTTTTTCAAAGCAAAACAAAAACAAAAGCCACAGTGTCCACAGAAGAACGCTCCGTGGGTCCTGTGGCTGTCAAGCCGGAAAGCGAAACGAAAAACCTCAAGCCTTGACGTTGGCGCGAGCGTAATCGATTGCTTGTTGTACCGTCGTGATCTTCTCTGCTTCTTCGTCAGGAATTTCCATGCCGAATTCGTCTTCGAGCGCCATCACCAGTTCCACGGTATCCAGCGAGTCGGCGCCGAGATCGTTCACGAACGAAGCTTCGATCTTGATTTCCGCTTCGGCGACGCCGAGTTGTTCCGCAACGATCTTCTTGACGCGCTGTTCAATATTGTCCATCGACCCCTCCAGGGAAATTAGTTCACTTAAAACAAAGTGTGCGCATTTTATCAGGTTTGAACCGGAAAAAACGCGGCACGTCAGTTGTGCGTACTCAGTTGCACGCGATTACTGCCGCAAACCAGGGTTTACCGGCTTCCGGCGCCCCCCATTTAACCCTGGGCTCAACCCATGTACATGCCGCCATTGACATGCAAGGTAGTGCCTGTAATGTAGGCTGCATGCGGCGAAGCGAGGAATGCGACCGCGTGCGCCACGTCATCCGCGCTACCCAGGCGGCCCAGCGGAATCTGTCCCAGCAACGCCGTTTGCTGATCTTCAGACAGCGCTTTTGTCATATCCGTTTCGATAAAACCGGGCGCGACGCAATTGACGGTAATGCCGCGGCTGCCGATTTCACGCGCCAACGCCCGTGCCATGCCGGTCACACCGGCTTTGGCCGCTGCGTAGTTGGCCTGACCGGGGTTGCCCGTCGAGCCGACGACCGAGGTGATATTGATGATACGGCCGGCACGCGCTTTCATCATCGGACGCAATACCGCGCGCGACAGACGGAACACCGCGCGCAGATTGGTTTCGATCACCGCGTCGAAATCGTCGTCTTTCATGCGCATCGCCAATTGATCCTGGGTGATACCCGCATTATTCACGAGAATCTGCAAACCACCGAATTCCTTGACGGTGGCATCGATCAGCGCGTCCGTGGCCGCCGCGTCGTTCACATTCAATACTTCGCCGCGGCCGGCCAAACCGGCCGCCGCCAGCACATCGGAAATCGCCGTGGCACCGGCTTGGGAGGTCGCGGTGCCGATCACGGTCGCGCCTGCGCGCGCCAGCGTCAACGCAATCGCGCGGCCTATCCCGCGCGAAGCACCGGTGACGATTGCAACTTGCTTATCCAGATTTTTTTCCATCAGTTCTCTCTATATTTGGGGCCAAATCGATTGGCGCCAAGCCATCAATCGGGCACCCAAGCAGGTTTAGCGAACCACGGCCAAAGCTTCACTCAGCGTCGCCGGGTCATATATCGCACTGCCGAGCAACTCGCCATCGATACGGCGCGTCAAACCAGCCAACACTTTACCAGGGCCGCACTCGATCACATGCGTCACCCCGTCGCGGCGCATCGCTTGTACCGACTCGACCCAACGCACCGGGCCGGCAGCCTGGCGCACCAGCGCATCCTTGATCGCCGCGGGGTCCGACACCAGCGCGACATCAACGTTATTGAGCAGCGGAATCGACGGCGGGTTGATCTGGATATCGGCCAGATAGTCGCGCAAACGATCGGACGCCGGTTTCAGTAACGAAGAGTGAAACGGCGCCGAAACCGCCAGCGGCAGCGCGCGTTTCGCACCCTTGGCCTTGGCGATTTCACAGGCACGCTCGACGGCGGCTTTATCGCCGGCAATCACGACTTGCGACGGCGCATTAAAATTGACCGCCTCAACTACACCGGCCACGCCGCCCGCACTGGCTTCAGCACATGCGGCACGCACCTCGTCATCGCTTAAGCCGAGAATGGCCGCCATCCCGCCGGTGCCGACCGGCACCGCTTCCTGCATGGCTTGGGCGCGAAAGCGTACCAGCGGCACCGCATCGCGAAAGGCCAAAGCGCCGGCCACCACCAAGGCGGTGTATTCGCCCAGGCTATGTCCCGCCACCAATGCCGGCGCGGGGCCGCCCTCGGCCTGCCAGGCGCGATAGATCGCATACGCGGCCGTCAGCATCACGGGCTGGGTATTGGTGGTCAGGCTCAACGCTTCAAGCGGGCCTTCCGCGATCAGCTTGGCCATATCCTGGTCCAGCGCGTCGGAGGCTTCTTGCAGTGTTTCACGTATCACTGGCAGGTCGCCGAAAGCGTCGAGCATGCCGATGGCCTGCGAACCTTGTCCTGGAAAAACAAATGCAAATTTCATGATTTACCCGTCTCGTTTTTAAGCAACGGCAGCCCAACCAGAAGCGCTGCCGTCAATCTGCTTTCAACTCGCATCAGAACTTGAAGACTGCCGCGCCCCAGGTGAAACCACCGCCCACGCCTTCGATCAGTACATGCTGACCGCGCTGAATGCGGCCGTCGCGCACCGCGACATCGAGTGCCAGCGGGATCGATGCGGCCGAAGTATTGCCATGCTCATCGACGGTCACGACCATCCGTTCCTGCGGCAGGTGGAGCTTGCGGCAAGTACTTTGCATGATACGGATATTGGCTTGATGTGGAATCAGCCAATCGACCTGTTCTGCGCTGAGCCCGGCTTTATCCAGCGCCTCGATCGCGACTTTTTCCAGCACGTTCACGGCCAGCTTGAACACCGCCGGGCCGTCCATATGCAAGAATGTATTACCCGCGATGGCGCCGCCGCTGACATTGCCCGGCACGCACAGAATATGCGCGTGACTGCCGTCGGCATGCAATGCCGTGGCCAGCACACCCGGTTCATCGGATGCCTGCAGCAATACGGCCCCCGCACCGTCGCCAAACAGCACGCAGGTGGTACGATCATTGAAATCGAGGATGCGCGAAAAAGTTTCGGCGCCGATCACCAAAGCCGTGCGATGCGCGCCGCTGCGAATAAAATTGTCGGCCGTGGCCAGTGCATAGGCAAAACCCGAGCACACAGCTTGCACATCGAAAGCCGCCCCGCCATTACGGATACCCAGCTTGTTCTGCAATAGGCAGGCGGTGCTCGGAAAAACGTAATCGGGGGTCGAGGTCGCGACGATAATCAGGTCGATGCTCTGCGGATCGATGCCCGCCGCCTCTATTGCGCGGTCCGCGGCAATTTTTGCCAAGTCGCTGGTGGCGACATCGGGCGCCGCAAAGTGACGCGCGCGGATGCCCGTGCGGGCAAAAATCCATTCGTCGCTGGTTTCGATACCGTTGGCGGCAAGCCG
The DNA here is from genome assembly GCA_026225455.1 of Burkholderiales bacterium. Taxonomy (GTDB): domain Bacteria; phylum Pseudomonadota; class Gammaproteobacteria; order Burkholderiales; family Burkholderiaceae; genus LMUX01. Next base: position 26,364 of record JAMFSV010000158.1, on the reverse strand, counting down.
TTCGGCCAGTGCCTGGTTGGTTACGCGGTCCGGGGGAAGATAGCTGCCGGTCCCGATCACACGGGAAAAAAGTGTCTGTTGAGCCATCATGCCTTCGAGGAAAGCGCCGCGAGCGGTTCAGCCGTAGTGGCTCCGGCATTGGGCGCGGAATGTTCGGGTGACAGAGGTTGCGGTTGGCGTTCGAGCGCCAGAATCAGGCGCTCTTGCAGACCATTTTTAACTGCATCGTACGCGCGTTTGATCGCGTTTTCATAAGAGTATGCATCAGCCGAACCATGACTTTTGAATACCAGGCCGCGCAGGCCGAGCAAGGCGGCGCCGTTATAGCGCCGAAAATCGACGCGATGCCTGAAACGTGCGAGTACCGGCCACGACAGCAGGGCCATGACCTTGGTCAGCCAGGAGCGGCGAAACTCTTCCCGGATCATTTCACCCAGCATATGGGCCAGACCTTCGGAAGTTTTCAGCGCGACATTACCGACAAAACCATCGCACACCACCACATCGGTCGTGCCTTTGTAGATATCGTTGCCTTCGACATTGCCGTAGAAATTCAAGGTCGTGCTGGCGCGCAGCAATTCGCCGGCGCGCTTGATGGTTTCGTTGCCCTTGATGACTTCTTCGCCGATGTTCAGCAGGCCGATGGTCGGACGCTCGCGGCCGTCGACGGCCGCCACCAATGCGTTGCCCATTTCGGCAAACTGCAATAGATGCTGGGGCTCGCAATTGACGTTGGCGCCGAGGTCCAGCATGGTGGTCCAGCCTTTGATATTCGGAATGATCGCGGCGATGGCGGGACGCTCAATGCCCGGCAGCGTTTTCAGCACATAACGCGATACCGCCATCAAGGCGCCGGTATTGCCCGCGGAAACGCAGGCCTGCGCCGCCCCGTCCTTGACCAGGTTCAGCGCCACGCGCATCGAGGAATCTTTCTTTTTGCGCAGGGCGACTTCGATCGAGTCGTCCATTTCGACGACTTCGCTGGCGGCGACCACCGTCAGGCGCGCGCTTAGGCCAGACCCATGGCCAGACCCGTCAATGGCTTTGGATTTTTTTAGCTGTGCGTTGATCTGATCGGGCAAGCCGACCAGCAACAGCTCAGCGTCAGCATGCGCACGCATAAAACTGACAGCGGCGGGGACTGTCACGGACGGACCGTGATCGCCCCCCATACAGTCGATGGTAATTTTTATCGTCATGCGAAGCGACTATGTTCAGACACAAAAAAGCGGCAGTCAAATGCCGCTTTTTTGTCGAACTGATAATGCGTGGGCGAACCGTACACGGGCTCGGATGAGTCGCCGCGCAGATTAGTCGTTCTTGGTCTTGACGACTTTGCGGCCACGATAAAAGCCGTTCGGGCTGATATGGTGACGCAGGTGCGTTTCGCCCGACGTCGGTTCCACGGCCAGCGTAGCGCCGGTCAGGAAGTCGTGCGAACGGTGCATGCCGCGCTTGGACGGCGATTTCTTATTCTGCTGGACTGCCATGATAACTCCTCAAAATTTTCTGGATTTTAGCACAGTCTGATGATCAGACCGTCATCCGGTGTATGCATTAGCCGCACGGCTTGAACTTCGGCCTGCTGCCAAGGCTATGATTTCAACTTACCCTTACCGTTGGAACCCGAACCGTCGCCCTTGAGCGCCTTCAGCGCTGCAAATGGATTGGGTTTTTCGGACTCCTGCGGAGCTTCGTTTTCGTCAAATGACGACTCGCTGCCATCGACGCCAGTCAACAGACTGTCATGAACCGAAGGACACATTTCGTGTTTCGGTACGAGCGGCAACGAAAGCAACAATTCTTCTTCAATCAGTTCGATCAAGTCGAACTGCCGTGACCCGACCACCACATCAGCCTCATCGTCGTCCATCGGACGAGCATCCGCCTCGGCGTCGGTATCGACGATCAAATAGCGGGTTTCGGCTGCCAGCGCTTGTTCGTAGGGTCCCAGGCAACGCTGGCATTCCAGCCACAGCGAACCTTTCACCGCCAGCGTCAGCCAGCGCTCTTCGCGCTCGCCGTCAGCCCCCGGTGCTTTGGTCACGCTACCGGACAGGCGCCAGGCAAACGGCACTTGCGGCACTGGCGCGCCAACCGGCACTTCGGCTAACATGCGCGGCATGGCGTCCAGATTCAAGACGCCGGACGCCTCGTTGTGATTGCGCGCGAATTCGAACACGTCGACCGCATGCAATGACTCCAATTGAGCGGTTTTGCCAGAATCCTTGCCCGAATCTCGAACCATGCGCGCTCCTGGAGGTGTGAAGTGATGTTATGAACATCCGCGACCCGCACCAGCATGCCGCCGTTCGAAAGCGCACGATTTTATCGGTTTTATCTTTTAAGGTCAAATACTTAACGACATAAGCTCGGATATTCGGCTGCATCGCCACCTACCGCACCGCCCCAGCCGGCCCGGAGGTGCATCCAACCCTTATTTTCGGATCCAATTTTTGCTATAACTCGTTTTGCTATAACGCATAGCTCCGGGTCTCGATAAACCGCTCGATTTGCCACATTGCCTCACCTCAACCGTCATTCCACCCGACCCAACCGATATGCCTAAGCCGCCGCCCCGCCGCCTGATCCTGGCCTCAAGCTCGCCCTACCGGCGCGCCTTGCTCGAACGTTTGCAATTGCCCTTCACCGTGACGGTTCCCGGCATCGACGAAACCCCTCTACCGGGCGAAACGCCGGCGCAAACCGCCCTCCGGCTGGCCCAGGCCAAGGCCCGTGAAGTCGCACGCGGCGAACCCGAGGCGCTGATTATCGGCTCGGATCAGGTCGCCACCCTGGATGGGGTGCAAATAGGCAAACCCGGCAACCACGCCGCCGCACGGGCGCAATTGCAGATGATGCGCGGCCGGGACGTGGAATTTCATAGCGCGATATGTCTGTACGATGGACTGACGTCGGCCATGCAAACCGCCGACGTGATCACTCATGTAACATTTCGCGATTTGCCGGACGCCGATCTCGACGCATACTTGCACACCGAGCAGCCTTACGATGTCGCCGGCAGCGCAAAATCCGAGGGGCTCGGCATCGTTTTGCTCTCGGCCATCCGTTCGGACGACCCGACCGCACTGGTCGGATTGCCCCTGATCACCCTCACCGGCATGTTGCAGCACGCCGGCGTTAAATTATTTCCAGGCTTATGACCGGCACTCTTTATTTGATTCCCAATACTTTGGGCGACGGCGACGCCGCGGCGCTGGCCTCGGTCATCCCCGAGCCGGTGCGCGCCCAGGCCGCGCGCCTGGCCTATTTCATCGGCGAAAATGCCAAAACCACCCGGGTATTTTTGAAACGTGTCGCTTGCGAACGCCCGATCCAGGATATCGAGATTCGCGAACTGAATGTGAATACCCCGGCGGCCGAGATTGACGGCCTGCTGGCGCCGTTGCTGGCCGGCACCGATGCCGGCCTGGTATCCGAGGCCGGCTGCCCGGCGGTCGCCGACCCTGGCGCCTTGCTGGTGCGGCGAGCACACCAGCAAGGTGTGCGGGTGGTGCCGCTGGTCGGACCCAGCTCCATCCTGCTGGCCTTGATGGCCTCCGGCCTGAACGGCCAAAGCTTTACCTTCCATGGCTATTTGCCGGTCGACGCGGCCGAGCGCGGCAAACGCCTGCGCGAACTCGATTTGCACTCGCGCCGCGCCCGCCAAACCCAATTATTTATCGAAACACCTTATCGCAACCGGGCCATGCTGGAAGCTTTGCTGAGCCATTGCGCGCCGTCGACACTGATTTGCGTGGCGGTCGACCTCACCTTGCCCACCGAGCAGATCGTGACGCGCGCCGCCTCCGAGTGGAAACTCGATTTGCTCGATTTGCATAAACGCCCTGCCATGTTTTTAATGCTGGCGAACTGAGAGAGGCAACTGAAGCGCAGCGCAACAGCACAAACCCGCGGCGGATACTGACGGATACGGATACTCAGCGCCGTCCGGCACCCAGCTTGACCCGGTGACGGGGTGCTGCCAGAATCCTCAGCCCGCCAATTTCCAGCGAGCCCTCCTCATGACAACCCTTGATTTTCCACCGAGCGGACTTGGCACCGAACGTTTGATCCTGCGTGCGGCAAACTCCGGCCACGCCGAGGTCATGCTGACGTATTACATGAATAACCGCGAACATTTGCGGCGCTGGGAACCGGCTCGTCCGGCGGCGTTTTATACCCTGGCCGCGATGGCCGAACGCCTGACCCAGATGGCGGAGCAAACCGCGCGCGGCCAGGCTGTCAACCTGCTGATTTTCGAGCGCGACAGCGATGCGTTGATCGGCAACTGCAATTTCAGCAATATTGTGCGCGGCCCGCTCATGGCTTGCCACCTGGGTTTCGGCGTGGATGCGCAATGGCAGGGCCAAGGCCTGATGCAAGAAGCGGTCGGCGCCGCCATTGCCTATGTGTTCGAGGTAGTCGGCCTGCATCGCATCATGGCCAACCATCTGCCGGAAAACCAGCGCAGTGCGCAGTTACTGGCGCGCCTGGGTTTCGCACGCGAAGGTTTGGCCCGTGCTTATTTGCATATCAACGGCGCATGGCGCGACCATGTGATGACGGCGCTGATCAACGACCGAGTTTGATCGATCCTGGCGGCGCATACGATAAAAAAGGCCGGCTTTGCGCCGGCCTTTTTACTTTCAAGCGGATTTTTGCAACAACAGGCGCAACCACAGGCCTGTTTGCCGCGGCAGACCTTACTGCAACTGCACCCCGCCCGACATCAAGGTTTTTACGGCGGCGGCACCCAGCGAAGCGCCAAAACGATGCGCCACGCGATCGGCAAAATTCTCCTTGACCGTGAAATCGACCACATCCGGTGCCTTGATCACTTCACGGGCGACATAACCGGTGTCGCCGAAACCATCCGCCAAACCCAGATCGACGCTCTTCGCGCCGCTCCAGAACAAACCCGAGAACAGATCCGGGTCGTCTTTCAAGCGGGTCCCGCGTCCTTGCTTGACCGCATCGATAAACTGCTGATGAATCTGGTCCAGCATGGTCTGCGCATATTGCTTGGCTTTATCGGTCTCGGGCGAAAACGGGTCGAACAAGGCCTTGTTTTCACCTGAGATATGCAAACGCCGCTCAATGCCCAGCTTGTCCATCAAACTGTTAAAACCGAAGCCTTCCATCAGCACGCCGATCGAGCCGACGATGCTGGCTTTATCCACATAGATCTTGTCCGCTGCGGCGGCAACATAATAGCCACCCGAGGCGCATAGGTCGTCGACCACCACATATAACGGGATCTTCGGATATTTCGCCCGCAAGCGGCGGATCTCGTTGTACATCATGCCGGCTTGCACCGGACTGCCGCCCGGACTGTTGATTTCGAGAATCACGCCTGCCGTGCCGCTATCTTCAAAGGCCGATTCAAGTGCGGTATCGATGCTGTCGGCACTCGCCTGGCCGCCCGCCGCAATCTCCCCGTCCAGCGTCACCAGCGCGGTGTGCCTACCGCTGGTACTGGCGGCGACGCCCGTACCGGAAAAATGAAACACGCACCACACCAGGACCAGCAAAAACAAAAAGAAGAAGCGGAAAAAGATCTTCCAACGGCGGCTGGCGCGCTGTTCATGAATCGCCGCCAGCGCAATCCGTTCAAGCGCGGCACGCTCCCAACCCGGCTCGGCCGCAGCCGGTTTGCCGGAATACGGGGTTGACGCATGCTCTGAAGCCGGCGGTGTTTCTGGAGTCAATTGATCGGACATAGCGGGTTCAAGTAGATGAAATAGGGACCGGGATGACATGCTCGTCCGGCAGCCAGAATACCTGGCGTCCGTCGGGCGTATCGCGTTCTTCAACCACGAGAGGCCGCAGACGCCCCCCACGGCATGGACCACCGACACAACGGCCGGTATCCGGCAGGTAAATCGCGCCATGCGTGGCGCACATCAAGTATAAACCGGACGATTCGAAGAACTGCCCCTCGACCCAGTCCAGCTCGGTCGGGACATGGGCACATTGATTCAGATAGCCGTAGGCGACACCTTGAAAGCGGACAAAAAATACCGATGCGGAGCGCCCGTAAAACAAGGCATCGCGCCGTACTGCCAAGCCCCCGTCGCTGAGCGCCTGCGCCGCACACACCGCTATTGCTTCCATATGCCTCCTTAATTTGCCGGTGATGGTGGCGGCCGGCGCCAGCCGCGGCGCCTCCCTCGGCCCACTCAGTCGACCAAACTCACCCCAAGCGGCGCAACTCAAGCGACGCAACTCAAGCGTTGGCGAACAACCAGTCGGACAGCTCGGTCACTGTATGCGCACAAAATAGCGGCGACAAACTCAATAAAGCGTCGGCCGGATGGGCGCCATAGGTCACCGCAACACTGGCCGCACCCGCATTGGCCGCCATCTGCAAATCGTGGGTGGTATCGCCGATCATGACGGTACGCCGCAATTCCTGGCCCAGTTCGCGGGTCAATTCATGCAACATGGCCGGGTTCGGTTTGGAAAACGTCTCATCGGCACAACGGGTGGCGTCAAACAAGCTGGTCATACCGACCGCCGCCAACGCGCGGTTGAGTCCGACCCGGGTTTTGCCCGTGGCCACCGCCAGGAAATATCCCTCCTGACGCAATCCGGCCAGCATCTCGGGGATCCCGGCAAATAACTCGATCTGCGGGTCGCGTAATAAATAATGCACGCGATAACGTTCCGTCAGCCGCGGATAATCTTCGGGGGCCAGACCAGGCGCGGCAATTTGCAGGGCTTCGCGCAGACCCAGTCCGATCACGTAACTGGCCGCGACGTCGTCAGGCACCGGCAAGCCGAGGTCGCGGCACGCGGCCTGAATGCTGCGGGTAATATGCGCCGTCGAATCCATCAACGTGCCATCCCAGTCGAAAACGATCAGGTCAAAATTTTGTCGGGCCATGAATGCCTTGAATTTCCGCTTCTGTTTAAAACCTAGGCTTTAAGCGCTCTCAACTGCCGCAAAAAACCTTCGCATTCCGGCGGCAACGGCGCTTCGACCTGCAATGGCGCGCCCGTCGCCGGATGGGTCAACTTAAGCTTGTAAGCGTGCAAAAACATGCGTTTTAGCTGCGGTTTGGCGCCCGAACGCGATAATTCACGATTAAAAGCATAGTCGCCATATTTCTCATCGCCGAGAATCGGCGTGCCTAAATGCTGCAAATGAACGCGAATTTGATGGGTGCGGCCGGTTTTGAGTTCTGCCTCCAGCAAAGCATAGCCGTCAAAACGCTCGATCAAATTAAACACGGTGTGGGCGCTCTGGCCGTCGTCCTGCACCCGTACCCGCCGCTCGCCTTCCGCGGTCAGGTACTTGTGCAGCGGCGCCTTGACGATGCGCCGGGCATCGCTCCACTCACCGCGGACACAAGCCAGGTAACGCTTGTCCATGCGATTCTCGCGAATTTGCTCATGCAAGCCGACCAGCGCCGCGCGCTTTTTGGCCAGCATCAGCACGCCGGAAGTTTCACGATCGAGCCGGTGCACCAATTCGAGGAATTTGGCCTGAGGGTGGGCCTGACGCAATTGCTCGATGACCCCGAAGCTCACCCCGCTGCCGCCATGCACCGCCACCCCGGCCGGTTTGTTGATAATCAGCAGATGTTCATCTTCAAATACGATAGGAAACGTCGCGGCCGGCACGATGGTGCCGCGCGGCTCGTCGGGTTGCGCCACCCGGATCGGCGGAATCCGCACCAAATCGCCGGTCTGGAGCTTATATTCGGCACTGATGCGACCCTTATTTACCCGTACTTCGCCGCTGCGCAGAATGCGATAAATATGGCTCTTCGGCACGCCTTTACAGGTGCGCATCAGAAAATTATCGATCCTCTGTCCCGCCGATTCGTCACCGATCTCGACCATCGAAACCTGGTCGGCCGACGTCCGTTGCGAGGATATTTTGCCTAACTCATTCATTCTGCATATAATTTGCCTTGGCAGCTAGTCGCAAGCGGCCCTTGATCAACGATTCGCGACTGTTTGCGAGAGCGAACAGGCGCGAGCGACAAGCCGCTATTCTACTTACTTGCGCCCAGGATCAGTTGCTCATCCGGTAAATAGAGCAACAAGTCGCACGCATGAGGTTCATGTCGGCAGGGACGGCGCCCAGAGGCGCGTTCGGCCGAGACAGGATTTCTAAAGGCTACGGGATTTAGGTTTAAAAGAATTTTAACGGTTAGCCTTCACGTCGAAAACGATACGCTGTGCAATATGTGCAGACGTCAAGCGACACGGCTGGCCGGATTGCGAAAATATTAGGCAACGTGCCAGTGTCCTGCTTTTAAAGCCGCAACCGCGCTGAAAGTACACTGGCAGCACTGTAGCAAACTGAATTAAACCGGTACCAAAAGCCCCCGTTCATCTACGCCGGCTTTTCAGTCCCTGCCCGAGGTCGAAGGCCCGCGCTCAGCGCAGCCTTCCCGCCGACGGGTGCTCAGTTGGCGAGCGTGCAGCGCGCCTTCTTTCGCATGCGCCCTGGCGTCACGGGTCTCATTGAGGCCCAAGTGAACGCCCCAGGCAATTCTCCCGACACTATCCCGGCCCTGCGTGTTTTGTGACAACACAAAAAGCGCGGCGTGCCTGCGTCCGATCCCGTCTGCCACATCGGCAGCGCGAGCGGAGGCAGGTCCAGCCGCACTGGAGCCGTTCAATGAAACGCATGCTTTTTAACGCGACGCAGCAAGAAGAATTGCGCGTCGCTATCGTCGATGGTCAAAAACTGATCGATATCGACATCGAAACCGCCGGTCGCGAACAGCGCAAAGGCAATATCTACAAGGGTGTCATTACACGCATCGAGCCGTCGCTCGAAGCCTGTTTTGTCAACTACGGCGAAGATCGCCACGGCTTCCTGCCGTTCAAGGAAGTCGCCCGCCAGTACTTCAAAGACGGCGTCGATGCCCGTACCGCCCGCATTCAAGATGCGCTGCGTGAGGGTCAGGAACTGATCGTCCAGGTCGAAAAAGAAGAACGCGGCAACAAGGGCGCGGCCCTCACCACGTTTATCTCGCTGGCTGGCCGTTATCTGGTGCTGATGCCCAACAACCCGCGCGGCGGCGGTGTATCGCGCCGCATCGAGGGCGATGAGCGTCAGGAACTGCGCGAAACCATGTCGCAGCTCGAATTGCCCGATGGCATGAGCATTATTGCCCGCACCGCCGGGATCGGCCGCAGCGCCGAAGAACTGCAATGGGACTTGAACTACCTGATGCAGTTGTGGCGCGCCATCGAGGAAGCCGCCGGTTCGACCCGCGGCCCGCTGCTGATTTATCTGGAATCGAGCCTGGTGATACGCGCGATCCGCGACTATTTCCAGCCCGATATCGGCGAAATCCTGATCGATACCGAAGAAATCGACGAGCAAGCACGCGCCTTCATGAGCGTGGTGATGCCGGACAACATGCACAAGGTCAAGCGGTACCACGACGATGTGCCGCTGTTCTCGCGCTTCCAGATCGAACACCAGATCGAAACCGCCTACTCGCGTACCGTTCCATTGCCTTCGGGCGGCGCCATCGTGATCGACCATACCGAAGCACTGGTGTCGATCGACGTGAACTCGGCCCGCTCGACCAAGGGCGCCGACATCGAAGAAACCGCCACCCGCACCAACCTGGAAGCCGCCGACGAAGTGGCGCGCCAGTTGCGTTTGCGCGATCTGGGCGGGTTGATCGTGATCGATTTTATCGACATGGAATCGGCCAAGAGCCAGCGCGAAGTCGAACAGCGCCTGAAAGACGCGCTCAAATACGACCGCGCCCGCGTCCAAATGGGCAAGATTTCGCGTTTCGGCCTGATGGAACTGTCGCGCCAGCGCCTGCGTCCGGCCCTGTCGGAAGGCAGCCATATCACCTGCCCGCGTTGTAACGGCACAGGTCATATCCGCGACACCGAATCGTCCGCCCTGCAAGTCCTGCGCATCATCCAGGAAGAGGCCATGAAGGAAAACACCGCGGCGATCCATTGCCAGGTGCCGGTTGAAGTCGCCGCCTTCCTGCTCAATGAAAAGCGCCAGGAAATCAACAAGATCGAGACCCGCTTCAAAGTTGGCGTGGTCCTGATCCCGAACAAACATCTGGATACGCCGCATTACAAGCTGGAACGTCTGCGTCACGACGATCCGCGCCTGGACGAGCCGACCGCAAGCTGGAAGATGGCCCAGGAAGCCGCCCAGGAAATGGAAGCGGATTCCGGCTACAGCAAACGTACCGAAGATGTGAAACCCAAGCAGGAAGCCGCGGTCAAGGGCATCACGCCCGAAAAGCCGGCACCGATGTCGATCCCGCGCGTGGTCGCAGCCCCCGCAGTCGTCGCCAGTGCTGCCACCGGCGGCTTGTTTGGCTGGCTCAAGCGTATATTCGCCAGCGAAGCACCGGCCCCGGTCGCAGCTCCGGTCAAAACCGGCTCGGCACAACCGGCGCGTGAACGCAGCGAGCGTGGTGCCGAACGTGGCGAGCGTAACGGCCGTGGCCGCCGCAATAACGCCGGTCCGCGCGATGGCGCCGCCCGCTCGAACAGCGCTCAACCGCGTCAGGAACGTGAAGCCCGCGGCGAAACCGCCCGCCCGGAAGCCGCCCGCGACGAAAACCGTAACGAAGGTCGCAGCGAAGGTCGCGGTAACCGCGAGCGTCAGGTAGAACTGGTCGAAGCACGCGCAGAACGCGGTGAAGGCCGCGATCGCGCCGGACGTGGCGAACGCCCTGAACAACCGCGCCGCGAACGGGGCGAGCGTGCGGAACGCCGCGAACGCAAACCGGCCGAGGCCATCGCTGAAATCGCAGCCGCCACGCTCAATGCCAAGCCGCTGCAAAGCGACGACGACAAGCCGGTGGTGCTGGAAGCCGCAAGCAACGCGGCACTGAGTGCGGAAGAGTCGGTACAACGTGAAGGCGATGAACGCCGCCGTCGCCGTCGCGGTCGCCGCGGTGGACGTCGCGATCGTGAAGAAGATGCGGGCAACGCCGCCGCGAACACCGACACGGATGACACGCCCACCGAGCATCACCTGATTGCCGACGCTGCAGCCAGCGCTCAAGCAGCCGGTGAATCGGTACTCGAAGCGACGCTGGAAACCCTGATCGCAGCAGCAGCCATGGCCGATGTTGAACCGACCGCCATCCAGGGCCTCGAAGCCGAACGCGCTGAAGCGTATGAAGCCAAGCAGGCCGCGCATGCCACCCCGCTGGTCATGGCCCCGGTAGTGCATGCGCCGGTCCAGGTACCGCGTCCGGCTGAAGCGGCTCCGGCCGCGCCGTTGGTCGTAGCGGAAGTAGCCGAAGCGGTTGCGGCTCCGGTAGCGTTCGAAGCCGCGCCGGTCGCCGTGGAAACGGCTCCAGTCGTAGCCACACCCGTGGCGCCGGTTGAAATCGTGCCCCAGGCCGTACCCCAGGCCGCGGCGGAAACACCGGTCGAAATCGCCAGTGAAGTGGTAACGCCAGTTGCAGCACCGGCTCCGGTCGTCGCGGCACCCACGGTGTACGCTGAACCGGTGACGCCCGCGGTTGCACCTGCAGCACCTGTTACCCCCGTGACCGCGCTGGCACCGGCACCCACGCCGGCAGTCATACCGGCACCGGTTGCTGTGCCGACTGCACCGGCACCGGTCAAGGTCTCGGTCGAAACGCTACAGCCGATGCTGGCTTCGGCGGGATTGACCTGGGTCAATACCGATACCTCCAAGCTGCAGGCCGCGCAAGAAAGCGCTGCACGTCATGTCGAAGCGCCGCGCGCGCCTCGCACACGCAAGGTGTTGCCGCCCCTCGATGCGGCACCGATGCAGCAAGTCGAAACGGACGCACCGGGAAAAACCTCAATTTGATTCATTTGAGGTTGATCTAATAGGGTAGAAAAAGAGGAGCCATCGCGCTCCTCTTTTTTTTCGCCGGCGCTTGGCGCACGCAAACGAGATAGATTGACGCCGCGACAGGATGCAAAGTACATTGCTCACACAACAAAATTAGGGAGCAATGGATGGACATGCAAAACCAAGCTAGCCCGCTATTTGAATACGACGGCAAAATAAGCCAGCTCTATCGCATTTTCCTGCCCAACCTCCTGCTGACCATTATCACCCTGGGAATCTACCGTTTCTGGGCTGCTACCAAAACCCGCCGTTATATCTGGTCACGGCTCAGTTTCCAAGGTGAACGCTTTGAATACACCGGTACCGGCGGTGAGTTGCTGGTCGGTTTTTTGCTGGCGCTCGTGCTGGTTTTTGTCATTATCTTGTTCGGTATCGTCGGGTCGGCATTCGTCGCGCACCTGATCCATCATCGCGGCTTCGCCCTACTCGGCGTGCTGATCACCTATATCGTGCTGCTGATTTTGGCCGGCGGCGCCCATTTCAGCGCCCAGCGCTATCGGCTGAGCCGCACACAATGGCGCGGCATCCACGGCGGCATGCAGGGTTCGGCATGGGTCTACGGTGCCTGGTTTGTGCTGTATCTCCTGTGCACAGTGTTCACCTTGGGACAACTTGCACCCTGGGCCATGGTTCGGCTGGTCGAACGCGCGGTGAATGCAAGCAGCTTTGGCAATGCCCGCTTCAATTTCCACGGTCAGGCGAGCAAACTCTATCTGGTTTTCCTGGGAACATTCGTCGCCGTTTTAGTCATATTTGCCGGGGTCGGCACCGCGGGCCACGGCGCTTTCGAAACGCTGAAGCTATTGAACGCCCAACATGCCGGCTATCCTGTGACGCTTCCCGCCGGCGCCACGCCCGTCGGCATCTGGCGGACCATCGTCGCCTATTATTTGCTGTTGATTGTCGGCTGCTTGCTGATCGGCAGCTTTTACGCCGCGTTTGTCACGCGCCACATCACCAGCCGTTCTACCTTGGGCGGCCAATTGCGTTTTGGCAGTACCATCACCGGTTCGCGTTTGTTGCTGCTGCGCCTGACCAATGTGCTGATTGCCATTGTCACGCTGGGTTTGGGTTACCCCATCGTGCTGCATCGGTCGCTGCGCCTGATGGCGGATACCTTGACGGTAAACGGCGGAATCGACGCCGACGCCTTGCGGCAAAATACCGATCACGTGCCACGTACCGGTGAAGGCATGTTGAACGTGCTGGATCACGGCGGCGCATTCTGAAGCCGCCGATGGCGAGAGGGGCTCACCCGCCCGGCCCCGAGCGCTGCCGTGCCCAGGCAGGTTCGGCGGTGCCGCACACGGCTCAGGCTTTGCAGTCAGTCAAATAACAACGGCGCCGCTTGCGCCCGGCCGAAGCGGGCGTGATACCTGACATAGCGCGGCCACGCGCCTGCCGGCGCGCATTCCGCTACAATGACCGGCTAGCATCTTGATTACGGCCATGTCATCGAAAGTCATTCCTGTCGCCGATTTACGCTACGGCAGCGTCGTCCCCGACGTTTCCGGGCCTCTGATCGCGCCCAACGGACTGCTCGAAGACACGCTCGGCCGCCCGCTGAAAGATCTGCGCATCTCCGTCACCGACCGCTGCAATTTCCGTTGCGTCTATTGCATGCCGCGCGCGGTGTTCGATCAAAATTATGCATTCTTGCCGCATGCGTCGCTGCTGAACTTCGAAGAAATCGAACGGGCGGCGCGCATCTTCGTCGCGCACGGGGTCGAGAAAATCCGTCTCACGGGCGGCGAACCTTTGCTGCGCAAAAACCTGGAAGTCCTGATCGAAAAGCTCGCCAGGCTGGAAACACCTTCCGGCCATGCGCTCGATCTGACCTTGACCACCAATGGCTCATTGCTGGCGCGCAAAGCACGCTCACTGAAAGACGCCGGCTTGTCGCGCGTCACGGTCAGCCTGGACGCGCTCGATGAGCCGCTGTTCAAACGCATGAACGACGCGGACTTTCCGGTGGCCGACGTGCTGCATGGCATCGATGTCGCGCTGGCGGTCGGGCTGGCCCCGCTGAAGATCAATATGGTGGTCAAGCGCGGCACCAACGATCACGAAATTCTGCCGATGGCACGTCATTTCAAAGATAGCGGCGCGATCCTGCGTTTTATCGAATATATGGATGTGGGTGCTTCCAACGGCTGGAATATGGCGGAAGTATTGCGGTCCGCCGACGTCATCGCACGGATCGATGCTGAATTGCCGCTATTGCCGCTGGGCCGGCAGGCCGCCGGCGAAACCGCGCAGCGCTGGCGCTACGCCGATGGCCCGGGCGAAATCGGCGTCATTTCCAGTGTCACGCAGGCATTCTGCCACGCGTGCACGCGCGCCCGGCTCTCCACCGAAGGCCGACTTTATTTATGCCTGTTTGCCAACCGCGGCTACGACCTGCGCACCCTGTTGCGCGACGGCGCATCCGACGCCCAGGTCGAAACCGCGCTGGCCCATGTCTGGCACGGCCGTACCGATCGTTATTCGGAACTGCGAGCGCAACCGGCCGATACCGGGGCGGTTACCGTATCGGTGGACCCCGGCCGCGTCGAAATGTCATACATCGGCGGCTAAAGGCCCACTAAAGGCCCCTGTGATGACAACGCTTATCCCGCTAACACCCCACGACCTCACCGGCCTGATACTTGCGGGAGGTCAGGCAAGCCGGATGGGCGGCGTCGATAAAGGCCTGCAAACCCTTGCCGGTAAAACGCTCGCGCTGCATGTGCTGGAACGCCTGCGGCCGCAGGTCGGGCAACTGCTGATCAGCGCCAATCGCAATCTTGAGCTTTATCGTGCTTACGGCCACCCGCTGGTAACCGATGCGGGCAATGAGGGCAGCACCGCAGCCAACGCGGCCAACGGCGCTTCAGCCCGCTCTACGGCTTACGCGTCAGCCGGCACCGCGGTCGAGACCGGCCCCAAGTTCGAAACACTGGGCCCCTTGGCCGGCATACTGGCGGGCATGCGCGCCGCCGGCACCAGTCACCTGTTATGCGTACCCTGCGATGTCCCTTACCTGCCGGCCTCGCTGGCGACAGGCTTGCTGGCCGCCCTGGCGCCGGGCCGCACCATCGCTTACGCCGTAACCGAGACGCCGGACGGCCGGCGTCAGCGCCACCCTGCCTGCGCCATCCTGGCGTGCAGTCTGGCCGACGATCTACAGGCTTATCTCGCAGACGGCGGGCGCAAGGTCGGCGCGTGGTACGCACGCCACAACGCGGCAGAAGCCGGTTTTCCCGATGAGCGCGCGTTTTACAATGTCAACTCGCTGCAAGACCTGAACCATCTCGCGCATACGGCCGATAGTCCGGACCCCGGGCGGGCTTAGCATCCCGCCTCAGGCTTACCTTTGAATCATGCGGCGCCGGCTACTTTCAGCCGCCCTCGGCAAGCCGGCTTATGACGCGACGGCTGCCAGTGCCGCGCGCTCAAAATAATACTCCGTTACTCTTTCCAGGCCAGACCTGCCTCCCCATGAAAACGCTGCACGCTGTGACCAGTTGCCTGTCTGATTACGACCCGGATGCGATGCCGCTATCGGTGGCTCAAGCCGTGATACGCAAGCTGGCAACACCGGTGGCGGCGGTGGAAAAAGTGGCCCTGCGCGCAGCGTTGGGCCGGGTACTGGCGCAAGACCTGATCGCCCCGTTGAATGTGCCGGGCGCCGACAACTCGGCGATGGACGGTTATGCCTTCGACGGCGCCGTGTTGTCGGACAGCACTCCGCCGAACGGCACTCCGCTACTGCTGAATGTCGTCGGCACCTCGTTCGCAGGTCAGGCTTATGCCGGTGTCGTGGCTGCCGGCGCCTGCATCCGCATCATGACCGGCGCGCTGATTCCGGCGGCATGCGACACCGTGATCGCGCAAGAACACGTGGAAGTCGCCGGAACGGCTGCGCAACCGCAGATTTGTTTTAAGCCTGAGCGGATTGCACCCGGCGCCAATATCCGGCGCGCGGGTGAAGACCTGGCGGCCGGCTCGGTCGCGCTCAATCAAGGGCGCGTGGTGCAAGCCAGCGACCTCGGTTTGCTCGCTTCATTGGGGTACGCCGAAGTGCCGGTAAGAAGGCGTTTGCGGGTCGCGTTTTTCTCGACCGGGGACGAACTGCGTTCGATCGGCCAAACCCTCGAACCCGGCTGCGTCTATGACAGTAATCGCTACACCATGTATGGCATGTTGCACCGGCTGGGGGTGGAGATCATCGATCTCGGCATCGTGCCGGACCAGGCGGCCGAACTGGAAGCCACTTTGCGCACCGCCGCTGCCTGCGCCGACGCGGTGATTACCTCCGGTGGAGTCTCGGTCGGCGACGCCGACTACACCCGTGACCTGATGGCACGCCTGGGTGAAGCGGTGTTCTGGAAAGTCGCCATGCGTCCCGGCCGGCCCTTTGCTTTTGGCAGGCTGGCACTTGACGGCGGCCCTGGAGCGTTGTTTTTTGGTTTACCCGGCAACCCGGTCGCCGTGATGGTGTCGTTCTACCAATTGGTGCGTGAAGCATTGTTGTCGATGGCGGGGGCAACTGCTCGCCCCACCCCATTGATCCGTGCCTGCGCATCGATTGCGCTGCGCAAACAGCCGGGGAGAACCGAATTTCTGCGCGCCATCGCGCAACGCAATACCGATGGCAACTGGCACGTTGCACCCACAGGCGCCCAAGGATCGGGCGTGTTAAGTTCGATGAGTCAGGCGAACTGCTTTATAGTACTAGCCCACGCACAATCGGACGTCGCCCTGGGCGACACGGTCGACGTGATGCTATTCGACGGGTTGATCTGATTACCCGGTATTCGCAGTCGGCCGGCTTGGACTTTAAATACTTAGACATAACGTTTACACCACCCAATTATGCTAAAACAAATTTCGTATATCGCGCCGGTACAAACCGCCAAAGCGCTGATCCTGATCTACCTGACCTTCAGTGTACCCATTGTGCTGATCGGCATCGTGGCGGCATTTTTCGTCAACGGCAATATCGACGTGATGACCATCCCCAGCGCGCTGATGCTCAATGCCTTATTGGGTTTTGCCTTGTTATGGGTCGCTTGCCACGTGTATAACTGGGTCGCCGGCCGGTTCGGCGGCATCGAAATCACGCTGGCCGACGTGCCGGAAGAAGTCTGATGGCAGCGTTATTGCGGCCGGCCACGGCGGCCGATATCGGTGCCATCCAGGCGCTGATGCTTGAGCTTGCGCAGTTCGAGAGCCTCACCCATCTCTTTGTCGCAACCGAAGACGACTTGCACGATGCGCTCTTCGGTGCGCATCCGGCCGTCGAATGCCTGGTGGCACAATGGCATGACAGCACCACCCCGGACCCCGCCGCGGCACCGATCGTCGCTTATGCCCTGTTTTTCCATAACTACTCGACCTTCCTGGGCCGGCGTGGGCTGTACCTGGAAGATCTGTACGTGCAACCGGACCAGCGCGGCCGAGGCATAGGCAAACTGTTGCTGCAACAGCTTGCGGTACTGGCGCTTGAGCGTGGTTGCCGGCGTTTTGAATGGACCGTGCTGGATTGGAATCAGGCCGCCATCGATTTTTATCAGAGTTTTGGCGCCACCGTCCTGCCGGACTGGCGCGTGGTAAGGATGACGGGCGACGCGCTGCAGCGCTTTGCTGGGACGAGGACTGAGGGCTAAGTGCTAATATCGCTGGGGGCTTGGCTTCAAGCCAGCCCACTTTAAGCGAGCCACCCATCCTTAAGCAGCGCCCGCAAGTCCTTACTTCAGCCGCCCTTCAGCGGCCCACCGTCAAGCTCCTCGTCACCGCCCTCCTGATCCGATCCGCTTCACGCCGATTCACTTTCCTCGCCCGCCAGCAAGTCTCCGGGCAACACGTCTCCCAGCAGTCCGGTCGCCCGTTCATCGGGCAAAGCCTCGACATCACGCAATTTTTTGCTCATGACCCGCGTGCGTTGTTCCGCCGATTCGATTGAGCGTGTCACCGTTTCCAACTGAGCTTTGGTCCTGGCGAGCACGTCGCCGAATTTGCCGAATTCGGTTTTGACCGCCCCGAGCACCTGCCACACCTCGCTTGAACGTTTTTCAATCGCCAATGTGCGAAAGCCCATTTGCAGACTGTTAAGCAAGGCGCTCAGGGTGGTCGGCCCGGCGATCGTGACGCGGAAATCACGCTGCAAAATGTCGGTCAAACCGGGCCGCCGCAAGACTTCTGCGTACAAACCTTCGGTCGGTAAAAACAATAAGGCAAAGTCCGTGGTGTGCGGCGGCGCCACGTATTTATCGCGAATCGCCCGCGCTTCCTGCTTGATGCGCGACTCGAGAGCACGCGAGGCTTCTTCCACCGCGATCGGATCGGCGCGTTCCTGCGCCTCGATCAGCCGCTCATAATCCTCACGCGGAAACTTGGCATCGACCGGCAACCAGACCGGCCGGCTTTCGCCCGAGACGGGGTGATCGTCGCGCCCCGGCAAGCGGATGGCGAACTCCACACGTTCACTGCTGCCGGGAATCGTCGCGACATTCTTGGCATACTGGTCGGCCGTCAGCATTTGCTCCAGTAACGCCTCCAACTGAACTTCACCCCAGGTGCCGCGCGTCTTGACGTTGGTCAGGACTTTTTTCAGGTCGCCCACACCGGCCGCCAACGTCTGCATTTCGCCCAGGCCGCGATGGACCTGCTCAAGCCGATCGGAGACCAGCTTGAACGATTCGCCCAGGCGCTGCTCCAGCGTCGCATGCAATTTTTCGTCGACCGTCTGGCGCATCTCTTCGAGCTTGGTGGCATTGTTCAACTCGATATCTTTGAGCTTTTGTTCCAGCGTGGCGCGTACCTCGCTAAAGCGACGATCGATGCTCTCCGAGAGTTGCGCGAGTTGTTGATTGAGCGTGTCGCCAAAACGCTTCAGCGCAGCCGCCTGCTCATCGCGCGCAGCCTGCGACTGGTGTTGCAGGTTCTGGCGCACGGCATCGAGCTGAGTCGTATTGTTCTCTGTCAGCTTGGCCAACGAGTGACCGAAACCATCGATCTTGGCGTTTTGCAAGGTCGCGATCTGGGTCAATTGCTGCGTCAAAGTCTGCTGGAACTGATTAAAACCGACACCGGCCTCGGCGCGTGCGGCGCGTCCGCTTTCGCTGATCTCTTGACGCAACTCCCGCTCCAGCCGGTTGTTGTCGCGCAATTGCTCGTCGTGCTGAGCTTTCAACAAATCTGGCAGCGCCGCCAGCGCCGGGTCGAGGCCGCCGCCCCTCTTGCTGCGCAGCAGCGCCAGCAACACCACGGCCAGCAGCACCACGGCCAACAGCAGCACGCCGATGAATAGGTCTGACGGGTTCATCCGCGTGACGCCCCTAATACTTCGGGATTGATCGGATTGGGCGGATTACCCGCTTGCGGCCCCAGACCCAGCCCCGCCAGCAGATTGTCGACGGCCAGATGGGCCATGGCGCGGCGGGTCGGCAGGCTGGCACTGCCGATATGCGGTGTCAGCACCACATTGCTCAGTTCAAGAAATGCCGGATTAAATTTCGGCTCGCCTTCGAACACATCCAGACCGGCCGCCGCAATGCGGTGTTCCCGCAAGGCCGCGATCAAAGCCGTTTCGTCGACTATGCCGCCGCGCGCGATGTTGGTCAGCGTGGCGCTGGGTTTCATCAGGGCCAACTCGGCGGCACCGATAATATGATGCGTCGCGGCGCTATAGGGAACCACCAGCATCACATGATCGGCTTGTTTCATCAGCGTGGTTTTATCGACAAATTCGGCATTCAGCTCGCGCTCGATCTCGGGCGAAACCTGCGAGCGGTTGTGGTATATCACCCGCATGCCAAAACCGCGAGCACGGCGTGCAATTGCCTGTCCGATCCGGCCCATGCCGACAATGCCGAGGGTGGCGCCGTAAATATCGGTACCGGCGAACAATTCATAACCCCATTGTTTCCAATGCCCGGCGCGCAGCCAATGTTCGGATTCGGTAATCCGCCGGGCGGCGGCCATCATGAGTACCCAGCCGAGATCGGCGGTGGTCTCGTTCAGCACGTCGGGCGTATTGGTGGCGAGAATATGCGCGCGCGTCATCGCCTCGATATCGAGATTGTTGTATCCCACCGCCATGTTGCTCACGACCCGCAGACGGGTGGCCTGGCCCAGAGCCACTGCGTCGATGCGGCTGGCGACCACCAGCACGCCGTCTTTATCGGCCAGGCGTCGCGCCATTTCGGCTGGGTCGAACAGGATGTCGTCCTGGTTCGCCTCAACTTCGGCATGCGCTTGCAAGCGTTCTACCACCTCGGGAAAAATTGCCCGGGTAATCAAGATCTTCGGTTTCATCGATCAGCTCCACTTCAAATGCAACACGGTTGGGTATGCGCGGCATGCTGCGGGATCGCCCGCCGATAACCGGCAATCGGCATCGAGGGCACACATCGCCCCTTGAGCTCAGCGATAAACATCAGCCGCGAAAAAAGATAACAGTCGTCAACAGGAATACGGGGATCAGGATGCCACCCGACCAAAGCAGATAGCCAAAGAAGTTGGGCATGCGCACCCCGCGCGCTTCCGCAATCGATTTCACCATAAAGTTGGGCGCATTGCCGATATAGCTATTGCCGCCCATAAATACGGCGCCGGCGGAAATCGCGGCCAGGGTACCGGCGCCCGCCGTCATCAAGGTGTCGGCATGGCCGCCTGCCGAATTGAAAAACACCAGATAGGTCGGCGCGTTATCGAGAAATGACGACAGCAAACCGGTGGCCCAGAAATACATCGGCACCACAGACTGGCCGTGAGGGTCTTCAACCAGCTTGACCACCGCCGCGAAGGCACCGGATTCGCCGGCCCGCAAAATCGCGATCACCGGGGCGATGGTGATAAAAATCGCGGCGAAAAGTTTGGCGACTTCGGCAATCGGCGCCCAGTTGAATGCATTACCCAGACGCGCCGAATGCGGCGTCAGCTTCAGCGACACGCCCACCACCACCAGCAACAGCACTTCACGCAAGGCGTTTTGCAGCGCGACATGGGTACCGGCAATCTCAAACTCGATGCCGGGGCGCCACAGACCACTGGCCAACACGATCAGCAAAATCGCCAGCAGCAGGATCAAATTAACCTTGCCGTCCAGCGTAATGCGAGTCGGCTTGAGGGCCGCGGCCTTGGATTCGGGCGCGGGATGGCGGCGCAGGAGTAGGGTGTCGACCAGATAAAACAGGGCCAACAGCACGCCGCAGACAAATAGTGTGGGCAGCAGCAGATGCTGCGTAGTCCAGAAAAAACTCACGCCGTTCAGGAAACCCAGGAACAAGGGCGGGTCGCCCAAAGGTGACAAGGCGCCGCCGGCATTGGCCACGAGGAAAATAAAGAACACCACAATATGCACCAGATCGCGGCGATGTTCGTTGGCGCGGATCAATGGGCGTATCAGCAGCATCGCGGCGCCGGTGGTACCCATGATACTGGCCAACACGGTGCCCAGCGCCAGCAAACCGGTATTCAACCGCGGCGACCCGTGCAAATGGCCATGCACGCAAATACCTCCGGCGACGGTATAGAGCGCCGCCAACAGGATGATAAAAGGAAGGTATTCTTCAAGCAGCGTGTGAACCAGCGTCTGCCCCGCCGTCTCGACGCCGAAGTGTTGCGCAAGCGGAACCAGCAAAGCCAGGGTCCATATCGCAGCAACCTTGCCGAAATGGGCATGCCAAAAATGCGGTGCGAACAACGGTACGATCGCAATCGACAGTAACAGGCCGGCGAATGGTATCGCCCAGGCGGGTGCCAGCCCCGCTCCGGTAAAATCGGCGGCATGAGCGGCAAGAGGCAGCAGTAGTAACAGTAAGGCGATTAATTTTTTCATGGTCTTTTGCCGCTGAATCACAGACACCAGCACAGGGCCAAGCATAGCGTCGATTGCAACGTGCCCGGCCGGCAACGCGACCATTTCCGGGGGTTCGATTATAACGGTCCGTCACGCAGAACAAACTCCACCGGACGGCTATCGGATCTTGCGTCGGACACGCCACGGGCGTAGCGTTTCCGCCGCGGGTTTTAGATCCGAAGTCTAGATTTTTTCTATCTCGAACACCTGCCGCAAATACGCCAGATACGCTTCGTCGTCGCACATATTCTTGCCCGGCGAATCGGACAGTTTCGCCACCGGCTGGCCGTTGCAACGCACCATCTTGATCACGATCTGCAACGGCGTGTAGCCCAGGTCGTTGGTCAAATTGGTGCCGACGCCAAAGGCCAGCCGCGAACGGCCGCGGAACCGTTCGTACAATTGCAATACCTTGGGAATATCCAGCGCATCGCTAAACACCATCACCTTATTACGCGGATCGGTGCGGTTCGCTTCATAGTGCCGGATCAAGCGCTCGCCCCATTCGAACGGATCACCCGAATCATGGCGGGCGCCGTCGAACAGCTTGCAGAAATACATGTCGTAATCGCGCAGGAAGGCCTTCATGCCGTAGACGTCCGACAGCGCAATGCCGAGGTCGCCGCGATACTCCTTGGCCCACATTTCAAAACCGAAAATCTGCGAATCGCGCAGGCGCGGTCCAAGCGCCTGACATGCCTGAAGATATTCATGGGCCATGGTGCCAAGCGGGATCAGCCCATGCTTCATCGCATAAAACACATTGCTGGTGCCGGCAAATTGTTCGCCCAGGCCTTGCTTCAGCCCGAGTATCACCTCTTCATGCCACTGCTTGGAAAAGCGCCGGCGGGTACCGTAATCGGCAATCGTACAATCGGTGTAATCGGGCTTGACTGCCAGCAAGGCAATTTTCTCGGTCAGCCGCTCACGGCCTTCGGCATAGTCG
Source organism: Burkholderiales bacterium (assembly GCA_026225455.1). Lineage (GTDB taxonomy): Bacteria > Pseudomonadota > Gammaproteobacteria > Burkholderiales > Burkholderiaceae > LMUX01. The sequence goes on along the minus strand of JAMFSV010000158.1, from coordinate 3,720 downwards.
GGCGCGGGCTGCAGGCGGCGGAAATACACTTCGTTGACGATCGCCAGCACCGGAATCTCGAACAAGATCGTATGCAACCAGGGGCCAACGATGACGATGTCGATCTCGCCATTGCCCTTGGCCGAGGGCGTCACCGAAATGTATTTTTCACTCAGATGGAACAGGTCGAGGAAGTCGACAAAATCGCTCTTTATAAAACGCAGCCGCCGCAGATACAGCAGCTCGTCCTGGCTAAAACGCAAGGTGCACAGGGCCCGGATCTCGGTGCGGATTTCGTCGATGCAAGGCACCAGATCGACATCCGGGGTGCGGCAACGAAACCGATATTCAACTTGGGCCGCCGGGAATTGATGCAGGACCACCTGCATCATGGTGAACTTGTAGAGATCGGTATCGAGCAGCGAGTGGATTATCGTCATAAGCCTGCGGTTCCAACGTGACATATCGGCATAGCACTGAAACAGCGATGCATCAGCGGCTTGTGTCGGATGGTAAACGAATTCCTGCGCGAATTCCCTCTCCACGGCACCGACGGGCGCATTTTCCGCCGCCAGCGGCCCAATAAAACCGGTGCTCACAGGCCCTTCCACCCGCTCCGGTCATATGCAAATCATGTTTTTGTATAAAGCCGGGCGCAGCTTGGCCGATAACAAAGCGACAATAAGTTACAATCTGGGTTTAACCCAATGCACCACCGCTCACCGTTTGCAGGAGCTTGAATGACCCACGTTGTGACCGAAAGCTGCATTAAGTGCCGCTATACCGATTGCGTCGATGTTTGCCCGGTGGATTGCTTCCGCGAAGGCCCGAATTTCCTGACGATTGATCCGGACGAATGCATCGACTGCGCCGTCTGCGTGGCCGAGTGCCCGGTCAATGCAATTTACGCCGAAGAAGACGTACCGGCCGACCAGCAAACATTTATTCCGCTGAATGCCGATCTGGCAAAAGCCTGGCCCAGTATCACCAAGACCAAGGCCGCGCTGGCCGACGCCGATGCATGGAAAGACGTCAAAGAAAAACTCGATCTGCTTGAGCGTTGATCGGCAAAGGTTTTTTTGACTCACACCGCAGTACGAGTCAAAAATCCCAGACCCTCTGGTGGGAACTTAGCTTTAGGGTGTTGACAAGTTACTGGAGCCCCCATATAATTTCGTTCTGTGCTGTTCCCTGATAGCTCAGTTGGTAGAGCGACGGACTGTTAATCCGCAGGTCCCTGGTTCGAGTCCAGGTCGGGGAGCCAAGAGAATCAAGCATTTAGCCCAATCTTCGGATTGGGCTTTTTGTTTTCTGAATTCCGTGTAGGCATTTTCGGTCAATGACATGCCGGTCCATCTTAAAGCTGACTTGCATCCCGCACGTCCTTCTGGCCGGACAGGTTCACGCTGATCGCCAAATACACCGCCTTGGTGTGCGCCGCACCTGCATCACGCCAACGTAAGCCCGGATCTTCGCCTAAAATCCAGAGGTCATGCGGACATTCTGCCATTTCTCACCTGGCATGAAGCGAATCTCTTTCTCCCTTGAGTGTTAAAACGGCACGGATCGTGAAGTCATGATCTGTGCTTGAAAGCATTGCCGTCGCAGAATCAGGTGCAAATAGCGTGGGGGCAAGGCGTCGCACGAGCGGTTACGGTTAGCCCTCCAAGCGCGGCATCGCCTATTTTTCCGCGTAGTCAAATCGCGCTTGGCCTGATGCTCGAATGAAATTAAATTAGAGTCTCCGCCGCACACAGTCGCCCGGCGCCACCTTTTTGTCTTTAAACGGAAATTAAATTTGCGATGAGCCCACAATTTGTCGGCGTAACAGGACTGCCCCGCGCAGGCTCGACCTTGCTCTGTCAATTACTCGCACAGCACCAGAAATTCAATGCGAAGGGCATAGCTCGCCGCTATGCAACACCTTGCTCGGCATGCGGCGCATGGTCAGCGACGACACCTTCTTTCTGTCCCAGCTCGACCATTCGTTCGAGCGTAGCTACGCGCATCTCACCTCGGCCATGCAGGGATTTCTAAAGGGTTGGCACCACGATTGCGAAAAGCCGCTGATGGTGGACAAGAACCGCGCCTGGCTGCATGCGATCGAACTGTTGTTGCACCTTGAGCCGAACGCCAAATTGATTGTGTGTCTGCGGGAGTTGGGGCAGATCTACGGTTCGATCGAGGCCCAGCATCAGCGCACCATCCTGATCGATTTCATCGACCACCTGGCAGATTTTGACCGATTTGGCCGCGCCGACATGCTATTTGCCAAGGATAAGGCGATCGGCGCGCCGTTGATCTCGCTGCATGCCGTACTGGATTTACCCAAGGACGTGCAAGAGCGCCTGTATTTCCTGCGTTTCGAGGATCTGATGGCCCAGCCGGCTGCCTGCATGTCGCATATCCATGCCTGGCTGGGCGTGGCGCCGCGGGAGATCGATCCCGAACGGCTCACGGTCGGGATTCAGGAAAGCGATAGTCACTACCATATGAAATACACGCACCAACAGGCCACACGTATTGCACCACCCAAGCATCACGAGATAGCGCCGCGCATCCAGGCACAGATCGAGAATGCCTGCTCCTGGTTCTACCAGCTTTATTACCCGACCAAACCCGCTTTAAAGGTCTGATTGACAGGGCCAGCAGGCCCATTTGATTGAGCACTTTTGTACCCCGTGCGTCACCTCTCTTGAAAAAAACCACACCATTTCTGGAAAAATTCCTCACCAAATATTGTTTACAGTTACATTACACAATTTGTTCCAGATGATCCCAGCGCAAACGCTGGCAAAGAATCTCACGTATGAACCACAGCGCCAACACAGCAGATATCCGTCCACCACCAAGATCCGGCATTCTCCATAGCCATTTCAACGTGATGGCGGAAGCGCCGCAGCGGCAGTTGCTCGCCTGGCGGGATCGGGTCGCTCATCTGATAGATGTGCTGCCCTCCTCGTCCGACCTCGAAAGGCCATTTCGGGCTTCAATTGATCGTTATCAAGTTGGCGAGCTCGTGTTGACCGACTGCCGGTCCGACCAGATGCTACTCGAGCGCTCGCTGGCCCGGATCTCGACAGACAAGGCTCGCGATTTCGTTTTTCACGTGTTTCTGGAGGGCGGCGTCGGGAACGTCTCGGTGCGCGCCCAGCCGCGCGAAAGCTCGCCTTCAGTCGCAAGCATTCTGGCGCTCGATATGAGTCAACCCGTTCGCATGCAGCGTCATGCATGCAGGATGCTCACGTTTTTCGTGCCGGGCGCGCTGGTGGAGGAAGTATTTCCCGACCCGGATGCCATCCACGGTCGCACCATCCACGGCACGACACCGCTCACGCAGTTGGTCATCGAACACGTTACAGCGCTCAGTCAAAACATCGTGCACATGAGCGCCGATGCAGCGGAGCGCGACATACGCGCAGGCGCGCAGTTGCTGGCTGCGGTGTTTGGCAAGCAAGCACTCCTAAGCGGCAATGCACGCGCGGCCGCCCGCGCAGCTATGTTCGGTCAGGTGCGGCGCTATGTGCAAGCACACCTGCACGAAGCAGAACTCTCTCCCGAAGGCGTGCTGAATGCTTTGCAACTGCCTCGCTCGACCCTGTATCGCCTGTTTCAGCAAGAAGGCGGTCTGGGTGCCTATATCCGTCACCTCAGGCTACGCCGCGCGGCCGACATGCTGGCCCGCAACCTGCATATGACGGTGACAGATATTGCCTACGAACTCGGTTTTAAAAGTTCTTC
>JAMFSV010000020.1 GCA_026225455.1 Burkholderiales bacterium | reverse complement strand
ACCGCTTCGGCGTTGGCCGTGGTATTGGGAATGGGCATTCCGGTCTTTTCGATCAGTGAGCTGCCCAGCGACGCCAGCGTGTCGATAAAAATGACGTTCGGCCATCTTGCTTCACGCATCGCCTTGGGCAACGCCACCGGGAACTCGGTACAGCCGAGAACGATAACCGGGTGCACGCCTGCGGCTAATTTCCCCTCGAAACCGGCGACAATCGAATCCACCACCGTAGCCGCGTCCTTTTGACCTTCGGCCAAGTTGTTTTGCTTGATCCCTTTGTAGATGCTCCTCGTGGCAATGTCTTGCATGTCGTCCGACGGCAAATGCCATTCGTACGGGTTATTTCCGAAATTTTGATAGAGCTTGCTGTCCCTGGTGCCGACGGTAGACATCAACGCAACGTGCTGGGTCCCGGGCTGCTGCTTTTCGATGTTTTCCAATGCGGCCCCCACAATATGGACCTGCGTAATATCGATATTGTTTTCCTCCAGAAATTCTTTCAGTTTGAAGGCAGAGTGTGCTGTGTTGCAGGTGACGGCGATATGGGTGACGCCGGCTTTACTCAATAGGTCCACACTACGTTTCATTTCCGGGCGCGGGTCAGTGGCGCCCTCCAGTCCTTTGATAAAGGCCGTGCGATCGGAGATATGCGTCGCCTGGTGCACCAGCATGTCGAGATCGCCGGTTTCTCCCATGAACTGCACCCCGGCCAACGCACCTTGGCCGGCCATGACACCGGCCTTCGGCTTGTATTCGGGTTCCTTGGCTTGCGACTTGGTCAATAAACTACCAAGGGTTTTGTTCCATGATGTTTCGAGCAGTTGCTGCACCACCGGCAGGCAACCGCAGCAACCGGCTTCGAATTCCGCCGGCGCAGGTGTCTGCTTCTTGGCAAGTTCAAGCGCCTTGGTGCCCGCAACATTCGCGCTGCAAATCAGCGGCACGCTACGGCCATTTGCTTCGATGCTGTCGCCCAATTCTTTCGATAAACCGGGGTAGCCGACAACGATGGCATGGACATCCGGGTTGCTCGCCATTTCGGTCACGGCTTTTTTTAATTCCTCGATGCCGAGGTTTACCGTGGTCGCGCTGGCGCCCTTTTTTTCCGCGGCGACCATGGTGAGATGGCCCGCATTCTCGGGGACGACCCAATTCTTCTCGCTCGCATGATTCTGGAACACATTTTGGCTGGTGGTGTGCGGCGAAGCGATCAAACCGACGTTTTGTGCATGCGGCGCACGGGTATTCAGTGACTCGACGGTGGCGTGCGGGACGTCGACCAGTTCCATGCCCGGCGCATGTTGCTTCGCATAATCGCGGAAGGTACCGAGATGAGCGTAGGCTGCTGTGTCGGTGAATAACATCACCTGCACGCCGGTGCGGTGCAAGGTGTCGATATTTTGCTTTTGTGCGATGATGGCGTCCGGCACCGTTGCACTTTGCTCAAATGACGGAGCACTGGGGCGTTGCAAGTGCATTGATTCCGCATGCTCTTGATCGGTAACATTGCCGGCCCGTATCACCAATTGATTGGCGAACTCGGTACCTGCCTTCGCATCGGTACTGGACGCGCCGATCAAGCGCTGATAGATATTAGGCCGAGGTCCCGCGTTGCCGCCGCCGGGCCGGGTCGGCAGGTCGCCCGGGTTGCTCATGCGAGAGCTCGACGGCTGGGTTGTTACAGGGGGGCGCGGAACGAGGTGTTCCTGGCTTGAGGGGTCTACTCCCTCGCTGTGGGTGATGCTAGGTGATTGCATGGTATAGCCTCCGTGGAAAGTCCCAATGGTAGATACCCCTATCGGGCACCAATAAAACCATCCGAAGCAAGATTGCGGATTGCGAAGCATCTGCTTCACGTGTTGTAAAAAAAGTAATCTGAGGTTTCGCAAACCGCGCTTCGGGTTGCTCGACAAAACTTCGGTCCGGGCGGCTCCGCACCCATCGCGTTTCAATAAACTTCGCTTCAATCAAGATCAAATCACCCGCCGGTCCGGTGGCATGGGACCAGGCGTGGGACGAATGACGCACAAAGCGATTTGGGGGGAAAGCGATGCCGTTTCTTTGGAATGCGTGGTATGTGGCCGCATTGGCTTGCGAGGTCAACTCAAACCGGCCGCTGGCGCGCACGCTGCTCGGCGAAGCTGTGGTGTTGTACCGTGACCAGGCGGGGCAGGCGGTTGCTCTGAGCGATCGCTGTCCGCATCGGTTCGCGCCGCTACACCGTGGTCGTATCCATCAAGGGGAGCTGGAGTGCCCGTATCATGGCTTGCGTTTTGACGGCAGCGGGCATTGCGTACACAACCCGCACGGCGACGGCCGCATCCCGCCCGCCGCGCATGTGCGTAGTTTCCCGCTGCAAGAACGTTACGGCATGGTCTGGATCTGGATGGGCGAGCCGCAGCATGCGGCGCAGACCGATTTGCTCCCGTTTGAATATCTGAACCCCGAGCACAACGTCACGGCCTCGGGTTATCTGCGCACGCGGGCTCACTATCAATTGAGCGCGGATAACCTGCTCGATTTGAGTCACTTCCAGTTCTTGCATCCGGCCACCCTGGGTAGCGAACAAATGTCGGCGGGCGCCTGCACCTTTTTCGAACAGGGTGAAACGGTGTGGTCGCGCCGGATCATGCACAACGAAAAATTGCAGGACTTTGTGGCGAATGCATTCGGTGTGGCACCGGGTAGCAATGCCGACCGGCGGCTTGACGTGCAATGGAACGCCCCCGGTTTGCTGACCATCGAGGTCGGCGTTACTCCGAGTGGAATGCCGCCTGAATTTGGACGGATGTCGTTGTCCGGCCACTTCCTGACTCCCGAGACCGACCGCAGCACCCATTATTTCTTCGCCTTCGGTTTACCCAAGGCGATGGGCGAGGCGGCCGGCGCGCTGGTCGAGTACGCGGTGCAAGGTCTGATGGAGCCGTTCAAGAACGAAGATTTGCCGATGCTGGAAGCGCAGCAGAAGGCTTTGGGCGACAGCGATTTTTGGTCGGCCCAGCCGGTTTCGCTGGCAATGGATGGTGCCGCGCTGCGCTCGCGCCGCATCATGGAACGCAAGATCGCCGAAGAACAACGCGCAAGCGGGATGCGACAAACCACGACGGTGATAGACAGCACCGCCATCATGCACTAAAGGCAAAGCACATGGCCCACGCACTGCGCACGCATGATCTCGACGATGCCGATTTGGTCGAGCGTAATCTCAACGGTTTATGGATCAGTTGTATTCTGGACCAGCTCGAAGCCGCCGGTGTGCACCGCGCGGTCGCTTGTCCGGGCGGACGCTCGGCAGCCATGCTGTTGGCGATGGGCCGCCGCGCCGCATTCGGCGAAGTCCTGATCAGCGTCGACGAGCGCAGTGGAGCTTATACCGCGCTCGGCATGATCAAGGCGACCGGCGCGCCTGCCGCCATCGTCACCACTTCGGGTTCGGCCGTGGCCAATTTGGTGCCGGCGCTGACCGAAGCCGACGAATGCGGCTTGCCGCTGGTGGTGATCACCTGCGATCGTCCGCGCAATTTGCGCCATACCGGTTTTGGCCAGATGATCGATCATCTCGGTGCTTGCCAAAGCTTTGTGCGCGCCAGCGTCGATTTGCCCGACCCGGTCGATGACGCCGCGGCCATCGCCGAGCTCAAGCAATCGGTGGCGCGAGTGCTGGCTCAACGCAACGGGCCGCGGCCCGGCCCAATTCATATCAACATCCCTTTTGCCGGACGCTACGAATCTACAGAACCTGGCGCGATCTCCCCCACCGCGATCAGAGAAGCAAGGCGTCCGGCTTTTTTCCATGCCTCACCCATTCCCGAGGAAAACCAGATCGACCTCTTGATCGATCGGTTGCGCTTGCGATCCGGAATGAAAGGATTGATCGTGGCGGGACCGGAATGCGCGGTTCCCACGGCCCAGCTTGCCGAATTTGCCGCGCAGACCGGTTTTCCGGTGCTGGCCGATACGGCCAGCGGTTTGCGCGGCAGCGGCCTAGCGCATGTCTTGAGCGGTTTCGATAGTCTCGGTGCTGCCGACAGCGCCGGATTGGGCGCCCCGGAATTGGTCATACGGCTGGGTCTGGCGCCGGTGATGCCGGCGGTTCAGGATTATTTGCTGGCGCATCCGTGTCTCACCATCAAAATCAGCCGCACTGCGCAAGAACGGGATTATTTGCATCCCGCTTACAGCGCTTTGGTCAATCCATCGGAGGCGGAATTGCAACGGCTGGGCGCCGCGCTGGCGTGCGGCAATCCGCTTTGGCGCGAGACGTGGTGCGCCGTAGCGGCACGCGGAGCGCGCCTGCGCCGCGCCGTGGTCGAACGTTTGCCTTGGGGCGAGGTGCCGGCCGCCAGCGAAATTTTTCAACATCGCGGTTTTGAGTTCCTCCATCTGGGCAACTCGATGCCGATCCGGCATGCGGATTTTTTCTACGAGAACCGCGCAGATCGCCAGCCGGTTTATTCCAACCGTGGCGTATGGGGGATAGACGGCACGCTGGGAACATTCCTCGGCGAAGCCGCCGCAACCGGTCAGAGCGGATTGCTGGTGCTCGGCGATCTGGCGTTCATTCACGACTTGCCGGCGCTGGCGAATGCACAACGCCATCGGCGGCCGGCCTGTGTTTGTGTGATCAATAATTCGGGCGGCGCGATTTTCGATTTCCTGCCCATGTCAAACTTGCCCGACTATCGACGCGCTGTCAGCAACCCCTATCAAATCGATATCGGCATGGCTGCGGCGGCATTCGGCTTGCGCTATCACCGCTGTGAAAATCGTGCCGCATTGCGCGAGGCACTCGACGCCGCCGCCGCTTACGACGGTTTTACCATTGTCGAGGCGGCGGTGCCGGCGGGGTCGGCCGCGCTGGGCCTGCAACATATCGGTTTGGCGTTGCGGCGCGGATAAGTCGCCACCGAGGTTGCCCCCGAAGTCGCCCCCGAAGTCGCCACTCAAGTCGATGCATTAACTCAGGAGATTGCCGTGGATGCGATTCATCGCCCGGAAACCATCAGTGCCGGACAACGGCGCTTTTTGCTGGCACCCGATCCCGATTCGGTTTTGCTTGAAGATTTTCAGGCGCTGATCGAGCAGGTTTCGGCCGCTGGCGTTCCGCGCGTGCGCCGCCCAGGTCCTTTGCGCATTTTGCTGCTCGGCTACTGCGGCGCCGGCAATACCGGCGCGGACGTGCGCACTATCGAAATCATCCGTCAGTTGCGGCGTTTGTGCGCCGGCCACGAGTTGGATCTGAGCCTATTCGCCTGCGGCGATATCTTCGATCATCCGGTGCTGCGTTCGGTGCGCCGCTTCGTACCGACCAGCGCTTATCTGCCCGAAGTGCTGGAACACGAAATCACCGGCTTCGACGTGGTGCTGAATGTCGAAGGCTCGACCTATACCTCGAAATTTTCCGATGCGCTGGCGGCGTTGCTGATAGGCGGCGTCGGACTGGCTGGCGCGCATGGCTTGCTGGCTTGCGCTTATGGCATCGATAGCGGCGAGATGACGCCGCGCCTGACGGAGTTTGCCAAACATACCGCGCGCCAGGTCGAGATCGTGTGCCGCAGTGCCGGCGCCGAGCAGCGCTTGAGCGAACTGGGTTTGACGGTACAGCCCGGGGCCGATACCGCGTGGGGGTTTCGCGCCGACGAGGGTAGCCGGCCGGATCTGCCCGAGCGCTATGTGGCGTTATGCCCGAATAATCCCTATTGGTGGCCGGTGCGCACCGACGTGCGCCGCGCTTTTGCACTGGATGCCAAGGGCGAAACCTCGCCATTACGTTACGGCCCTTGGTTGTTCCATAGCTGGGACGAAACCCGCGCGCAACGCTTCGCGGCTTATCGGCAAGAATTTGTCGATCTTGCTGTGGGTCTCAAGCAACAAGGTTATACGCCGGTGCTGGTGGCGATGGAAGTGCTCGATCGCGTGGCGTGCGAGCAGATTGCCGCGTCGTTGCCGTTCGAAGTGCAGGTGCTCAGTCGCGCCACGCATGATCTGAATGCGGTGGCGGCGACGCTGGAAGGTGCGCAATGGGTGGTCACCACACGTTATCACGCTGCCGTATTGGCGCTGAGCAATCGGGTGCCGGTGATCGGCATCTCGATGGATACACGCATCGACCAGTTGTTTGCCGAAAATGGTTTGGCCGACTGGTTCTTTTCCTGCGATACGCCGGGCTTCGCCCAACTCGCCTTGACCCGCATCGCGGCCACAGATCAATCCGCTCAAGCCACGCGCGAGAGCCTGCAAGCTGTCTATGGCGTTATTGCCGCGACTCAGATCGAGCGTTTCGCCGCCATGGGCCAGGCACTCTTGCAGCACATGCTGGCTAGGTGGCCCGCTATGGCGTGAATACCGCTAAGGTTTGGGTAGGTGTTGAATGCAGACAACCGGCCGGTCCCGCTTAGCGGCACCGGCCGGATTGCATTTAGGCGGCGACGGCGCAAGCCGGTTGAGCCGTGGCCGCGAACGCCGGCATAACGTCGCGGGCGAAGCGTTCCATCGATGCCAACACGCGCGTCTGCCCCAGGTCGCCGAACCAGAAGCTGCCGCTGAAGTAATCGCAGCCGAGGCCTTGCTGGATGCGCCGCAATTGCGCGATGCATTCGTCGGCGGTGCCGATCACCACATAGTCGTTAAGCATCTCCTCGTCGGAGGGCTCGCCCGCCAGCGGCGCGGCATTTACCACGCCGTCGCGCACCTGCGCGACGTCGTGACGCAGCCGCACCGTCGCTCTGCCGTTCCAGCGGGCAGCGCGCAAGGCGTCGCGCGCGTCGGCAGCGTTGGCCGCGACATAGACCGGGCGTTGGGTGCCCACCTGCAAGTCCGGCGCCGCGGCGAACAGATCGGGATACTGGCGGCGCATATCGGTAAGCCGCGAGATCGGTTCCAGCACGCCGGTGAACATATTCATGCCCATGCGGACGGCATGCGCCACCGATTCGCGATTGCTGGAATTGACCACCAGCCAGAACGGCATGTGCGCTTGCGTGGGTTCGGGAAAGAGCCGTGTCGGCGGAATCGTGAAACGTTCCCCCGAGTATTCGAACAAGGGTTGATGCAAGGCCCGCTGCACCACTTCAATCGATTCCAGATAACGCTGATGGTCATCGCCTTTGACCATGCCGAAGCGGTCGTATTGGTATTGCTGGTAGCCTTTGCCCAGGCCGACCTCGACCCGCCCGCCGCTTAGCACGTCAAGCGCCGCGAGCTCTTCCGCGACGATCAGCGGATGGTGCAAGGGGATCGGGACGATCGCCGGACCTAGATGGATGCGCCGGGTCTTGGCGGCGATGTGCGACAGCAGCAATAGCGGCCGCGAGCTGTAGGCATAATTGGTGAAATGATGTTCCGCCAACCACAACTTCGAGAAGCCCAAGTCGTCGGCCGCCTGAGCAATCTCCAGTGCCCGCGCATACACGTGTGCAGCCGACGCAACCTCGGGCGACTGCATGGTCATGAAAATACCGAATTCCATCAAAGTCTCCCTTAGTCGACCAATTCGGCGCACGCCTGCAGCGCCACGTCGTGTCGCGTTATTTGCGGCGGGGTGTGGGCCGGTGCTGGCGCGGTATCTTGACTTGCCTTGGCGGCTTGGGCCTCGGGCTGCCGAGTCAAAGCGAAAATCAGGCTGTCGTCCACCTGCATGCCGAGATTGGGGCGCGCGTCCCAGTTGACCAGCCGGCCTTCCAGCACAAAGCCCAGTTTTTCCATCACCGGGGCCGAGTGGCCCTGGGGCGAGCAGCAAGCGTAGAGCCGGTACACCCCAGGTTGGATCATCACCCAGTCGACCAGTTTGCGCAAAGCCACCAGACCTGCGCGCCGTCTGCGGTGCGTCGGCCGTTGGCTGGTGACCACGCCGAGTTCGATGCGCGGCAGATTGGGGCGCAGTTCGATCAAGGCACAGAGATGGCCCGTCTTCTTGTCTTCGAGGCCCCAGGTGAAGAGGGTGCCGCGCTCCCAGCCGCGATGCAATTTGCGAATATAGGTGCGCGCATCGTCGACCGATTCCAGGGTTCTCATCGGCAACCATTCGGTGACTTGCGGATCGCCGAACAGTGCGTGGAAAACTTGTTCGGCATCGCTGTCCACCAAAGCGCGCAGCCAGAGATGTTCGGTTTCAATCAAGCGTGGCGGAGAAAAAGACCCCATGATGAATCTCCCTGAGCAATCGATATACGGCAGAGGTTATGACGGGCACCGCTCGCCACTCAAGCTGCCACGACAGTTATTTAACGAGCAAGAGTCTTGGACGGCGCTTCATTAAAAATCTTGCGATAGCCGTTCACCAAGGTCGAACGATGTTGCACGCCCCATTTGTTGGCGACTTCAAGGACGCTGGTTGCATGACCTTCATCGTGCGTCAATTCGTCGTGAATACGCTCCATCCGTTCACGCCGGATCAAGTGGCTCGGCGACAAACCCAGATAGGTCTTGAACGCAGCTTGCAGAGCGCGCTCGGTGACGCCGATATGCGAAGCCAGTTCACGCACTGACAGATCATGCTGGT
>JAMFSV010000157.1 GCA_026225455.1 Burkholderiales bacterium | reverse complement strand
TTCACCTTCGTGTGCCCGACCGAAATCGTCGAATTCGGCAAACTGGCTAAAGATTTTGAAGAGCGCGATGCAGTTTTGCTGGGCGGCAGCGGCGACAACGAATTTGTCAAGCTCGCCTGGCGCCGTGAACATCCGGACCTGAGCAAGCTTAACCACTACTCGTTCGGCGACGTAACCGGTTCCTTGATCGACCAGCTCGGCGTGCGTGACCATTCAGCCGGCGTAGCATTACGCGCCACGTTTATCGTTGATCCGGACAACACGATTCAACACGTGTCGGTCAACAACCTGAATGTCGGTCGCAACACGCAAGAAATCCTGCGTATCCTGGACGGCCTGCAAACGGACGAATTGTGCCCCTGCAACCGTGCAGTCGGTGGCAATACGCTGTAATCCAGCCTTCGGAGCCCGCCTCGCGCGGGCTTTTTTTACCGTGAGTCGATAGGAGCTTTCAATGGAATTCCTTGCTTCGATTAAAAATTTGATTCCCGATTATGCCAAAGACATTCGCCTGAATCTGGACGGTACGATTGCTCGCTCATCGCTGGAAGGTAATGACGCCGTCGGCGTGGCACTGGCCGCCGCATTTGCCGCGAAAAGCCCGCCCATCATTCATGCCATCCGTGATGCCGGCGTACTGTCAGCCGAAGAAACCAACGGCGCATTGACGGCCGCGGCATTGATGGGGATGAACAATGTATGGTATCCCTACATTGAGATGGCGGAGAACAACGACCTCAAGACGCAGCCAGCCGGTTTACGCATGAATGCTTATGCCTCGCACGGCGGAGTCGATAAACGCCGTTTTGAAATGTATGCGTTGGCCGCCTCGATCATCGGCAAATGCCATTTCTGCGTGAAATCGCACTTCGACACCTTGGTCAAGGAAGGCATGAGCTCGACCCAGTTGCGCGATGTCGGCCGCATTGCCGCCACCATCAACGCCGCGGCACAGGTGATCGCGGCGGAAAACCGCTGATCCCTGGTTGTCGAAAAAGCCGTCACCGCAGGTAGGGGTGACGGCCGGGACCCGTTTAACATTCGCCACCCAGCATCAGAGTGAGCTGGCGCGCCGTTGCTTCACCGCGATGAGCTTATGGAGGCTGGAATTACCTGGACCGGCGGGAGCTTGTAAGCCGAAAAAACCCACCACAGCACCGACCACGAGCAACGCCACAGTGACCAGCAGCGCTTGGTACATGCCATGCATAAACGACACTGTCTCTGCGTGCCGGACAAAAAAACCGAACCACGCCACGCCTACTACACCACCGACCTGCCGCGCCGCGTTGAGGAGCCCCGATGCAATACCGGCTTGAGTACTTGAAACCGCGGCCAACGTTGCGCTGGTGATGCTCGGAATCGTCAGTGCGATGCCGCTCCCGGCAAGCAACATCGGCAACACCAGCAAGTAGTACGATTGTGCGGCGAGCGCAGGCAACATAAGCAGATAGCCGACGGCGGAGATCAACAGGCCGGCAGTTGTCAGGGCGCGCGCGCCAATTCGACCTAAGAGTCTGCCGGCAGCGAGGTTCATCAGCATCAGGATTGCCATCATCGGCAGGAAAGCGAGGCCGGTTCGCAAAGGCGTTAGATGCTGTACCGATTGGAAGAACAGGCTGAAGGTAAACACCATGCCGTAAAAGGCCAGGTTTACGATCATTCCGATCGCGGTCGCGCTGCTCACGGTCGAGTCGCGGAATAATGCCGGTGGCAGCATAGCGGACGGGTTGCGCAATTCCAACCGGAGAAACAAGGCCGCGAACATGACGAATAGGATGGCGGCGCCCAGAATAACGGGACTCCCCCAGCCGAGGCTGCTGGTTTGCGTCAATGCAAAGGTGAGCGTGGCCAGCGCGAGCACTCCGGTAACCTGCCCGGGAAGATCCAGGCTTCGGCCAATTTGTATCGGGGACCTGGGGGCATAGCGGCCGGTTATCCATAAGCCGATGAGACCGACGGGCACGTTGACCAGAAAAATGCTGCGCCAGCCGAGCGTCGCAATCAACACGCCGCCGATCACCGGTCCGGCGGCCAACGCTATTCCTCCGCTCGCGCCCCACCAGCCAATGGCCCGGTTTCTTGCGCTGTGGTCCTGAAACGCTTGCCGTAGCAACGATAGCGAAGTCGGCACCAAAAGCGCGGCGCCAACGCCCTGGACCAGGCGCCAGATAATCAAGCCATGGAGATTTTGCGCCATGCCGCAACCGATCGACGCGAGCGTGAAAAGCGCAAAGCCCATCATGAACACGCGCTTTGCCCCGAAACGGTCGCCCAACGCGCCAGCCATCAGGAGCAAGGAGGCGAATACCAGCGCATAGGCATTGATGACCCATTGCAGGCCGGTAACCCCAGCATGGAAAGTCGTACGCAGCGCTTCAAGCGCGACGTTGACCACACTGACGTCGATTAATACAACGACGAAACCCAGACAGCCGGCTATTTGGACCCAGCTCGGATGATGGCGGGATGGACTGGGCATGGTGGCCCTCCTAAGTAGAAGGTCACAGTGTGAAGATTTTTCGTCTGTGCGGATATTCCTTATAATTGCACAGCAAACTGGAGAAAACGCACCGATGTTCGACTGGGAAAATCTTCGTTTCTTTCTCGCCGTCGCGCAAACCAAGAGTTTGTCCGGCGCGGCGCGGGCACTAAAGGTTGACCACGCGACGGTCAGTCGCCGTTTGAGCGCCTTGGAAACCGAGCTTCAGGCGCGCTTGGTCGACCGATTGCCGCGTTCTTGTCAATTGACCGCACTTGGGCGGCAGATATTCACCCTTGTCACAGAAATGGAGGCCGGTGCCTTTGCCGTGGAGCGGGCGGTACGTGCGGAGCAGTCGCCGATGGCCGGCAAAGTGACGCTTAGTGTGCCGCCGGTTCTGGCCAGCAATTTCTTCGCCAACCAGTTGTTCGCCTTCAGGCAATTGCATCCGGAAATTCAATTGTCGCTTGCAAGCCAGTCGCAAAGCGTTTCGCTGGGCCGGCGCGAAGCGGACATCGCAGTGCGCTTGTTTCGGCCCACTGAGCCCAGCAATGTAATTCGCAAACTGGGCGAGATGCCGTTCGCGCTCTATGCCAGTCGGCATTACGAGCATGCGGGAAAACCGGCTAACTGGGGGTTTATCACATACGAGGCGGAGTTGGCCGGCATGCTTCACCAAAAATGGCTGCTCGCGGCGGCCGGAGACCGCAAAACCGTGTGCGAGGTCAGCGATATCACGACACAGCATGCGGCGGCTCGCACGGGAATTGGAGTTGCGAGCTTGCCCACCTTCATCGGCGACCAAGATCCCGCGCTGCAACGCCTGGCGTTCGACGGAGAGGCCTTTTCCCTGGAAATCTGGCTGGTGGTTCACGTCGATCTGAGGCATTCGCCACTGCTTCGAGCAGTTATCGAATTTGTGGTTGATGTAGTCGGCAAAACATTTGAGACCGGTGCTGTTGAAACGTAAACCATTGACGTCATTCAAGCCGGCAATTAATTTCCTTCCTTAATCTCAAACGATCGATCTGAGAATATACGGATTTTTCCAGTATTCAATCCGCGCGCCCCTCGGGGGTCTGCGCCATCTGCCGCTCCGCTTCGCGGCGGCTGGCTTTGTGCGCGGTCACGGCCTGCTGTGCGGCCGCGCGGTCGCCTTGCATCAGGCTCGTTGCCTGCGCTTCGGTAATCGCTGCAAACCGTTGCCGCCATTGACTCATGGGCCGCACATAGGGACCCGGCTCAAATGGCCAGAGATGCTCATAGACGGCATGCGGCTCCAGGCCATCGGTATGCGTGGCCTCGGTAAAAAAGCGGTAAATCCCGCCGTCGACATGACGATAGTAGCTAGGCGCGGAAACTGCTGTTTGCATGGTCTGCATTAATCTTCCGGCAATACAAAGGCTAGTGTCTTGTTCCCTGGGCACAGGGCACTCATGGCAAGTTCGGCGGGCGCCGCACGCTCAACCGATAAAACCGCGTTTGATCAAGACGATGGCCTGCGCTTCGATCCCTTCGCCGCGGCCCAAATAGCCCAATTTTTCGTTGGTCTTGGCTTTGACGTTCACGCAATCCGGCGGCAACGCCAAATCGTGTGCCAGGTTTTCCCGCATCGCGGCAATATGGGGCGCGAGCTTGGGCGCCTGGGCGATGACGGTGCTGTCGACATTGACGATGGCAAAACCCGCTTTGGCAACCCGCGCCACGGCTTCGCGCAACAGTACCCGGCTATTGGCCCCGGCAAAGTCGGGGTCGGTATCGGGGAAATGGCTGCCGATATCGCCCAAGGCCGCAGCGCCGAGCAAGGCATCGGTAATCGCATGCAGCAAGACGTCGGCGTCGGAATGTCCGAGCAAACCGCGATCGTAAGGTATCGTCACACCGCCGATAATCAGCGGGCGTCCCGGCACCAAAGCGTGAACGTCATAACCCTGCCCTACTCGAAAGTCCATAATTCAATCCGTTAAATAATGCTGTTTTATCTTGATCTTTATCTTGAAGAAGCGGTGCAGGCAATTTACGGCTCAAGTCCAGGCCTCAGACCCAAAGTTCAAGCCGTGGCGGACTCAGTTGCGCCCGGCGGGTTTGGCCAGCATCGCTTCAGCCAAGGCGAAATCTTCCGGGTAGGTCACTTTGAAATTGCGTAAATTACCCTGCACCAGACGCGGCTGGTGCCCCAGGCGCTCCAAGGCGCTGGCTTCGTCGGTGACACTGAAGCCGTCTTGCTGCGCGCGTTCCAACGCATCGCGCAGCAGACCTAAACGAAACATCTGCGGCGTCTGTGCCAGCCATAGCCCATCGCGCGGCTCGGTTTTACCGATCCGCGGCATGGCCTTGGCCGGTATTGCCGTACCGTCCGCAGCCGGGTCGCCGAACAGATCGTCGCTCGCCACGCGCTTGAGCGTATCGGCCAGGGGTAAGGCCACGATGCCGCCTACGGGATCGTCCTTGACCTCGGCCACCAAAGCCCGGATCAGTGCCGGGGTGATGCCGGCGCGGGCCGCGTCGTGCACCAGGGCCCAATCATGGTCCCGTGCGCCGAATTCCGCCAAGGCGTATAAACCGTTCAGCACACTGGCATGGCGGGTTGCGCCGCCGCAGCGTCGCACCGCATAACGCAAACCGGCAAAGCGGCGCGGGTCGAAATGGGTGTCGTCGGGGGCAAGTACCACCAGGGTTTGGGTGAGTTCGGAACAGGCATCGAACGCCGCCAGGGTGAAATGCAGCAAATTGTGACCGGCGACCGTCTTGTATTGCTTGGGCAGCGCGGTGCCGGCACGCGAGCCGACTCCGGCGCAGGGAATCACGGCAAACAGCCGGGGTGGCAATAAAGGAGAATTCACTGAACTTCTAGCCCCGAAAGAGAGACCGGTGCCCCGATTTACGCAAGACGCCGGTGAAAGTCAAAGACGGATTCTATAATAACGTTCTTCGCGCGAGTACCCGGGCTTAAGGTTTACCGTGCTTTTCTGCACGGTCTTTGCTATTTTGAGCGACGCTGGTCCCGGTGTAACAGGCTTTTGGCAAGACCCATGCCGCAAACAGGCAGGCGCACCCCGCAGCGCTTGACTTGAAACGGTCATCAAGCAGGCAATGTTTTACAACCAGTCTTATATGTCAGATCAAATTTCAGGTCGTACAGGTAGCACATCGATACCGCTGGCTCTAGTCAAGCCGACGCAGCGCTTTTCTTTCGCCGGCTCGCACGGTTCCGCCGATGCCTTGCTGATTGCGCGTTACTTTGACGCTTATCGCGCACAACTGCCTCTGCTGGCCGTGATGTGCGCCAGCGCTGCCGACGCTCAGCGCCTGCACCATGAAATTACGGTTTTTGCACCGCACATCCGGGTGCGCTTGCTGCCGGACTGGGAAACCCTGCCCTACGATACTTTTTCGCCGCACCAGGACTTGATTTCGGAGCGACTGGCGACGCTGCACGACCTCGGCGAAGGTCGCTGCGACATCTTGCTGGTGCCGGCCACCACGGCGCTCTACAGAATGCCGCCGGCGTCTTATATGGCCGCCTATACCTTTTCGTTTACCCAGGGCGACCGGCTCGACGAAGCCAAGCTCAAAGCGCAATTGACGCTGGCCGGCTACGAACATGTCAGCCAGGTGGTACGGCCGGGTGAATATTGTGTGCGCGGCGGCTTGATCGACCTGTTTCCGATGGGTTCGCCGCTGCCTTACCGGATCGACTTATTCGATAATCAAGTCGAGTCGATCCGCGCTTTCGATCCGGATACCCAGCGCAGTCTCTATCCGGTGCCTGAAGTACGCCTGCTGCCGGGGCGCGAATTTCCCTTCGACGAAGCGGCGCGCACCGCCTGCCGCAGCCGCTGGCGTGAAACCTTCGAAGGCGATCCCAGCCGCAGCTCGGTGTATAAGGACATCGGCAACGGCGTGCCGGCCGCCGGTATCGAATACTATCTGCCCTTGTTTTTCGAAGAAACCGCCACGCTGTTCCACTATCTGCCCGAACACACTCAACTGGTGTTATGCGGCGACCTGGACGCGGCGATCCGGCGTTTCACCGCCGACACCCGGCAGCGCTACAACTTTCTTTCGGCGGATCGGGAGCGTCCGATTCTGGAGCCGCAGCGCCTGTTTCTCAGCGATGAAGACTTTTTCATCCTGGCCAAACCCTTTGCCCGGGTAGCCTTGCCCGCCATCCCCGAAGGCGGCTGGGCCGTAACCTTGCCCAACCTGACGGTGGATCGCCATGCGGAAGACCCCGCTGCCGCGTTGCGCGATTTTCTGAGCAAAACTGCTTATCGTGTTCTGCTGGTGGCGGAATCGGCCGGACGCCGCGAAACGGTGCAGCAATGGCTGCACGACAATCGCTTGAAACCGGCTGCCTGCGAATCTTTCGAAGACTTCGTCACCGGTAACGCACCCTTCGCCCTCGGCGTTGCCGAATTGTCGAACGGTTTTGCCCTGCCCGGCGAAAAACTTGCGATCATCACGGAAAACGAGTTATACGGCTCGCTGACCCGCCGTAGCGGACGCCGCCGCCAGGAGCAGGCAAGCAACGTCGATTCGATGGTGCGCGACCTGTCCGAGCTTAAAATCAACGACCCGGTAGTGCACAGCCAGCATGGGATCGGCCGCTATCTCGGCCTGATCACGATGGACCTCGGCGAAGGCGAAACCGAGTTGTTGCATCTGGAATATGCAGGCGGCAGCAAGCTTTATGTGCCGGTCTCGCAACTGCATGTGATTTCGCGCTATAGCGGCGCGGACCCCGAAAGCGCGCCCTTGCACGCGCTCGGTTCGGGTCAATGGGAAAAAGCCAAACGCCGGGCGGCACTGCAGATTCGCGACACGGCAGCCGAATTGCTCAATCTCTATGCGCGCCGTGCTTTGCGTCAAGGCCATGCATTCGACCTGACACCGCGCGATTACGATCGCTTCGCCGAAAGTTTCGGCTTTGAAGAAACCCCGGATCAGGCCGCGGCTATCACCGCCGTGATCGGCGACATGACCAGCGGCAAACCGATGGACCGTCTGGTCTGCGGCGATGTCGGCTTCGGCAAGACCGAAGTCGCGCTGCGCGCCGCATTTATTGCCGTAATGGGCGGCAAGCAAGTGGCGATTCTGTCGCCCACCACCCTGCTCGCCGAACAGCATTTCAATACCTTCTCCGACCGTTTTTCGGACTGGCCGGTACGCATCGCCGAGATGTCGCGTTTCAAAAGCGGCAAAGAAATCAATACCTCGATCAAGCAGATCAACGAAGGTACGCTCGATATCGTCATCGGCACGCATAAACTGTTGTCGTCGGAAGTCCAATTCAAACGCCTGGGTCTGGTCATCATCGACGAGGAACATCGCTTTGGCGTACGGCAAAAAGAAGCGCTCAAAGCCTTGCGCGCCGAGGTCGATATTCTCACCCTGACGGCCACGCCGATTCCCCGCACCTTGGGCTTGGCGCTTGAAGGCCTGCGTGACTTTTCGGTAATTGCGACCGCACCGCAAAAGCGGTTGGCGATCAAGACCTTTGTCAGGCGCGAAGACGACAGCACCATCCGCGAAGCCATGTTGCGCGAACTCAAGCGCGGCGGCCAAGTATATTTCCTGCATAACGAAGTCGAAACCATCGAAAATCGCCGCGCGATGTTGGAACGACTGGTACCGGAAGCGCGGATTTCCGTGGCCCACGGACAAATGCATGAACGCGAACTGGAACGCGTGATGCGTGACTTCGTCGGCCAGCGCTCCAATGTGCTGCTGTGTACCACGATTATCGAAACCGGTATCGACGTGCCCAGCGCCAATACCATCCTGATGCACCGTGCCGATAAATTCGGCCTGGCGCAGTTACATCAGTTGCGTGGCCGGGTCGGCCGGTCGCATCACCAAGCCTACGCTTATCTGCTGGTGCACGATCCGCAAGCACTGACCAAGCAGGCCGGCCGTCGCCTGGAAGCTATCCAGCAAATGGAAGAATTGGGTTCAGGCTTTTACCTGGCGATGCACGATCTGGAAATTCGCGGCGCCGGTGAAGTACTCGGCGACAAACAATCCGGCGAC
This sequence comes from Burkholderiales bacterium, assembly GCA_026225455.1. Taxonomy (GTDB): domain Bacteria; phylum Pseudomonadota; class Gammaproteobacteria; order Burkholderiales; family Burkholderiaceae; genus LMUX01. The sequence goes on along the minus strand of JAMFSV010000157.1, from coordinate 16,194 downwards.
ATCCACGAAATCGGCTTCCAGCTTTACACCGACATGTTGAATGATGCGGTCAAGGCGTTGAAGGCGGGGCATGAGCCGGACCTGATTTCGCCGTTGGGCGCGACCACCGAAATCAATCTGCATGTGCCGGCGATCCTGCCCTCCGATTTCTGCGGCGACGTGCAGGAACGCCTGTCCTTGTACAAGCGCCTGGCCAATTGCGAGCGCAGCGATGCGATCGACAATATCCAGGAAGAGCTGATCGATCGTTTCGGCAAAATGCCGCCGCAAGCCCAGGCTTTGATCGAAACTCATCGCTTGCGTCTGTGGGCCAAGCCGCTCGGAATCGCGAAAATCGACGCCTCCGAAAATCTCATCTCGCTGCAATTTATCCCCCAGCCGCCGATCGACGCGATGCGCATCATCGAAATGGTGCAGCGCAATAAGCATATCAAGCTGGCCGGCCAGGATAAGCTGCGCATCGAAACCCGCAGCCCGGATATGGCGGTCAGGGTGGCGACGCTGAAAGATGTGATGCGGGCTTTGGGCGCACCGGTGAGGCCTGATGTGGCGGTGCTGGCGACGCCGCGCTAACGCTATGCGTATTAGCGCCTCTCGACTGCGACGGCAAGCCCGTTTAAGACGGCCTCCATTCCTAAGCTAGACGGGTCTTAGCCGCCGATTTGATATATGATTTGACGAAGAACTTGCCGGAGTACTTCCATGTCAGACGTCGTCGAACCCGCTCTGCACGGGGTTGCTGCATTGAACCCAAGCGCCCAACCCATTTCCCTGCCCTGGATCGAAAAGCTGATTGGCTTCGATACCACCAGCCGCGAATCCAACCTCGGTCTGATCGAAACGGTACGCGACCATCTCAAGCAGGCCGGCATCGATGCCGTGCTGACCCACGACAGCGCCGGCCGCAAAGCCAATCTGTTCGCTACCGTCCCCGCGTCTAACGGCGAAACCGATGGCGGCATCGCTTTGTCGGGCCACACCGATGTGGTCCCGGTGAATGGGCAAAAGTGGGATACCGATCCGTTTAAAACCGTGATCAAGGACGGTAAGCTCTACGGCCGCGGCGCTTGCGACATGAAAGGTTTTATCGGCGTAGCCCTGACGCTGCTGCCGGAGATGCAGCAAGCTCAATTAAAACAGCCCTTGCACTTTGCCCTGTCATACGACGAAGAGGTCGGTTGTGTCGGCGCCCCCTACATGATTGCCGACCTGAAGCGGCGCGGCATCCGGCTCGACGGCTGTATCGTCGGTGAGCCGACCACCATGCGCCCGATCATCGCGCATAAAGGCATCAACGCCTACAAATGCTGCGTACGCGGCCTGGCCGCCCATTCTTCGCTGACCCCGCAAGGGGTGAATGCCATCGAATATGCCGCGCGACTGATTTGCCATATCCGCGACCTGGCCGACCAGATGCTCGCCGACGGGCCTTTCGACGAGGCCTTCGACGTGCCGTTCAGCACCGCGTCGACCGGCCTGATCAGCGGCGGCATCGCGTTGAATACGGTGCCGGCGCTGTGTGAATTTACCTTTGAATATCGCAACCTGCCCGGCATCGACCCGACCGGCATCTTCGCCAAGGTCGAGCATTACGCCCGCGAAAAGCTTGAGCCTGCCATGCGACGTGTTTACGCAGACGCCGGAATCGAGTTCAGCCGGATCGCGGCCGCGCCCTCCTTCGATGCGTCGGAGCAAGACGCGATCACGCAGTTGGTCCGCGCCCTGACGGCCGACCAGGATCGGCGCAAAGTCGCTTACGGTACCGAGGCCGGCCTGTTTCAGGCCGCCGGCGTGCCCAGCGTGGTGTGCGGTCCAGGCGATATCGCCCAGGCCCACAAGCCCAATGAATTTGTGACCCTGGACCAGCTCAGCGCCTGCGAATCATTCACCCGCAAGCTGATACACAGCCTGTCTCTCGCCTGACCATGCACGATTTGTCGAAATTGGTTCACCCCGATTCCGCTATCCAGGGCGAAAAAGTCCCCAGCCTCGACGAGATCGCGGCTCAGCATATGGCGCTGACGCCGTGGGTCAACCGTACCCCGGTATTCGACAAAGCCGATTTGATGTCGCTCGGGCACACCACGGTCAATTTCAAATTCGAGTTGTTGCAAGCCGGCGGCAGCTTCAAGGTCCGGGGCGCATTTTCCAATTTGCTGGCGCTCAATAATGTCGAGCGCAATGCGGGCGTCACTTGCGTCAGCGCCGGTAATCATGCGATCGCCGTGGCGTATGCGGCGATGCGTTTGGGTATCGATGCCAAAGTGGTGATGCTGCGATCGGCCGGTCCGGCGCGGATTGGCTTATGCCAAAAATATGGCGCGCAGATCGTGATGGCCGACGATCTGGCGCATGCCTTCAGTCTGGTGCGTGAAATCGAAGCCGACCAGGGCCGTTATTTTGTGCACCCGTTCAATGGCTATCGCACGGTGCTGGGCAACGCGACCTTGGGCTATGAATGGGTCACCCAAGCCCCCGATCTGGACGCCGTGATTATTCCCATCGGTGGCGGCGGGCTTGCCGCGGGCATGGCCACCGCGCTGCGCCTGGCCAATCCGCGCTGCCAGATTTTCGGTGTCGAACCGGCCGGTTCGGACGCCATGAGCAAAAGCTTTGCGGCCAATCACACGATCCACATGGGCGCCATGCGCTCGATTGCGGACAGCCTGATGGCACCGCATACCGAGGAATACAGCTTCGCCTTGTGTCGGCGTTATCTGGATCAGATCGTGCTGGTCAGCGACGACCAACTGAGGCTCGCCATGCTGTACCTGTTCGAGCATTTAAAGCTCGCCGTCGAACCCGCCTGCGCGGCGGCGACTGCCGCCCTGCTCGGCCCTCTGCGTGAGCAGTTGGCGGGCAAACGCGTTGGCGTCCTGCTGTGCGGCACCAACATCGACCTGCCCAGCTTCGAGTCTCACCTGAGTTACGCTGAACGTTTGCGCAACGTACAGGTTTAGAGCGCATTCCTGCCGCCTGCACGGTGCGGCGCTTTTATCCGCCGGCACCGCGTGCCGGGATGCAGTCAAACAGCGAGCGCAACCCGCCGCCGCTCGGCCGATTGCATCACGTAATTGGCAATCACCACACCAACCGTCACCACCGAGATAAACAAGGTGGCCAGCGCATTCATTTCCGGGTTCAGCCCCAACCGTACTCGCGAGAACACCACCAGCGGCAAGGTGGTTGAACCGGGACCGGAGAGAAATGCCGAAGTCACAACGTCGTCGATAGACAAAGTGAAAGACAACAACCAGCCCGAAATCAGCGCCTGTGAAATCAAAGGCAGCGTAATCCAGAAAAACACCCGCACCGGCGTCGCGCCCAGATCGAGTGCGGCTTCTTCCAGAGAAGGATTCATGCCGCGCAAACGCGACTGGATGACAATCGCCACATAAGACACGCACAGCATGATATGACCGATCAGGATCGTCACCATACCGCGCTCGCCGGGCCAACCCAGCAAATTCCCCATTTCGACAAACAGCAGCAGCAGGGAAATGCCCTGGATCACCTCGGGAATCACCAGCGGCGCGCTGATCAGGCCGTTAAACAGCGTGACGCCGCGAAAGCGCCCCATCCGTGCCAACACAAAACCGGCCCAGGTTCCAATCACCACCGAAGCAAAGGCGGTCATCAGGGCAACCTTCAACGATAACACCGCGGCATCGATCAGTTCATCGTCCTGCAACAAGGCCGCATACCATTTCAACGAAAACCCGCTCCATACCGTCACCAGTTGCGATGCGTTAAATGAGTAGACCGCCAGGCTGATAATCGGGATGTAGAGAAACAAAAAACCGATGCCCAGCAGCGTGACTTGCAATCCACGATTAGGTTTGATCATCGCGTCTCATCCATTTGCTTGGTCTGGAAATGCTGGAACAACATCATCGGCACCAGCAACAGCAGCACCATGGCGCAAGTGACCGCCGAGGCCATGGGCCAGTCGGCATTGCTGAAAAACTCGTCCCACATCACCCGGCCTATCATCAGTGTATTGGCGCCGCCCAGCAGTTCGGGAATCACGTATTCGCCGACTGCCGGGATAAACACCAGCAGGCAGCCCGCAATAATGCCGTTCTTCGACAAGGGCAAAGTGATGTGTACAAAGGTCTTCCATGGCTTGGCGCCGAGGTCGTAAGCGGCTTCCAGCAAGGCCACGTCCATTTTCACCAAATGCGCATACAACGGCATCACCAGGAACGGCAGGTAGGAATACACCATGCCGATATACACCGCAATGTTGGTGTGATAAAGCTCGAACGGGGTATGAATCAGACCCAGGGACATCAAGGTGTTATTCAGCAAACCATTGTTTTTCAGAATGCCGATCCAGGCATATACCCGGATCAGAAATGAGGTCCAGAAAGGCAACATCACCGCCACCATTAACAAATTACGGATGCGCGGGCTGGAACGGGCGATGTAATACGCCATCGGATAACCGATCACGAGACAGAACAGAGTCGAAATCGCCGCGATCTTGATCGAGTTCAGATAGGCGGAAAAATACAGGCTGTCCGTCAGCAAGAACGCATAGTGCGTCAGATCGAAGGTGAAATTCGCGACACCGTCCTTCAGCGTGATCAAGTCGGTGTAAGGCGGAATGCCCATTTGCTGGTCGGCGAAACTGATCTTCACCACCAATAAAAACGGCACGAAAAAAAACAGCAGCAGCCACAGGTAGGGGCCTGCAATCACCAGCGAGCGGCCCGCGGGCCACCAACGAGTCATCAGGGGAAACTTCCAGCGCGTCGTTTTCATTGGGTCAGCACCACGGCGGAGGTCGGACTCCAACTGACCGAAACGGTTTCGTCGAGCTCGGGCGCGCCCATTTCCGACAAAGCCAGACTGGACATGTTCGCCACCACGGTTTTGCCCGACGGCAGTTGCACGTGATATAGCGAATAACTGCCCATATAGGCGATATGGGTCACTACGCCTTGGGCCCAGTTGGTGTCCTGCACCGGCTGTGTGCGGCTCACGGAAACCCGTTCCGGGCGCACCGATACGCTGACGCTCATGCCCAAGGGGCCGGTAATGCCGTGACTGATAAACAAGCGCTTGGGCAGTTCAGGGCTCTCGATATAAACATAATCGGGCTCATCTTCGACCGTTTTACCTTCAAATAAATTGGTCGAGCCGATAAATTCGGCCGAAAAACGGCTATTCGGGAATTCATAGACTTCATGCGGCGTACCGATTTGCACAATCTGCCCTTCGCTCATCACGGCGATCCGGTCCGCCATGGTCATCGCCTCTTCTTGATCGTGCGTCACCATGATGCAGGTTACATCGACCTGGTCCAGGATATTGACCAGCTCAATCTGGGTCCGCTGGCGTATCTGCTTGTCGAGCGCCGACATCGGCTCATCCAGCAGCAATAGTTTGGGACGTTTGATCAGACTGCGGGCCAGCGCCACCCGTTGTTGCTGGCCACCCGACAATTGATGAGGTTTGCGTTTGGCAAAACGCGTCATTTGCACCAGTTCCAGGACAGCTGCGACACGCTCGCGCAGTTCCGCTTTCGGACAACGCTCCTGCTTCAAGCCAAAAGCGATGTTGGCCTCGACCGTCATATGCGGAAACAAGGCGTACGATTGGAACATCATATTGACCGGGCGCCGATAAGGCGGCAGTGTCGCCAGATCTTCGCCATCGATCAGAATTTTGCCCGACGTAACGGTTTCGAAGCCGGCCAGCATGCGTAGCAGTGTCGACTTGCCGCAGCCCGAACTACCGAGCAGCGCAAATAACTCACCTTTCTTGACGGTCAAAGCCACATTCTGGACTGCCACCGTATCGCCAAATTTCTTGACCACATCGATGACTTGCACAAAGTGATCGATGCGTGCTTCGGGATTCGCACGTATGCCCGAAGCCGCGGGTCCATGCTGTTGCACCCCAGGTTTGCCTGGGACTTTTAACTGCTCACTCATAATCCGGGAGTTCTTCCTTATCAACATGAACAAAGCCCCCGGTAATCCAGGGGCTTTGTGACACAGACGAATGCAGGCGAATGCAGGCGAATGCAGGGGACAATCGCGCAACGCCTGGTGCATGCGCCGGCAACCCAATCAAACAGGTTTGCCGGCAGCCTGTTGCGATGCCTTACCTGAGTCGTCCGGCTCAATGTCCCGTTTTAAGTTGCGTCCACAAACGGGTTTCAAGACGCAAGATTTCCGGCGACAGCGGTTTCAGCAAAAACAGGGTCTTGACCACGTCGGCCGGCGGATACACCGCCGGATCCTGCGCTACATCCTTGTCCACATACTTGCGTGACTCAAGATTGACACTGGGGTAATAAACTTCATTGGTAATCGCGGCATGAACTTGCGGCGTTTCGATGTAGTTCATCCAGGCCAAGGCGGCATCTTTATTTTTCGCGTCTTTGGGAATGGCCATCACATCGAACCAGACCGGAGCGCCGCCCTTGGGAATGTAATACTCAATTTTGTAAGCCTTCTTGGCTTCGATGGCGCGATGCTTGGCAATCACCACGTCGCCGGAAAAACCGTAGGCAAAACACACGTCGCCACCCACCAGGTCGTTGATATAACCCGAGGAATTAAATTGCGTGATGTAAGGACGAATTTTCTTGAGGGTTTCGAGCGCGGCCTGATAATCGGCCGGGTTGCTGCTGTTGGGGTCGCGCCCAATGTAATGCAGGGTAGCCGCGAATACCTGGTCCGGTGCGTCCAGCACCGATACGCCGCAGCCTTTCAACTTCGAAATAAGCTCGGGTTTGAACAGGACATCCCAGTTATCCAACGGCACCGACTTGCCCAGCAGTTGCTGCACCTTGGTCACGTTATAACCAAGCCCCGTGGTGCCATAAGCCCAGGGATCGACATACTTGTTGCCCGGATCAGACCCGGCGACCAGCGCCATCAGTTGCGGATCGAGGTACTTCAAATTCGGTAATTTGGATTTGTCGAGTGGGGCGAACACCCCGGCCGCGATTTGTTTACCGGCGTAATTGCTGGTCGGCACCACGATGTCGTAACCCGAACTGCCCGTCAGCAGTTTGGCTTGCAGCGTATCGTCGCTATCGTAGACGTCATAGCGGACTTTAATCCCACTCTGTTTTTCGAAGTTGGGAATCGTATCTTTGGCGATGTAGTCCGACCAATTGTAGATATTCAGATTTCCGCCCGCGGCCCATGCCGGCGTGGCGGATAACGACGCAATACCGGCGCAAACGCAGGCCGCCAGCTTGATCAGGCGGACCACACCCGGTTTTACATTTCCATCCATCCCGATCTCCCGATTTAAAGCGCGCGGCGCCGAGGCGTGAACGCTCGCCGGCCCGCACCGCACTTAATATTGAAAAATCAGAAATTAACATCAAAACCGATGACCTCAAAAACAATTTCTAGAGCGTCGTACGAAATCGACGTTCGGCCGATTCCAGATGAATCGGAGGCGGCGCCGGCAATAGTCTAAAATAGACGGCCCAACCCTCCATTTTTGCTCATGTCCATCCTGAACGACCTGCCTGACAGTCCCTGCATCGGTATTTGCTCGACGCTTTTCGACGAGATTTGCCAAGGATGCGGCCGCACCGCCCTCGAAGTCTGTAATTGGGTATTTTTAAGCGACGAAGAAAAACGCGTTGTCTGGACCCGGATTCGTGCCGAAGGCACTGCGGTCTATTTCACTCGTCAACCGCAGGGCCAGGGCAATAGCTGAGCCGGTTATTTGGCAAACAATGAAGTCAAATCGGCAAACGCCTTGATTTCCACCGCATTGCCCGACGGGTCGAGGAAAAACATCGTCGCTTGTTCACCTGGCTCGCCTCTGAAGCGCACGTGCGGCTCGATAATAAAAGCCAGGCCCGCAGCGCGCAGTTTATCGGCCATGGCTTGCCACTGATCCATCGGCAGCACCGCGCCAAAGTGCCGTACCGGCACGGCATCGCCATCCACCGCACTGGTTTTCACCTGCCTGACTTCCTCCGGCGCGAGGTGAGCCACGATTTGATGCCCATAAAAGTTGAAATCGACCCAGTTCTCTGAACTGCGTCCTTCGGGGCAGCCTAGCAACTGGCCGTAGAACTCACGAGCCGCTGCAATGCTGTGAACGGGGAAAGCCAAGTGAAATGGGGGCAGCGTGGCGCGGGTATCGCTCATAGTGGTAGTCCGGCTTGATTGAGGTTGGTGTGCCCCATTGTCTTACGCTGAATGGGAGTCTTGGAAACGATTCTAAACTCAATAAAAATTGATGAAAAACGATATATTATTGATCTCACCATCAAAAATATTGATTGATAACCCATGCTGCGTGAACTCAAGACCTTTATTGCCGTGTGTCAGCACGGCACTTTTGCCGCAGCAGGCGCCCGCACCGGCCTGACGCAATCGGCCGTCAGCGCTCAAATACAGCGGCTCGAAGAGCACCTGGGCCGCGCCTTGTTCGATCGAACCGGCCGTTCCGCTACGCTTAACGGTGCGGGCCACGAGACACTCGCACTGGCCGAAGAACTGCTCACCCTGTATGCGCGGCTGGAAAAACTCGATGGAAGTGTGGAGCATGCCGGCTTGTTGCGGGTCGGTGCGATTGCCTCGGCACAGATTTCATTTCTGGTGGATGCCGTGCAAAATTTCCGCCGGGAGTTACCCGCCTGGCGCATCCGTCTCGTGCCGGGGGTGTCGCTCAATCTTCTCGGTCAAGTTGACTCAGGCGAGATCGATGTCGCGGTGATTATTCGCCCCTCTTTCGCGCTGCCGGCCGAGCTCTCATGGCGCTCATTGACCACCGAGCCGTTTGTTTTATTGGTGCCCAGCGCGATGGCCGGCGACTGCGCGTCCTGGCGGCAGATCCTCAAGCAAGCGCCGTTTATCCGCTATGACCGCGGCTCTTTTGGCGGCCGCCTGGTCGAGCGGTTCCTGCTGCGGGCCCGGCTTAAAGTTAACGAAGTCCTCGAAATGGACGAGATCCAGGGCATTGTGCAAATGGTCGCGCGCGGTATCGGGGTCGCGCTGGTGCCCACGATTGCAGGGCCAGGCGGATGGCCCGCGGGCATCACGGCAATCAGCCTGGGAAATGAGACTTTTTATCGCGAGGTGGGACTGGTGGAACGCACCCATCATGGCCAGCATAAAGCCGCCCGCCGCTTCGCTGAAATAACCGCCGCCGCGATGCCCACTGCCTGCGCGTCGGCCGCGCAATAACAAACACCCGGCACTCAGGCCGGGTGTTTGTTATCTCACCAAATGCAGCAGCGCTTATTGCAGGCCCTGATTGCTCAAATACTCTTCATACGTACCGTGGTAATCGTTGACCTTGCCATCCATCTTGATTTCGATAATCCGGCCAGCCAGGCCGTTCACGAATTCACGGTCATGCGAGACAAAAATCAAAGTGCCCGGGAATTTTTCGAGGGCGATTTGCAACGACTCGATCGATTCCATATCCATATGGTTGGTCGGCTCGTCCATCATCAGCACATTATGTTTGCCGAGCATCAACTTGCCCCAGATCATCCGGCCTTTTTCGCCACCCGACAGGACCTTGACCGACTTGCGTACGTCGTCGCCGCCAAACAGCAAACGACCCAGCGTGCCGCGCAACACCTGGTCGTCATCGCCTTCCTGGGCGAATTGCTGAATCCAGTCGGTCAGCGACAGGTCCACCGGAAATTCTTCCGAGGTGTCTTGCGGCATATAACCGACATTGGCGTGCTCGGCCCATTTGACGGTACCGCCGTCAACCTCGACCGAGCCCAACAACGAGCGCAGCAAGGTGGTTTTGCCGGCGCCGTTCTCACCGATGATCGCAATTTTTTCGCCCGACTGCACCGACAAGTCGAGATTATTAAAAATCACCCGGTCGTAGGTTTTGCGCACGCTTTCCGCATTGACCGCCAGATTATGTAGTTTCTTGTCGAATTCGAAGCGAATAAACGGGTTTTGCCGCGAAGACGGCTTGATGTCCTCGACCTTGATCTTGTCGATCTGTTTCGCCCGGCTGGTGGCCTGGCGCGCCTTCGATTTGTTGGCCGAAAAACGGCGCACAAAATCCTGCAGTTCGATAATCCGGTCTTTCGCTTTCGAGTTGGCGCTGACTTGCCGTTCGCGGGCCTGCGCCGACGCCAGCATATAGTCGTCGTAATTGCCCGGATACACCTTGAGCGTGCCGTAATCCATATCGGCCATGTGAGTGCAGACCTGGTTCAGGAAGTGGCGATCGTGCGAGATGATAATCATGGTCGAATTGCGCTGATTAAGCACATCTTCGAGCCAGCGGATGGTGTTGATGTCCAGGTTGTTGGTCGGCTCGTCCAGCAGCAAGACGTCGGGATTCGAGAACAAGGCCTGGGCCAGCAACACCCGCAGTTTCCAGCCGGGGGCCACGCCGCTCATGGGGCCGCTATGCTGCTCGGTCGGCACGCCCACGCCCAGCAGCAACTCGCCGGCGCGCGCTTCGGCGGTGTAACCATCGAATTCAGCAAAACGGGCTTCAAGGTCGGCGGCACGCATGTAGTCGTCGTCGGTCGCTTCCGGATCGGCATAAATCGCATCGCGATCGGCCATGGCCTGCCACATTTCGGTGTGGCCCATCATCACCACGTCCAGCACCCGCATCTCTTCGTAGCCGAACTGATCCTGTTTCAGCTTACCCAGACGGATATTCGGCTCAAGCATGACGTTGCCGCTCGATGGGTCAAGATCGCCACCGAGGATTTTCATAAAAGTCGACTTGCCGCAGCCATTCGCGCCGATCAGGCCGTAACGGTTGCCCTCTCCGAATTTGACGGAAATATTTTCAAACAAGGGCTTAGGCCCGAACTGCATGGTGATATTGGCGGTAGACAGCACTGCGCGACCCTTTTGATGTCAACTGGGAAAAAAACCGTGTATTGTAGCATCCCGGCAGCGCGCCACCGGAATTGTGCGTCGCGGCCCATGCCCCGGGCCCGTGCGGCACTTAAGCAAAGTTCGGATAGGCCGAAAAACTCAGGCTGAAGCCCTCGGTATGCGACACCAGACGCGCGGGAGCACCAACCGGCAACGTCACGATGGTCGACCCATGTCCGAACGGCAGACCCCAGACTATAGGCAAACCCAAGCGATGACGCAGGCTCTCGATCATCGTCTCCAAGGTATAGCCGTTGTCATAGGGAGTCTGGGTATAGTCGGTGAAATCGCCCAATATCAGCGCTTGCTGCCGCGCCAGAATACCGGCTTGATGCAATTGCAAAATCATCCGTTCGATGCGAAACGGCGGTTCGTTAACGTCTTCGATAAACATCACGCCGCCGTCGATTTGCGGCATATAGGGCGTGCCTATCATGGCCGTCAACAAAGCCAGGTTGCCGCCCCATAAAATCCCCTCCACTTGCACCGCGTCGGTCTGTGGGGCCGCGATTTCCAGGGTGGTCTGTGGGGTATTCAGCGTGTGCCAGAAACTATCCCAGGTAGTCTGATCCAGTATTGCCGCGCCGAAATTCGATATCAGCATCGGGCCGCCAAAGGTCGTCAGCCCGCTTTGTGCCAGCAAAGCAAGCTGAATCGCCGTAAAGTCGCTATGCCCGACCAAGGCGGTGGGTGTTCCAGTGAGCCGCTTTTTCAGGCCCGCATAGTCGATTTCGCCCAGCAAACGGCTGGCGCCAAAACCGCCGCGCACCGCCAGCACGATATCGGATAAGGGGTTGGCCGGATCGGCCAGCCGGTTCAAATCCGCGACACGTTGTGCATCGGACCCCGCAAAACGTTGGTAACGGCGGCCGGTGGTTTCTACACCGCTCACCGCGTGCCCGGCATCGCGTAGACGATGGATGCCGCGAACGGCTGCGAGCGGATCGGCCGGGTAACCGGAAGGTGCGATGAGCGTAATGGAATGGGATGCAGTCATGGCTCAAGGTGCGGGTGTGGTGCAGCTTGCAGCGCACGGGCTTCGCGTACGGCTCGCCGGCGCGCGACAAAAAACGAACTCAGCGATTGTGCGCAGGCATCCTCCAGCACGGCACCGGTGACGGTCGCATGGTGGTTCAGGCGCTCTTGCGCAAATACGTCGACGACACTGCCGCAGGCTCCCGTCTTGGGGTCGCGCGCACCAAAAACCACCCGTGCCAAACGGGCATGCATAATGGCGCCCGAGCACATCAGGCACGGTTCGAGCGTGACAAAAATCTCGCAGCCCGGTAAACGGTAGTTTTCAAGCTGCAGCGCGGCAGCGCGCAAGGCCACCATCTCTGCATGCGCAGACGGATCATGTAAACCGATAGGCTGATTGAAGCCGCTGGCAATGACGGTATCGTCGCGCACGATGACCGCGCCCACCGGTACTTCGCCGCGCACCCGGGCATGTTCGGCCTGATCAAGTGCAAGCCGCATATAGTAGGCATCGCGGGCCGATGCATCGGGCCAGGCGAGGGTCTCAGCGCTGACCATGCGCCCCTCCCCGCCCGGTTTTTACCCGCGGGTGCGGGCATAAAACCGGTAACAAAAACGAAGGTAAAAAATTAAGGTACATGGATTGAAGACAAGGGCTTAAGGCCGCCTGCGGCAGGTTTCGAATAGATCAGCTATTTTCGCATTGCAGACCTGCCCCGTCATGCTTTTTCAGCGATGGATGGGCTGATGCCGGTGCCGACGGTGGCCGGGAAGAGTGTTATCTCGATGCTTCTCACCGACGTCGGCAAGTTTAATCATGCTCCATCGCGTTGAGTTGGGTATGAACCCAATGAGCGATCGCCAACAAACGGCGATCGTCGCCATGCCGCCCGACCAGTTGCAAACCTACCGGCAAGCCCGAAATGCCATAAGCAAACGGCAGGTGGACGCAAGGCAAACCGAGCAAGGTCCAATAACGGCAAAACACCGGGTCGCCGGTGGCGTCGAGTCCTTGCGGCGCTTCGCCGATAGCGCTCGGTGTCAGCAGGACATCGACCTCATCGAAGCAGGATTCGATCTGTTTTTTGGCCAATTCGACCTGAGCCATATTGGCCAAATGGCGCGCGCCATCAATCGTAAGCCCCTCGTCCATCAGCGCCAATAGCCGCTGGCTAAGCTGACCGCGATGACGCAGGCGCTCGTCGGCCAGGACGCGGGCGGCTTCATGCGCCATCACGCTTTTATGCAATTCAACCAGCGGCGCGCAAGCGTCCGGCAACTCTACCTCAAGTACGGCGATATCGGCTCGCTGCAGCCGAGCATGAGCATCCGCCCACGCGTGGCGGGTGCTGTCGTCGGCCACCAGCCACAAATCGGTGCGGCAAAAACCGATGCGCAACGACTGTCGCTCAAGATTTTCGGGTAACTCGGCCAGCCGCCGATCGCCCAACAACACCGCGCCAAGCAAACCGACGTCGCGCACACTGCGGCCAAAACCGCCGACAGTATCCAGCGATTCCGCCACCCCTTTGACACCCGCGCGCGGGATCCGCCCAAAACTCGGCTTGTAACCGACTACGCCGCAAAACGATGCCGGCCGGATAATCGAACCCGCGGTCTGGGTGCCGAAGGCCAGCGGCACCATATAGTCCGCCACCGCCGCAGCCGAACCGCTGGACGAGCCTCCGGGCGTATGATCGGTGCGGCGCGGGTTGCGCGTGGGTCCAGGCTGGAAGGCGGCGAATTCAGTGGTGACGGTCTTGCCCAGCGCAATTCCTCCGGCCTCCTTGCACAAGGCGACCGCGGCCGCGTCGGCAATCGGATAGTGCGCTGCATAAATGGGTGAACCATAGGTAGCCGGCATGCCAACCACATCGAACAGATCTTTGATTCCCAGCGGCAAACCATGCAACAAGCCGCGCACAGCCCCGGAATCGAGCGCGCGAGCATGGGCCAGGGCAGCGTCGGCGGCGACAAAATTAAAAGCTTGAATGTCGGCATTGCGCGCCGCAATGCGATCCAGGCAGGAACGTAGCAAATCGACCGCACTCAATTCGCGGCGAGCCAGCAATCTTGCGGCATGCCAAGCATCCAGCGTATTCGGTTCCTGATTGCTCATGCGGTCTCCCTGCATCTGTCGGCGCATCGGTATAGATTGCCGTTTGCTTAGACACAACCTGGCTTTTTGCTCGGAAACCTAAGGATACCCCCGCCTGCCGGGCCGGCGGCGAAATTCTTCCACTCCGCTCGCCTGGATCCGGCCCCCGGGATGCAGGTCCGAGTGCGGACCTCAAGCTGAAACAGGATATCCCATCGCCGAAAACCGGGGCGCCTGGCGTAGATGGATCCGGCGCCACGGTTCCATCTGCATGGCTTAATGCAACATTATCTGCACCACTTTGACAATGACCAAACCCACTGCAACCAGCAGATAACCGCGCAAAATTCCCATCCAGACCCGCTTGCTCATGGTCAGATTGGGAGCAGGCAGTTCTTCGATCGGCGGCATACGCCATCCGGCCTGGCGTTGTTTTTGCTCATGCAAATAAGCTACCGTGGCACGCTTCATCGATTGCTTCACGCCCGGCTTCGAGCCGCTTTTTTGCAGCACCAGCGTGATGCCATAACCCAGCAAGGCAAACACCGTGCCCCCACCCAAGATCGACAGGATGGTAGCGCCGCTAATCTCGGGGAACACCGTGGCAGCCGTCAAAATAACCGACAGCATCACCAGGATCCAAATAATGGCACCGGTAAACAAGTTCAGTTTTTTTGCATTGACCCAGGGACCCAACACCGCTTTATCATTGCACAGCAACAACAAGAACACGGTGGCGCTGGGTAGCAGTACACCGGCCAGTGTCTGTACCGCCTCGGTGAGCAATCCCAAGGGCGAGCCCGGAATCAGGACCAGTACCGCGGCAAAAGCCACGATGCCGAAATAGATCAAATAAAAGCCCTTCGCATCGCCGACCTTGCGGTGTAAAGAGTGGCGAATCGAGAACACATCGCCGATCGCATAAGCGGTCGCTAAAGAAACCGAAGCGGCGCCGATGATGCACGCGTCAATCAAGGCAATCGCAAACAGTACCGCGGGCGTGCGCCCGGCATACTTGTTCAGGCCCGCCAACACACCGCCCGCATCGGTAAAGTTGCCGAATTCGGGCCGCCCGCCGAACAGTTGTGCCGCAAAGGCCATCATCGCCACACCGCCGATCATCACCAGGCCGATGCCAATCCACAGATCCACTTTTTCATAATTGAGAAAGCGCGGCGTAATACGCTTGTCGACCACATAGCTTTGCTGAAAAAATAGCTGCCACGGCGCCACGGTGGTACCGACGATGCCGATCACCAATAACATCACGTCGCTCAGCTTCGAGCCTTTGGGCCAATTCGGCATGACAAAATCCCGCGCAATCTGCCCTACCGGCGGATGTACCATCACCAGCACCGGCACCAGCAGCAAACTGGCGAATACCAGCACCATGGCAAAACGTTCGAATTTGCGAAAACTGCCGGTGCTGACAGCGGCCATGGTCAGCACCGCGGCAATTCCCACGCCCATCAGTTTGCTGACGCCCAAAAATTCGACGGCAAAGGTAATGCCGATAAATTCGGTCACGATGGTCAAGGCGTTCAGCACAAACAAGTCGATTACGCTAAAAGCACCCCAGAATTTGCCGAAGCGCTCAAAAATCAAACGGGCGTGACCCACACCCGTGACCGCGCCGAGACGCAAGACCATTTCCTGATTCACAAACAAAACGGGGATCAGCAACATCAGCGTCCACAACAAGGTGGTGCCGTAATTTTGCCCGGCTTGGGTATAGGTAGCAAAGGCGCCGGCATCGTTATCGCCGACCATCACGATCAGGCCGGGGCCCAGGATCGCCAGCAAGGTGCGAAATTTGGCGAACCAGTTTAAGCGGGGCGCCGTGTCATGCTGAGCGATGGTGCCGAACGCGCCTTGGATGTCGCCGTTGTGTGCATCGTCAAGCACAGCGCTCGGCGCTGGCGGATGAATTGAGGAGGCTGCTGGACGCAGGTTCGAGAAGGACATGGGAACTCCGTGGCTGAGTTGGAGAAGCCAGCGGGTTCGATGCTTGAGTGTCAAGGCACTCTCAGCCTGGGAACGCGGCTCGCTTCTCCTGGATCAAGAGAAAATTTTCTGGAATTTCGTAACTATCGAAACAAGAAGGACAAGAATCACTGCCAGGCATGGCATCTCCTTTCCGTGCAAGCGCACGGCCAAGCTAGGGCCTGTTCACGCTAATAATGGGCTTGCGTTGCCACCCACAAAGGGCGAGGGCAAGGAATGGGACGCGGCGAATACTTTGCGTATTCGCAAGGA
>JAMFSV010000156.1 GCA_026225455.1 Burkholderiales bacterium | reverse complement strand
TTGCCCGGCGACATTGTCGGCAGCGCTCAATGCGCTGGCGGCAAACGATAGCGACAGGTAAACCACCACCAGCATGGTCACACTCCAGGCGAGCATGCCGTGCAGCCAGCCCAGTACCGGCGCGCAGCGTCCAGCCAGATAAGAACCGATCACCACGGAGATGACGGAGGCGATCAACAGCCACGCCCCGGTGGCAAAACCAAAGCCTTGCAGTGGATTCTGATATTTAAGCGGAGCCAAAGCCGAAGCACCGATGCCGGCCCCGAGCATATTCAGGATCAAGCCGGCCACCAGGGACAACACCACCCCGGCAAATACTGCACCCCACGACATACGCAAAGCGGTGCGCGGTTGGGTCAAAATCATAGCCATGGTTCACCTCTGTATAGGTATGGTATTGGGAAATTTTCAGTGGAAAATCAAAAACAAAATCAGCAACACAAATACCGGTACACCCATGAACCAACCTAAAATGTAAGGCATGACATTTCTCCTGTTATAGCTTGACGTATGAGTATTACGGACCCGGGCGCCCTATCGATGAAGTGGATAGAAGCAGCTTGATAGAACCCAAGCACCTGGACCCGCAGCGAGACAGCCGGAATAGTGCAAATCCCGTGCCTGCCCACTCAACGCAAATATCGCGTGTCCTTCCGTGCCGTATAGATCTCGGCCGCGCACCGTGACATAGCGTGTTCACAGAAGCCGCGAGGCGAACTGCGCCTGCCGTAGTGTCCTGTGTAAAAATTACCAAGCTCAGTCGAAAAATGCAGCTTGCGTCGCTGCCGCGTTGGCCTGCGACCCGCTGGGTATGGCGCTCGATTCTTGCTTCCGGTGAATTCATCCGCAGTTCCGATGAAATACAAAGGTTTCAAGCAAAGGATTCAAGCCATGGACAAGAAGGAACACTTCGAGGATTACCATCACCCCGCCGGCGGCTGGGGGTCGGTCAAAGCCGTGGCCGGCGCCTTGCTCGAACAAAATGTTGCCTGGCATGGCAGCCGTGTCCTGTTGCAGCAAAACAAAGCCGATGGTTTTGCCTGCGTCAGTTGTTCCTGGGCCAAACCCGCCAATCCCCATCCCTTTGAGTTTTGTGAAAACGGCGCGCGCGCGACGGCCTGGGAAATTACCCAGAAGCGGGTCGACCCGGCATTTTTCCTCACGCAGACTTTAAGTGAGCTACGTCAGTGGGAAGATCACGATCTCGAAGCATTGGGACGCATCACCGCCCCAATGCGCTGGGACAGCACGCTGGATAAATACCTGGAGATAAGTTGGGAGCAGGCTTATGCGGAAATCGGCACAGCCTTGCGTTCCTGCGCTGCGCACTCCGCCGTGTTTTATGCCTCAGGCCGGGCTTCGCTTGAGGCGTCCTATATGTATCAATTGATGGCCCGTCTGTACGGCAGCAATAACCTGCCGGACAGTTCCAATATGTGCCACGAAAGCACTGGTGTCGCGCTTTACGAAACCATCGGTGTCGGCGTCGGCACGGTGTCTCTGGCCGATTTTGAGCAGGCCGATTGCATCTTCTTTTTCGGCCAGAATGTCGGTACCAATAGTCCACGGATGTTGCATCAGCTACAAGATGCCCGGCGTCGCGGAGTTCCGGTCATCACCTTTAATCCGCTGCGCGAGCCGGGTCTGTTGAGTTTTGCCAATCCGCAATCGCCCCAGGAAATGTTGAGCGCCGCCGAAACCCGGATCAGCACGCAATATCATCAAGTCAAGGCAGGAGGGGACAGTGCGGCCATCATGGGCTTATGCAAAGTCTTGTTCGAACTGGACGACGAGGCACGCCTGAATCGTGCGATGCGCATCCTCGATATCGACTTTATCGCCGCCCATACGCAAGGTTTCGACGCGTTTGAACAAACCGCGAGAGCCACCAGTTGGGAACACATCGAACAGGAATCAGGTTTGACGCGGGGCGCCCTGGCGGCTGCCGGAGGAGAATATGCACGGGCGGCGGCCGTGATCGGCATCTACGGTATGGGATTGACGCAGCATCGGCACGGCGTGCAGAACGTACAAATGTTGTCCAACTTGCTGCTGATGCGCGGCAATCTGGGCAAACCGGGAGCCGGCATCTGCCCGGTACGGGGTCACTCCAACGTTCAGGGGCAACGCACTGTCGGCATTACCGAAAAAGCCAAACTCGCGCCGTTGGATGCGCTGGCGAGCCAGTACGATTTTGACCCACCGCGGGAAGATGGTCTAAATACCGTGAAGGCGTGTGAACAAATCCTGGCGGGAAAAATCAATGCGTTTATTGGGCTAGGCGGTAATTTTGTCCGCGCCGTACCCGAAACCGTGTTGATGGAAGCCGCCTGGGAAAAAATCCCACTGACGGTACAGATCGCGACCAAACTCAATCGCAGCCATCTGGTCCATGGCGAGCAAGCCTACCTCCTGCCCTGTTTGGGCCGAATTGAAATCGACCGGCAAACTAGCGGCGCGCAAATCGTCAGCGTCGAAGACAGCACCGGCTTTATGCACGCGTCGCGTGGGGTGCAAGAACCTGCCAGCGAAAATTTGCGCTCCGAACCCGCCATCATTGCCGGCATTGCTCAGGCCCTATTGCCAAATCACCCCCAAGTGGACTGGTCCGCCTGGGTCGCCGACTACAGCTTGATTCGCGACGCCATTGCACAAACCTTCCCCGCCATTTTTCATGACTTCAATGCGCGCCTGGGTACTCCGGGCGGATTCCGCCGGCCGCTCCCGGCCTGCCAACGTCAATGGAATACCGTAACCGGCAAAGCCAATTTCAAAGTTCCCTCGATGCTGGCAGAAGATCCCGACATGCCGGATAGCGGGCCGGATGTGTTGCGCTTGTTCACGATTCGCAGCGATAGCCAATTTAATACCACCATCTATACCCTGGATGATCGTTTCCGCGGCGTGTACGGCACGCGCAAGGTGTTGCTGATGCATGCCGACGATATCGCGCGCCTGGGTCTGCGGGAAGGCGAACTGGTGCAGGCATCAACTGTGGCACATGACCAGGTGGTGCGGCAAGTGGGCGGACTGCGCGTGACCACACATGACATTCCACCGGGCTGTATCGCAGGCTACTACCCGGAATGCAATCCGCTCATCCCGCTTTGGCATCATGCCAAGGGTAGCCAGGTACCGGCGGCGAAATCGATTCCCGTACGCCTGAGCAAAAACATGGCCGCAGCATGACCGGAACCTGACCGGTGGCGCGTGCCGGAGCAGCGCAGTCATGCAGGTTCTACCAACAAAAGCATATTTTACATAGGCATGCAGGCGCCGCTTGCTCCCCGCGCTTGCGCCCCATTTTTTTGAAAAAGATAGAACATCCTTATGCCATAAGGCTTTCCATTATTTTTTTGAATTATGGAAAAGCTGGCACGATCTTCGCAACATATAACGTGCAGATTTGCCCGCACAGGCAACTCTTAGATCAGGGACTATTTTTCCTCAGGTGCTCTGTCGCCGATATTCAGCTTCGGTAGACGCCCTGGGTCAGATGAATGATGAGCGCACCGTGCTTGAGTTCGCGCGTCAACCAAACGGAGCCGATTGTGAAACCAAGAGTCCTATTTGTGGCCGCTGAGGCCGTACCGCTGGCAAAAACCGGTGGCCTGGGTGATGCGGTCAGCGGTCTCGCCGCTGCGCTGCAGGAACGTAACGTCGATGTCACCCTGCTGATGCCGGGGTATCCGCAAGCGCTGGCAAGTGCTCGTGGTTTGCGCCAGGTCGGCGTGTTGCCGGTGTTGCCCGGTAACGCCGGCCCGGGACGTCTCCTTGCCGGCCGCCTGCCGGACTCTGAAATCACCATCGTCTTGCTCGATAGCGAGAGTTTGTTCAATCGCGCGGGAAGCCCATACGCCGATGCGCAAGGCAAGGAATTCACCGACAACGGCGCGCGTTTTGCGGCTTTAAGTTACGCCGCCAGCCAGATCTCCGCCGGCGCCACGGATCTGCCGGTGCCTCATGTGGTTCATGCCCACGACTGGCATGCGGGGTTGACTCCTATGATGATGCGCCAGCAGCAGAGCAAAGTGCCGTCGGTGCAGACCATCCACAACTTGGCGTTTCAAGGCCTGTTTCCACTGGAACAGGCTGCGGCGCTGGGGATTCCCGATTCAGTGCTGGGCGCGGACGGGATCGAATTCTGGGGTCAGTTGAATTATCTGAAGGCCGGTATCCGTTATGCCGACCAAGTGACCACCGTCAGTCATTCTTACGCCCGCGAAATTCTCACACCCCGTTTCGGCCATGGACTTGAGGGTTTATTGCAAGAACGGCGCGAGCAACTCGGTGCGATCCCGAATGGGGTCGACGTCAAGGTGTGGGACCCGGCGAGCGATGCCAGCTTGCCTGCGACTTATACCGCGGATCGCCGCCAGGGCAAGGCGGTCTGCAAACATACTTTGCAATGCGCCTTTAATTTGCGGGTGGACCCCGCGGCCCCGCTGCTGGTTCACGGCAGCCGCCTGACGACGCAAAAAATGGCGGATGTAGCGGTGCATGCGTTGGCGCAACTGCTGCAGGAAAACCGACACCTCCAAGTGGCGATACTCGGATGCGGCGAACCGGCGATCGAAGAAAATTTCTGCGCTCTCGCGCTGCAATACCCGGGTCGCGTCGGAGTCCATATCGGTTACGAGGAAGATTTGGCGCATCTATTGCATGCTGGCGGCGACATGCTGCTGCATGGCAGCCGTTTCGAACCATATGGCCTGACACCTGTGTATGCCATGCGCTACGGCACCGTGCCCATCGCCTCGCGAGTCGGTGGTTTGATGGACACGGTCTGCGATATCGGCCGCGGCGACACGCCGGCGAGCAGCGCCACCGGTTTTCTGTTCGACGGTGAGACAGCGGCGGAGATGGCGGCGGCAATCCGCCGTGCCTTGAGTGTGTATCAAGAGCGCGATACGTGGCAGATGCTGGTGCGCAACGGCATGCGCCGTGAATTCAGTTGGGCCGCGTCGGCCGCTCAATATGCCCAGATGTACGCAGGTCTTACCCGTGGCGCGGCCAGTCTGGCCTTTGCTGAAGCCGGTATCATGGTGGACCAGCCGGCACCGGCTATGTTGGCGGGTGCCATTGCAAGCGCCGCCGCAGGCCGGAGCAAGCGCGCTCCCG
>JAMFSV010000155.1 GCA_026225455.1 Burkholderiales bacterium | reverse complement strand
GGTCAGGCGTTGACCTCGCTGGTCAGCAACGATTTGTGGGTAACAGCCAATTTCAAGGAAACGCAGTTGCGCCATATGAAGGCCGGCCAGCCGGTCACGATCAAGATCGACGCCTACCCCAACCTGACGCTGAACGGCAAGATCGACAGCATTCAGGCAGGCACGGGTTCGTTCTTTTCGACCTTTCCGCCTGAAAACGCGACCGGTAATTTCGTCAAAATCGTGCAACGCGTGCCGGTCAAGATCGTGATCGACCGCGGTCTGGACCCGCACCGCCCATTGGGCGTCGGCTTATCCGTCGACCCCACCGTGACAGTCCGATGAGTAGCGCTACGCCCCCCGCCGATCAACCCGGCCAGTGGAAACCTTCGTCCAATCCTTGGTTGATTGCCGTGGTAGTGACGATGGCGGCATTTATGGAGGTGCTCGATACCACCATCGTCAACGTCGCCTTGCCGCATATTGCCGGCACCATGTCGGCCAGTTACGACCAGGCGACTTGGGCCTTGACCGCCTATCTGGTGGCGAATGGCATTGTCTTGCCGATCTCGGCATTCCTGGGCCGGGTGCTGGGTCGCAAACGCTATTTTGTCATCTGTATTGCAGCGTTTACCGTGTGCTCCTTGTTATGCGGGCTGGCCACCAATCTGTGGCAATTGGTGCTGTTCAGAATGTTCCAGGGATTTTTCGGCGGCGGTTTGCAGCCTAACCAGCAGGCAATCATCCTCGATACCTTCGAGCCGTCGCAACGCAGCCGCGCTTTTTCCGTATCGGCTTTGGCGATTGTGGTGGCGCCCGTGCTTGGCCCGACCCTGGGCGGATGGATTACGGACAACTTTACCTGGCGCTGGGTATTCCTGATCAATGTGCCGATTGGAGTACTCACCACCTTTGCCGTCATGCAATTTGTCGAAGACCCGCCGTGGGAGCGCAAGGCAAAAAAAGGCACGCTGTCGCTCGATTACATCGGCATCGGCTTGATCACCTTGGGACTGGGGTGTTTGCAGGTGATGCTCGACCGCGGCGAGGATGCCGATTGGTTTTCCTCCGGGTTTGTTTGCACCTTTGCCGTTTTGTCGGCATTCGGCTTGGTGGGAGCCGTGTTCTGGTTGCTTTATGCCAAAGATCCGGTGGTGGATTTGCGTTGCTTGAAGGACCGTAATTTTGCCTTGGGGTCGCTGGCGATCTTTGTCTTTGCCATGTTGTTATATGGCAGTGCGGTGCTGGTGCCCCAACTCGCGCAACAACAACTCGGCTATACCGCGACCTTGGCCGGTTTGGTGCTGTCGCCGGGCGCGATCCTGATCACCTTGACCATTCCCTTGATCGGCCGCGCCATGCCTTATGTGCAGACGCGTTTTATTGTGGCCGCGGGCTTTCTCTTGATGGGCTGCGCCATGCTGTATTCACGGCGTCTGGTGCCGAATATGGATTATTTTTCGCTGGTGATGGTGCGGAGTTCGCAGTCATTGGCCATCGGCTTTTTGTTTGTGCCGGTGACGACCCTGGCTTATGTCAGTTTGCCCAAACGAATGAATGGCGACGCCACGGCCTTGTTCACCATGTTCCGCAATGTCGCAGGTTCAATCGGTATTTCTCTTTCGACGGCCCTGGTGACTAACCGGTCGCAAGTGCATATGGCTTACCTGGGGCAGCATATGTCGCCCCTGTCGGCTTCCTACACCGAGGCCTTGCAGCGCGTCACCGAATCGATCCAGCAAGGCGGCAGCGTTTTGGCACAGGCGGGGCAGGCTGCGAGCGGATACCTGTATCAATCGTTGATTGCACAATCGGTGATTCTTTCTTATATCGATGTGTTCGGGCTGTATGCGCTGGTGGCATTTGCATTTGTTCCCTTCACTTTTTTGTTTACCCCGGCCAAATCCGCCGGTAGCGGAGAGCATTGATGGTGCAGGCTACATTTATCCCGTTGCGCCGCTGGCTCGGCCCGATCTGCAGCGGGTCGGTGCTGCTGCTGGCCGCGTGCACGGTAGGCCCCGATTTCAAAAATCCCGACGCTCAACTGCCCGCCACTTACCACGGCGCATCGCAGTTGGACGGCAGTTTGACCGCGGGCTCGACTGCAACATCGGCAGCGGCGGTGCCCGTGCCGCGCCATGCACCGTCGGAGTTGCAGCCCGAAGCCGATGCCGATCCCCGGTGGTGGCGTAATTTCAACGACCCGGTGCTCAATGCGCTGATCGCCCGTGCGGTGGCGGACAACCCCGGTTTGCAGGAAGCCGTATTGCGCATTGTCGATGCGCGTATCGGCGTGTTGCAGGCCAATGCGCAGGGCTTGCCCAGCGTGAATGCGACGGCTAGCTATAACCGCGAGCAACTGGGTCTCGAAGGTATTCTGAAATCGAAAGGCGTATATAACCAGGTCGACCAGCTCGGCAGCAACCCCACCTTAAACACGCTCTCACCAGGCAGCGGCCCCAAGGTAGAGCAGGCGGCCAATAGTTTTCTGCAACAGGCAACAGCGCCGGTCAATCTGTTCCAAGCGGGTTTCGATGCCTCTTGGGAATTGGATTTGTTTGGGCGCGTCCGGCGTTCGGTGGAAGCGGCCAAGGCCCAGACCGAGGTCAGCATCGCCAATAGCAACGATGCCATGCTGTCGCTGGAAGCCGAGGTGGCGCAAAACTATGTCCAATTGCGCGGCGCGCAGCAGTCCAAGCAAGTGGCGCTGGAACAAATCGAGGTCAATCGGCAAATACTCTCGTTGACCGGTAACCGCCAGCGGCATGGCATGGCCAGTCAGTCGGATGTGGAAAGTGCCTCGGCGCAATTGACCAGCGATCAAGCCCAGGTACCGCACGACGAGCAACAAATTATCCAGGCCATGAACGCCTTGGCGGTGCTGGTCGGCACGCCGCCGGGGACCCTGGACGCAACCCTGGCCGAGCCGCGACCGATTCCGCCGCTGCCCGATCTGGTGCCGCTCGGGCTTCCCTCAACCCTGGCCCGGCGCCGGCCGGATATCCGTGCCGCGGAAGCCAAGTTGCATGCGGCCACGGCGCAAATCGGGGTTGCCGTGGCGCAACTTTATCCGGATCTGTCGCTGACCGGGCAGTTCGGCTTGCGCGCGACACAAGCCAGTTATCTGACCAACTGGGCCAGTCATTTTTACTCGTTCGGACCCAGCGTGTCGTTACCGATCTTCGAGGGCGGCACCTTGATCGCCAATATACGACTGGCCAAAAATCAGCAGGCGGAAGCGGCGCTCGATTATCGTCAAACGGTGCTCAGCGCACTGCGGGATGTAGACGATGCCTTGGTTGCCTATCGTGCCGATCAAGCCCGCCGCGACGCATTGGATCAGACTGAACAAGCGACCCGCCGCGCCTTTGATTTGGCGCATGATGCTTATCGCCACGGCATCGTGTCGTTTATCGATGTGCTTGACGCAGAACGCCAATTTACCCAGGCACGCCAACAATCCAGCGCCGCCGATACCCAGGTCGCGGTGGATTTGGTGACTCTATATAAAGCGTTGGGCGGTGGGTGGGAGGATACGGCGGAAAACGCGACGGCAAATACAGGAGGAGATGTAACCGCACCCGCTGCGCACGTCGAGCGTGCCGCGAATAATTGATCGCTGTGCCGCCGACTGATAACCGCGGCGAGTTACCTGGACACCGCGCTGGACACTGCGCTGGACACTGCGGATAGCGGCATGGAACTGGCGCTCGACCGGTTCAGCATCGAGCGCCAGCATATTGGCTTACTTGCCGCCACCCGAGCCGCCGCCAGAGCCACCTGAACCGCCGGCGCCGCTGCCGCCACCCGAACTACCGTTACCCGAACCATTGCCCGCGCCGCTGCCCGAGCCATTGCCCGCAGCACCGCCAGCGCCGCCGTTGCCGCCATTACTACCGCTGCCGCTATCGCCACCGCTGCCGCCAATGGTGCCGGCCTTATGGTTCGTCGCGGATTTGGCCTTGCCGCCCTGAGGCGACATGCCGGTGGACGGATCGGTTGCCCCATTCATATTGGGCGTGGGGTTGGTTTGTGCGCTGGCGTAAGTGCCAACGCCAGCCAGAGAGGCTACAAGTGCGAGCGAGATAAGTGTTTTCATGGTTTCTCCTTGATGGGATAAATAAACAATCGACAGGACGCTGCATACTGGAACGAACAATCAGATCTCAATTGAACAATGATGCATGCCGCAAATTGTGTGCCGTAACCCCAGCCTCAAGGCACTGGAGCCGCGAGGGCATGGCGTATGAAAATTCTTCTTTCTTGTGTAACTTGGGCGTGTTTGCAGAAGGTCCCGAGTCGATACAGTGGGTAGGTCATTCGAGGCAGGCAGAGCGCCGCAAAGGCGGGACAACGCCGGGGGTACAGCGCGGGAGCAAACAGAGACTGACTGCTGCGGGACGACGGCAAGTGCGCCGTCCCCGGCCAAGGCAAAGT
>JAMFSV010000154.1 GCA_026225455.1 Burkholderiales bacterium | reverse complement strand
CCAGTTCAGATCCGGCAGCGCGTGAAACACCAGCGCGGCGAAATTGGCGGCGTTGGCGATATTGTCGGATTCTTCAGCCAGCAAGCCTTGGGCCTGCGCTGCGAGTTCAGTGTAAAGCTCGGCCTTGCCGAGGCCGGCCGTCAGTGTGTCGGAGAACATGATAGAGCCACTCTAAGCATGCCGCCCGAAGCGCGCATGCAGGGAAAGGGCGGCGTAAGCGGCGGCCTGATCCGTCACATAAGCGAGCACGTAAGCGATTGCCTAAGCGACCGCCTAAGCGATTGCCCGAGCAGCACGGATAGACACGCCGAATACGCCACAGGAGCGGCCATCATACTAGCGCGGCGCCGACTTGTCAGTGCAAAGGCCTGAACCAGCAATTCACTGCCTGTGAGGGCGGAATGCCGACCGAGTAGTAGCCTTCCCAAAGCGCCATCATGCGCTGGTCCGGATGGAAATCGCTATGGACATAACGATGACCGATGGCAAGTTTGAGACATTGCCGTACATACATTTGCAGCAGGACTTTGTCCGCGATAGGCGCGGTATCCGCTTGACGATAAATAGTCATTTTTCGCTTTCGGTTTTCAGATACGAGGGTGCGAAGAACGCTGCATCTCCGGGGTGCCTTACAATCTGCTGTCTATGCTGCCTCGGGGGTGCAGCACCGAAAACTTATCTTTCATCAGGTCAGAAACTGTACAACACAAAGTCCGTGCAATCAATCGGGCTTGCCTTAGGGTGAACCCGATTTTTAATCACTGCCGTTTACCCCAACGGCCGTTCCGGCTCTTGTACCGGACGTGGCCGATCCCTGCTTAAAAAGTTTCCCATTCGCCGTTGTTGTCGCTGGCGCGCACCGCCCGTGGCGCCGTAGCTGAGGCCGCCGCTCGTTTTGCCGCCGCCGGGCGTGGCACCGGCCGGTCGGCTTTGGCGGCGGGGCGGACGGGGCTCGACCCGCGCGTGGGGGCTCGCGCGGCGAGCGGCGCGGGCGCCGGCCGTGGCGCGTCGCGGCGCGCCGAGGAGGTGGTGCCGCGACGCTGCTGAAGCGCCGCGCTCGACGACTCGACCTTGAACAGCGCCACCGTTTGTTTCAATTTCATCGCCTGTTCTTCCAGCGATTGCGCTGCCGCCGCGGCTTCTTCGACCAGCGCCGCATTTTGCTGCGTGACTTGATCCATTTGCCCGACGGCCTGATTCACCTGCTCGATGCCGCGCCCTTGTTCCTCGGACGCCGAGGCGATCTCGCCAATGATGTCGGCCACCCGCTTAACCGCTTGGCGGATCTCCGCCGTGGTTTGCCCGACTTGTTCGGCTTCGCTGGAACCGGTCTTGATTGCGGCCACCGAGGTTTCGATCAGGTCCTTGATTTCCTTGGCGGCCGCCGATGAACGCTGGGCCAGGTTGCGCACTTCGGAGGCGACCACCGCAAAGCCTCGACCCTGTTCGCCGGCTCGCGCGGCTTCCACGGCCGCATTCAAGGCGAGAATATTGGTCTGGAACGCAATACCTTCAATCAGGTTGGTGATTTCCGCGATCTTGGTGGAGCTCGCCGCGATATTGCTCATGGTCCCGACCATCCGTTCGACCACATGATTGCCCTTATCGGCAATGTCCGAGGCATCGACGGCCAACACGCTGGCCTGCCGTGCGCTTTCGGTGTTTTGTTTGACGGTGGTGGTCAACTCGGCCATGCTCGCCGCCGTTTCTTCCAGCGAGGCGGCTTGCTGCTCGGTACGCGCCGACAAATCCAGATTGCCGGCGGCAATCTCCTTGCTCGACGCCGCGATCAACTCGCTGCCGCTGTGGACCGAGCCGATGGTGTGTTCAAGACTGTTTTGCATGCCTTTCATGGCGAACAACAGGCTGCTTTTATCGGCATCGGCGACTACCACATGAACCGTCAGGTCACCCGCCGCAATCTGGCTCACCACGCTCGCCGCATAACCCGGTTCACCGCCGAGCTGGCGGCGGATGCTGCGGATAATCACCAGCATCACCAGTGAAACCACCAGGCACAGTCCCAGCGAGGCGGCAAAATATTCGGCCAGAATCACATAAAACGCATGATCGATATCGTCCAGAAACACCCCGGTAATGATGGTCCAGTCCCAGGGTTTATAGAGCCGCACGTAGTTGATCTTGGGCGCCATGACGTTGGTCACGGGCTTCAGATATTGCAGACTGCGGAAGCCTTCGCCCTCTTTTTCCGCCAGATCCACGCCATCCTGGAAGATATGATGGCCGCTCGGATCGGTGAAGCCGCTCATATCCTTGCCTTCAAGGTCCGGCCGCACCCCATGCATCAAGACGGTGGAGTGAGCCGTGAGCACGATCAAATAACCGCCGCTGCCGTCATAATGCATCGCGCGCATGCTGGCCAGGGCGTTGTGCTGGGCATCTTCGAGCGAGAGTTTGCCGGCGGCGACCTGGGCGTTGTCCTGGTCGACGATGCCGGTGGCCACGCTGACGATATTCTTGAGTTCGGCCTCGCGGTCTTCGATCATGGTGTTGCGCGTGTGGAATGCGCCCCAGGCACCGATTGCCACGATGCCGCAGCACATCACCGCCAATGCGATCCAGAGCCGTACGCTTACGCGGAGGTTTTCCATTTGATGTCTCCTGCTACTCGGTGGGGAAAAGCGTCTATGCCGTTGCGGTTACCGTGCCACTACTCAAACGCTGCCCAAACGATCTCGCGGCCGGGGGGATGGCGTGCGGTCCGTGCTACTTTGATTATTTGTCTGACGGCCTTGATCGATGCGACGCAGCCTCCGGGCCGCGCTTGCTGAGTCTGCTTCGCGTACAGCGCTCAGTGTCCACCATCTAAAATGCGCTGTATAGCGGCCGTTGTATGGGCGCACGCCGTAAAGGGACAGATGCTGTTGCGGCAAGCGCGCGGATGGCCTGAGGCGCCGGATCGGCATAGAATTGACGGCCGTGGCATTTACTCCAGACCAGAAGGAACGACGATGCAGTTGAGGAAACTAGCCGCGCTGGCGGCGGCGCTCGGTGCGCTTGGCGCAAGCGGCATGGCGTGCGCGCAGGTCACGCTGCTGAACGTTTCGTATGACGTGACCCGCGAGCTGTACAAGGATATCGATACGGCGTTTATCGCCAGTTATCATGCCCAGACCGGCGAAACCGTCGCGGTGCGCCAGTCGCATGGCGGTTCCAGCCCGCAGGCATTGGCGGTAACCCAAGGATTGCAGGCCGATGTGGTGACGATGAACCAGACCAGCGACATCGACTTGCTGCATCAACGCGGCAATCTGCTGCCGGCCGACTGGCGTACGCGTTTTCCCTATGGCAGCAGTCCCTACACCACCACCATGGTGTTTCTGGTGCACAAAGGTAACCCTAAACACATCAAGGACTGGGACGATCTGGTCAAACCCGGCGTGGCGGTGATTCTGCCGAACCCGAAAACCTCCGGCAATGGCCGTTACAGCTATTTGGCGGCGTGGGGCTGGCGGGTGCAGCACGGCGGCACCCAGGATCAAGCGCGGGATTTCGTGACCCGCTTGTTGCACAACGTGCCGGTGCTCGACTCGGGCGGCCGGGGCGCGACCACCTCGTTTACCCAGCGTGGCCTGGGCGATGTGCTGGTGACCTTCGAGGACGAAGCGGCACTGATTACCGGCGACGCCGGCGGCAACCAATATGAGGTGGTTTACCCTTCGTCCAGCATCTTGGCCGAGCCGCCCGTGGCGGTGGTCGACAAACTGGTCGACAAGCACGGCACACGCAAGGAAGCGCAAGCGTATCTGGCATTTTTATTCTCGCCGGCCGGCCAGGAAATCATCGCTGAACACCACCTGCGTCCGCGCGATCCGGCGGTGATGAAACGCCATGCCGCTGAATTTCCAGTGCTCAAGACCTTTACTGTCGACCAAGCCTTCGGCAGTTGGGAGCAAGCGCAAAAAACGCATTTTGCCGACGACGGCACCTTCGACCAGGTGATTGTGGCCGCCAAAAGCGGGGCGAATTGAGCCGGCATGATTGAACCTTCGGCGCTTGAATCCTGATCGGCCATTCATCTTGATGAATCTCCCTCATACGGTTATGCGCCGGGCCGTTGCGGACGATGCGCCGCATCTTGAGCGGCTGTATCGGCAGTTGGTGGATAACCCCGATATTTGCGTTTTACCCGGCCGGATCGAAGCCTTGGCCGACGATCCGGCCACCGCCTTGTTTGTGTGCGACGTCGACGGGCAGGTCCGCGGCACGGTGCTGGTTTCCTTATGCAGCGACGTGATGTTCCGGCACCAGCCGTTTGCGGTGGTGGAGAATCTGGTACTCGATGAAAGCGTGCGAGGTCAGGGCATCGGGGCGCTGCTATTGCGCCATGTCGAACAGTTTTGCGCGGCGCATGACTGTTCGAAAATGATGCTGCTCAGTTCCGTCACCCGGGTTGAGGCACACCGGTTTTTCGCCGGCATGGGATTTCGCGGAGATAATAAAAGGGGTTTCGTGAAGTATCGGAGAGATTTTTCTCCTGATATTTAATTATATTTTTACCCCGCTTTCAATCTCGATCAGTCATCAAAGAAACGGACATTGCTTGAAAACCATAAATAAAAAATTCAAGAAAAAGTCAGGTCGGCCGTAAACCCAGACATGGTTTAGGCATTTCAGCTCAAGGTCATCGCCGCGTTTGCGATGCGGCAGACCCATACTTCAGCGGGTGTTACATGTCCAGCATTCTTGGTGTTTCCCAGAACCTGCAATATACGCAGCCGCCGACCTCATCCACCGCCAGTTTTGTCAGCACCTCGCAAGTCGCCGTGGTCGAATCCGACACCGAGGTGGCGCAAGCTTCCGTGTCGTTGAGCGCCAATCTGAATAACGTTACGGCGGCTACCGGCACGGGCCAGTTGACGCTGGAATTTGCCCGCGCGCTGCAAGGCGCGACCGAAGTGGACCCGGCCACCGGACATCGTGAAATCATCGCCGGCGCCAATGCGCAATTGACCTCGACGCTGAATTCGCTGCTGGTGCAAAGCGGGTTTACCGCGGCTCAGGCGTCGAACGCGACCGCCGATCTTGCCACCGAGCTGGCCCAGGGCGGCCCGATTACCTTGACCGCCAGCTACGACCAGAGCACGCAAAATAGCGCTTCGACCGCCTCGGTCTACAGCTCGGGCGCGGCCAGTTCGGTTTCGGCGGTGGATGCGACGGACCGGTCCGGTTCGATCACGATCGGGATCAATCTCGATACCGGCGAGTTGAATCTTTCGCTCTCCGCGCAAAGTAGTTCGGCGTATGCCTCAAGCGGCAAAATTACCGGCTCGGGTTCGTTGGCCGCTCCGATCGGCCAGCTTTTGGTGTTGCCCTCGGCTTCCGGCTCGCAGGCGCCGTCCAGCACCACCCAATCGGATTTTGGCCAGGCCTTGAGTAACCAGTCTTTGTTGAGCCTGGCGGCAAACCCATTCGATGCCGCATCTGCCGCACCCTCGCTTTCCAACGCTTCAGGCTTCGGCACCGCTTCGGCCAATTCGCCGCTATCGGAAAGCGAAACCGATACTTATTCCGCTTTGGAGCAGGAGACCCTCACGTTGACGGATTATTCGGCGAGCAATAGCCAAGGCAACTCAGGCTCGGCTTCCGGCGGCCCCGACACGGCGGCGACCGGTTTTAGCTTCGGCGCGGCCGTCTCCGGCTCAAGCAGCTACACGTCGTCGGCCCCGAACGACTCGGCCGCGGCATCAAACGCAAACGCCGCTGGGACCTTGCAACAATTGCTGGCGGAATTGAATCAGACCACGCTGCTGGCGCAGAAGGAAGCCGCGACGCTGTTGCAGGGCTTGTCCGATGTTTCGGCAAAAGCGAAAGCGGCGGCCGCAGCCAAACAGTCCGCCGACGCGACGGCCGCCTCGGCGGCAAGCTCAAGCTCAAGCTCAACTCCGGCGGCAAGCGGCAGTGGCAACGGCTCGCCGGCACTGACGGGCAGTGACGCAAGCGGTATCAGCGTGAGCAACGCCGTCTCGATCGAGATCGGTATTTCCCAAACCATCTCGTTGCAACGTCTGGACGCGAATGGCTATGGCGATACCTTGTACAAGCGGCCGGACGGCAGTTTGGGCAAGATCTCCACGCAACCGACCCACGTCACAGCCTAAGCGGCGGTTTTTAGACCGTTGACGGTCGCCGACACCTCATCTTGACGCCCGGCTTCGACACTACGCGGGCGAGGTCGCCCGCGATTCAGACGCTTCAGGCCGCCTGGTAGGTACTCGTTCCATACGGCGCGGCCTTGAACTGCGGCAACGCTTCCGCCTGCTGCGAGAAGGCGGTTAATTTCGGATAACGCGCGGCATCGACCACCTCGGCCAGCATCTGCTGCGTAAAGTGCCACACCACGGCGCTCGTGACGCCAGCCTGATCGATGGTCGCGGGGCTGGCTGTCAGCGGGATGCGCTCGAATTCTGCTTCGAGTGCGTCATAAGCTGCGATGAGCTGGCCTGTGACGCGCTCGATCCAAGGTTGGTGCAGTTTTTCAGCCGGCCGCAGATGGTGTTCATAGACGATCTGCACACTTTTTTCGCAGGCGGCCAGCGCCAGTCCGATGACGCGTAGCGCCTGCCGGCGTTGCGCGAGGTTCGCGGGCATCAGGCTTTTGCGCGATGCGGCCAGCGCCTCGGCATATTCCAGGATCAGGGTCGAATCCATCAGCACGGTGCCGTCGTCGCAGATCAGCGAAGGCGCTTTGACCACCGGATTGATCTGCTGAAACTGGGCAAAGGTGCTGAATACCGAGACCGACTGGTGCTCAAAGGGCAGCTCCAGCAGTTGCAGCGAGATCGCGACGCGGCGCACATAGGGCGAATCGAGCATTCCGACAAGTTGCATAAATTCTCCGGTTGAGATTTCTGACGAGCATAACCCGGGTTTTTCAGGCGGTCGAGTACCCGGTGGCATGTAATACGCATGTAATACGCATGTAATACCCGAAGCCGTGGCCGCCGCAATACCGCTAATCGGCGATTTGCAGCGCGCGCCAGGGGTGGCTCCGGTAAAATAGCGTTTTGCCTACCTGAGCATTGCGCAACGTGGCCCAAACAACTCTCCTGAACGACACCTTCCTGCGCGCCTTGTTGCGTCAGCCTACCGCTTACACGCCGGTCTGGCTGATGCGCCAGGCGGGGCGTTATCTGCCCGAATACCGGGCCTCGCGCGCGCGCGCCGGCAGTTTTATGGACCTCGCGACCAATCCGGATTTCGCCACCGAAGTCACGCTGCAGCCGCTGGATCGTTATCCGCTTGATGCGGCTATCCTGTTTTCGGACATCCTGACGATACCCGACGCGATGGGTTTGGGCCTCGAATTTGTGGCCGGCGAAGGGCCGCGTTTCCAGCGTCCGGTGCGCACCGAAGAAGACGTCGCCCGTCTGGCCGTGCCCGATATCGATGCCACCCTGCGTTATGTGACGGATGCGGTGTCGCAGATCCGCCGTGCCCTGACCGATGCTCAAGGCCGTCAGCGCGTGCCGCTGATCGGCTTTTCGGGCAGTCCGTGGACGCTGGCCTGTTATATGGTCGAGGGCGCCGGCTCGTCGGATTTCCACACGGTCAAGACCATGCTGTACGCCCGGCCCGACCTGATGGAGCGGATTCTTGAAATCAACGCGCAAGCGGTGGTGGCTTACCTGAACGCGCAGATCGAAGCCGGCGCGCAAGCCGTGATGATTTTCGATAGCTGGGGCGGAGCCCTGGCCGAAGGGGCTTATCAGCGGTTTTCGCTGGCCTATATCGAGCGCATCGTGGCGCAATTGAAGCGCGAGCACAACGGCGCGCGGGTGCCGGTGATCACCTTTACCAAGGGCGGCGGCCAGTGGCTGGAAGAAATCGCGGCCACCGGGGTCGATGCCGTCGGACTCGACTGGACCACCGATCTGGGCCGGGCGCGCGAGCGCATCGGCCAACGCGTGGCGCTGCAAGGCAATCTCGACCCGGCTATCCTGTTTGCACCGCCTGCGGCCATCCGGGCCGAGGCGCGCACTTTACTCGACCGTTTCGGCAACCATCCCGGCCATGTATTTAACCTGGGCCACGGGATTTCGCAATTTACCCCGCCCGAACATGTGGCCGAACTGATCGCCGAAGTCCACCAGCATAGCCGCCTGATTCGGCAAGGCACGGTTTAAGGCATCCAGCAATGAACGCAGCGAGTTTGCGGCGCAGCAATTTCGCGGGTGTCTAAGGGGCTGAATTCAGGCCTTTTATCTCATATTAGCCCGTCAAAAGGCTGGTCTGAGTTTGTCAAGACAAAAACTTATACACATAATCTCGCTGCGCCGCCGCACCCGCACCAGATCGGTTCATATTCCAGATTCGTCCTGGGCGGTTTTTTCAAGCAATTGATTTTAATAGATATTTTTTTGTTGATGCGAATCGGTGGAAGATCTGAAAAGCTTGCTGCCGCGCCCTCTGCGCGCTTCCCGGTGGCAGTTTTCAACAGAGTTATCCACAGGATCGGCGGAGCGCCGCAAAAGCGTAAATGAATCTGCGACTTAGCCACGGACTTAATGCAATACCTTAACTTGCAGCCCCCCCGCGACCTGCTCTGCGGCCGTCTACCGATCGACTTTCCCGGAACCCCGGGGTCTTCGTTGCGCGCCGGGTTTCAGCAGATTCAAGCCGCGGGGTGCCGGGCGTGACCGAGGTTTTTGTCCGGGTCGCACTGGATCAACCGATCCCGACCTTATTCGATTACCGCTACTCCTTCGCGGATTTACCGCAGGTCGGGCAGTTGGTGCAGGTCCCATTCGGCAGGCGTAGCGTGACCGGCCTGATCTGCGAGGTGACCCGCCATTCCGAGGTGCCGCTTGAGCGACTGCGCGCGGTCGAGGCGCATTGCTCCGATTGCCCGCCTTTGTCGCCCGCCTGGATTGCACTGACGGCATTTGCCGCCGACTACTACCAGCGGCCGCTGGGCGAAGTGGCGCTGCCCGCTTTGCCGCAGGCTTTGCGCGACGCGACGCGCTGGGGCCGCTTGCTGGCCGTCGAAATCCATTACCGGATCACGGCTTTGGGCCGCGAAGCTTTGCCCGAGGTGTTGCCGGCCCGGGCGCAGGCTTTGCGCCGCTTGGCCGAAGCCTTGTGCCACAGCGGCGCGTTGGCGTTGCCGGCGGCGCGCGCCCTGCACCCCAAGGCGACGGCGACGCTGGGCGACTGGTGCGCCGCGGGTTGGGTGGAGCAGCAGAGCGGCGCGCTCGACACGGTAGCCGAAATCCGCCCCGACGACGGCATTGCGCCCGCCCTTAATCACGAACAACAACAGGCGTTGGAGGCAATCGCCGGCGCTTCCGGTTTTGTGCCGTTTTTGCTCCACGGCGTCACCGGCAGCGGCAAAACCGAAGTTTATCTGCATGCGCTGGCTGCCTTGATGGCGGCGGATGCCAGCGCGCAGGCGCTGGTAATGGTCCCGGAAATCAATCTGACGCCGCAGTTCGAGGCGGCGTTTCGCGCCCGCTTCGCCAGTTTGCCGGGCGAGGCGATTGTCACTTTGCATAGCGGGCTGGCCGAAGGCGAACGCGCGCGCAATTGGCTGGCGGCCCACCTCGGCCGCGCCCGGATTGTGCTCGGCACGCGCCTGGCGGTGCTGGCCTCGCTGCCGGGATTGGCATTGATCGTGGTCGACGAAGAGCACGAGGCCGCCTACAAACAGCAAGAAGGTTTGCGTTACTCGGCGCGCGACCTGGCGGTGTGGCGCGCCAAACAATTGGGGATTCCGGTGGTCCTCGGTTCCGCCACGCCGTCGCTGGAAAGCTGGTGGCAGGCCGAACAAGGCCGCTACACCCGGCTTACGCTGGCGCGCCGGGCGGTGACGGATGCGGTGCTGCCGTCCGTCAGACTGGTCGATCTGGACCACGAAAAGCGGCGCGGGCGGCCCATGGTCGAAGGTTTGACCATGCCGCTGTTGAGCGCGCTGAAAGAACGCCTGGAACGCGGCGAGCAAAGCCTGATTTTTCTCAACCGGCGCGGTTACGCACCGGTTCTGTCGTGCGATGCCTGCGGCTGGGTGGCCGGTTGTCCGCGCTGTTCCGCCTATGTGGTGTTGCATAAGCCGGAACGGATGATGCGCTGCCACCATTGCGGCTGGGAAAGCAAAATTCCCTCCGCGTGTCCCGAATGCGGCAACGTCGATATTGCGCCGCTGGGGCGCGGCACCCAACGGGTTGAAGAAGCGCTGGCCGGCGCTTTGCCCGGCGCGCGCATCTTGCGTATCGATGCCGACAGCACGCGGCGCAAAGGCAGCGCCCAAGCGCTGTTTTCCGATGTGCATGCGGGCCAGGTCGATGTCCTGGTCGGCACGCAAATGATCGCGAAAGGCCATGATTTCCAGCGCGTAACCTTGGTCGGCGTATTGAATGCCGACACGGCGCTGTTTTCGCACGACTTCCGCGCCAGCGAGCGCTTGTTTGCGCAATTGATGCAAGTCAGCGGCCGGGCCGGGCGCGGCGGACTGGCCAGCGAAGTGCTGATCCAGACCCGCTACGCGCGTCATCCGCTTTACGATGCGCTGGGTCGCCACGACTATCCCGGTTTTGCCCGCTCGACCCTGGCCGAACGCCGTCAGGCTCATCTGCCGCCGTTTGTGTACCAGGCTTTGTTGCGTGCCGAAGCACGCACTCTGGAACAAGCTTTGGCGTTTTTGCACAACGCGGCCGCCGGACTCGACGCCCTGCCCGGCGGCGAACGCGTGACGCGTTACGACCCGGTGCCGTTGACCATCGTCAAAGTGATGCATGTCCACCGTGCGCAATTGCTGATCGAAAGTGCCTCGCGCGCCGTTCTGCAACACGTGTTGCACGCATGGCAGGCCCATTTGCGCGGACTGAAAGGCGCGCTGCGCTGGAGTGTCGAAGTCGATCCGCTGGATATTTGACGCGATATATCCCGTCCGGCGCATATTGATAGACCAAAAAAATCGTTCAGTTCGGAGCCGGCCCCATTTCATAATCCGCTGATACGCGCCAATACCTCATACAAGAGGCGCGTTCAACCAGTTGCGAGAGAAGGGGAAAGGGCCATGAGCGAAAACCATCAAGCGCTGGGTGCTGCTGCACCCGCGTCCAACGCAAGCGCGGCAAAGGTGGCAAGCGCGCCGGCTTGGCGCAGTTTATTTGCCAAGGAAGACAGTTGGTCGATCTGGCTGGCGCTGATACTCATCGCGATCGGCTACGCCCTGTTTGCCGGCGGCACCTCGATCAAGTGGCTGGCGGTCGCTCCGGCAAAATGGACCACCGTGGGCGCGGCCGCGCAGGACTTCGCGGCACACGCCGGCTCCTATCTGGCCTTATACCTCGTGTGGGCCGTGTTGTTCAGCGTCAGCCTGGCGGTGATGGGGCACAAGATCAAACAATTCCTGCCGGCCTTCACCGTGCTGTTTATCGCCGCGATCCTGGTGTTCGAAGCGGGCGCATGGGCCAGCGCCGCCAAATATAATCTTGAACCGCCGCTGGTAGCCCTGTTGCTGGGGCTGGTGATCACCAACGTGGTGCCGTTGCCGAGCTGGTTCGAAGCCGGTTTGCGGGTCGAGTATTACGTCAAGGTCGGGATCATCCTGCTCGGCGCAACCCTGCCGTTTACCTTGTTGGTCTGGGCCGGCCCGGTGGCGGTGGTGCAGGCGGCCATCGTCTCGCTGGTGACCTTTTTTGTGATTTACTTTACCGGCAAATGGCTGGGTTTGGACCGGCGCTTTGCCGCGGTGCTGGGCGTGGGCGGTGCCGTCTGCGGCGTCTCCGCTGCAATTGCCATCGCCGGAGCCGTCAGGGCCAAACGCGAACATGCTTCGGCCGCGATTACCTTGGTGATTGCCTGGGCGATTGTGATGATTTTTCTGCTGCCTTTTGTGGCGCAAGCGCTGGGCCTGTCGACGGGCATTGCGGGAGCGTGGATCGGCACCTCCGAATTTGCCGATGCCGCGGGTGTGGCCGCGGCGCAAGCTTATGGCGACCTGGCTCGACATGCGGGCGGTGTCATTGCCGGTGCCCCCGACGCTTCGGTGCAAGCCTTTACCTTGATGAAAGTGGTCGGGCGCGATATCTGGATCGGCATCTGGGCTCTGGTGTTGGCGGTAGTTGCCACCACCCGCTGGGAAGATAAGCCGGCCGCGGACGGCAGCGCGATCAAGACGCGCATCAGCGCGGCGGAAATCTGGGCGCGCTTTCCCAAGTTCGTGATCGGTTTTGTGCTTGCCTCGGCTTTTGTAACCTGGGTCGCCAGCCATTATTCGCTCGCCGATTATCGCCGCGAAGTCGTCCCCGGACTGGTCGGGCCGATTACGGCGCTACGCACCTGGGCTTTCATCTTCTGCTTTTTGAGCATCGGCTTGAGCACCCGCATTCGCGGTCTGAGCGGCACCAGTTTTAAACCGTTCCTGGCCTTTACCGCGGGGGTGGTGGTCAACGTACTGATCGGCTATTGGCTGTCGGTGCATGTGTTTGCCGCCTACTGGAATGGCTTGGGCTCATGAGCTTGCTGACGCTCATCCGGCACCGGCCGGCCGCGCCCCCGGTGATGGCTGCTTGCGCTCGCTGCCGCTTCGCGGCCGGCGGCGGCGCGCACCTGGAGCGTAGCATTCCCGGCCTGAGCGTATTCGGTTCCGGCTTCGGCTCCAGCATCGGCGAGAGTTGTTTGTGCGAGCGTCACGACCGGCTGGTTTCCCCTGACGACTCTTGCGCTCACTATGAAGCGCCGGCGGCAGGCGTGGACCGCGAAGAGCCCTAAGCCGCATCGGTTGTATTCGCCGACGCTGCAACTTGTGCGCCTACCACGCCGGACTGATTTTTTCCGCGATGCGCCACGACTCGCGCGCCGCGACAAAATCGACGGTCAGCCTGATGGCATCGGGCGATTGCAGAATCCGGAAGTGACCCCATCCCTCCAACGGCACCAGTCGCGCATGGCTGAGCAACTGGGCGTAGCTCTCGCCGTGCGCAAACGGCACGATCTTGTCGGCCGGATCATGGAGCACCAGCGTATGTGCCGGAATCCGGGAGCCGATACGTATCACGCTGAGGTCGTCGAAGTTCCGGCCATACTGCTGTTCCATCCACTGTTGCATGGCATCGACCAGTCGCCGCGGGATGCCCAGCATGGCGGCAAATTTTTCCAGAAACAGGCGCGGGCTGTTGGGCGGCGCGATCAACACCAGCTTCAGTGCGCTATGGCGTGCATGCGCCATGGTGCAGGCCGCCGCCGCCGCACCCAGCGAATGGCCGACAATGCCAATTAGCGTGGGCAGGCTTTCGATTAACTCCTCGGTGGTATCGATAAAACCCGGTAACGATGCGCGGCGTCCGGCACTGCGGCCGTGGCCGCCAAAGTCGAGTGCGACAACGGCAAACCCCTGAGCCAGCAGCGGCGCTATAAATCCCGCAAATTGCAAACCCCAACCATTCCAGCCGTGGCTTAGCAGTACCGTCGGTTGTTGCGCCGGATCGCCCCATTCATAGAGTGTGACCGTGCCGCTGGGCAGTAGCGCCTGGCGTATATGCGGTGCGGGCACGCCGGCCGGCAACGCCAGTTTTTCGGCGACGGGCCGGATCGGTGTGCAGAACAAGGCCGCGCCGCTGGCGGCGGTGCGATGCGGCGCCAGCCGGGCACCCAGCATAAATTTGAGCTTGTGCAGGCCAAATAAAAAAGACCGAACGGTCGCATTTTGGGCAAGTTTTGACATGATGATTTTTCCTTGCTTGAGAAGCTTGGCTAAGTGTGCAACTTCGGAGGGTAAATTCGCGGGTTCAGTTCGCGGGTTCAGCTCGCCCGGTCAGATGATCAAACAGCCGCAGGGCCCGGCGATTGGCATCGTCATCCTTGAGCAAACGCGATTCCATCTGTGCGGTGGCTTTCAGCCCAACCATCAGCATGGCCAAGGCCTCCGGCGTGAGGCCCGGCGGCAACTGCGATGCTTCTTGCGCCTTGCTCGCCTGGCGCCGCAAATAACTCTGCCAGCTGGTCCAAGCCTCGCGCACGTGGGCACACACTGCGCTATCCCGATCGTCAAAAGCGTATTGCGAACTCAAGATGGGACAACCGCCCGGCAAACCGGCGCGCTCGGTCCAGCTCAGCCAGTTTTCCATGATGGCGCGCAACCGCGGCAAGCCGGACGGCATCGGCAGCGCCGGTTCGAGCACATAGTGCCGAAAACTCGATAACGCATGTTCCAGTACCGCGATCTGCAAGCTCTCCTTGCTCGGGAAATGGCGCAGCAAGCCGCCTTTGGAGCGGCCCGCCGCCGCGGCCACGGGCGCCAAAGTCAAGCGGGCAATGCCGCTTAAGCTGGCTTCGTATAAGGCCGCGTCGAGCAAAGCTTCGCGCGTGATTTCACTTTTTCCCATCACGGTATCTTAGCGACCGAACGGTCTTTTTTCAAGATGAATTTGATTTTCGGCAAATAGGCCTGTGGTAAACGAAGCGCAAGCCGGTGTCCGCGAGGGGCTCGCGGACTTCGCATAGCGCCGCGCAAATGCTCAATAAATAGCCGCGCATCCTGCCGTGAACCCGCATTCGCGAGCGTTGGGTTTGCTGCTAAGATCGGCGCTGCATTCGATTGATGCCGCGCCGATGAGCCGATGAAGCGCGCTTTCGCATGGCTGCCGCGCCGATCTTGGCCGCGCACCCGGCGATTGTTTCACGGCGACCGTCTTCACTGCGATCGTATTCAACCTGCCGCACCGATTTGAAAGGCTACATGAAATTTTCTCGCGAAACCTGCGTGGCGCTGGACCTTGCCGACCCGATGGCCGCCTTTCGGACGCGTTTTACGCTGCCCGCGGACACCCTGTACCTCGATGGCAATTCTTTGGGTGCGATGCCGGCCAATGTGCCGCAGCGTGTGATGCAGGCAATGACCCAGGAATGGGCCCAGGGCCTGATCCGCTCGTGGAACGATGCCGGCTGGTACCCCGCACCGCTGCGCATCGGTGCCAAGATCGCCAAGCTGATTGGCGCCGACGCCGACGAAGTGGCGGTGGCCGATTCCACCTCGGTGAATCTGTTCAAGGTGCTGGTGGCCGCATGCCGCATGCAACAAGGAAAACGCGGCGTGATCCTGGCCGAGCGCGGTAATTTTCCGACCGACGTTTATATCGCCTCCAGCGCGGCGGAAATGACCGGTCGCGAGTTACGCAGTGTCGAGCCGGACGAGGTCCTGGCCGCGCTCGACGACACTGTCGCGGTGGTTTCGTTGACTCACGTGAATTACAAAACCGGCCAGCGTTACGACATGCGTGCCGTGACCGAACGCGCGCACGCGGTGGGCGCTCTGGTGGTGTGGGATCTGGCCCATTCGGCGGGCGCCATGCCGCTCGGCCTGAACACATGCGAAGTCGATTTCGCCGTAGGCTGCGGCTACAAATATCTGAATGGCGGTCCGGGCGCGCCGTCGTTCGTGTTTGTGGCGCGGCGCCATCTGCCTCAGGTGCAGCAACCGCTGACCGGTTGGCTCGGTCATGCCGAGCCGTTTGCCTTTACCCACGAATTTATGCCGCACGCCGGGATCGAGCGGATGCTCGCAGGTACTCCACCGATGCTCGCGATGATCGCCCTGGAGGCGGCATTGGAGGCGTTCGATGGCGTCGATATGCAGGTGTTGCGCGACAAGAGCGTGGCGCTGGGTAATCTGTTTATCGATCTGTTCGATCAGGAATTGGCCGGCATGGGCTGCGTCTTGCGTTCGCCGCGTAACGCG
The DNA here is from genome assembly GCA_026225455.1 of Burkholderiales bacterium. Taxonomy (GTDB): domain Bacteria; phylum Pseudomonadota; class Gammaproteobacteria; order Burkholderiales; family Burkholderiaceae; genus LMUX01. The sequence goes on along the minus strand of JAMFSV010000154.1, from coordinate 10,771 downwards.
GACGAGCGTGGCAGCCAGGTGTCCCTGGGGCATGCGGAAGGCTATGCCATCATGCAGGCGCTGATTGCGCGCAACATCATCGGCGACTTTCGCGCACCCGATATTCTGCGCTTCGGCTTCACCCCCTTGTACCTGCGTTATATCGACGTGTGGGACACCATTGCGGCATTAAAAGACATCATTGCAAGCCGCGCCTGGGATACGCCGGAATTCAAGGCGAAAAAATCGGTGACCTGAAGCGGTGCAGCGGTTCAAGAGGCGGTGGCGCATGCCGGCGGACGCGCTACCGCCGCAATGTGAATCGAGAATGCGGCAACTGCGGACTATGCGCGGCTAAAACGCGGTCCAATCATCTTCCGCCGGCAACCCTGCCGGTTTGGCGATAGGCCTGACGGCCGCGACCGCGCCCGTCGCTGCCGGTGATTTCGGCTCGGGCCGCTTGACTTCGGGCCGCTTGACCTCGGGCCGATTGACTCCCGCCCGCTTGACGCTGGTGCGCGTGAGGTCGGGCCGCTTTAACGCAATTGCGCGGCTCGCCGCGGGCTCGCGTATGCCTCGATCGCTGGCGCCTTTGAGACGGAATACCGCCACCGTTTCCGCCAAGTGATGACCTTGCTCTTCCATCGACGATGCCGCCGCCGCGGCTTGTTCGACCAGTGCGGCATTTTGCTGGGTGATCTGATCCATTTGTGTCACGGCCTGATTGATCTGCTCAATGCCGGTGCTTTGCTCGACCGAGGCCGCTGAAATTTCGTTCATCACGTCGGTGACACGTTTGACCGCCACCACAATTTCATTCATCGTCTCGCCGGCGCGGCCGACCAAATTGGAACCGACTTGAACCTTGGCCACCGAGGTTTCGATCAAGGCCTTGATTTCCTTGGCGGCGGCGGCCGAGCGCTGCGCCAAGGTACGCACCTCGCCTGCGACTACCGCAAAGCCGCGGCCCTGTTCACCGGCGCGAGCGGCTTCAACGGCTGCATTCAAGGCCAGAATGTTGGTCTGGAAGGCGATCCCTTCGATTACGCTGATAATTTCCACGATGCTGCTTGAGCTGGCGGAGATGCCGCCCATGGTGTCGATCACTTCGCTCACCACGCTGCCGCCCCGCACCGCGGTTTCCGTGGCGCTGATGGCAAGCTGTACGGCTTGCCTGGCATTTTCGGTGTTCTGTTTGACGGTCGATGTCAGTTCCTCCATGCTGGCCGCCGTTTCTTCCAGCGATGATGCTTGCATTTCGGTGCGCTTGGACAAGTCCTGGTTGCCCTGGGCGATTTCGCCGGCGGCCACAGCAATCGATTCGGTCGAGGTTTTGATTTCCCGCACCGTGGCGGAGAGACTGTGATCCATCTTTTTTAACGAATTCAACAACTCGCCGAATTCGTCGGTTTCGGTGATGCGGATTTCGTTATCCAGATGACCGCCGGCAATTTCATCGGCGATCAGCAAGGCTTTACCCAAGGGAGTGGAAATGGCATGCACCAGCATCGTCAGGATGCCGGCGCCGAGCAATACGCCGCACAACAAGAGAATGCCAAGTACCCATAGCGTTGCGGTATAGGCTTGCCCGCCGCTCTGATTGGCCGCCTTCGCCTGGTTGGTATTCAGTGTGACATCGCGGCGCAGATCGGCGATCAAGTTGTCGTTGGCCTCGCGCATACTGCCGCTCGCCACGCTCTCGAAGGTCGACGGGTCGGCGACGATGCCGGCGACGCTATTTTCGGTTTGTTTGATCAACGCATCAATTTGATCCGCCACTGCTTTTTCGTCGCCATTCGATATATTTGCCGGGTAGTAGTTATGCCAATGCTGCGAGGCGTCCTGCTCGTCCGACCTGATGCGGGCGGCGAGATCCGCCGCTTTGCCGGCATCTTTTTCCACCGCGAGGTTGCGGATGCGGATGCGCACGTCGAGTTCATCGGCCAGCACCGATGAAATATCGAGGATAGGCAACACGTTGGATTCGTAGACGCCTTTCAGGTTCGCATTGGAGCGCGACAGGCTGTAGATGCCGGCGCCGCCCAGTGCGCACATGATCGCAATGCATAAAGCAAAGGCGACGAAAATCTTGAACTTGATGGACCGGAAAAATCGGAGATTCATATTTTCCTCGCTGGGTGAATGGAACTGTCGGAAAGCGTATGACTGTCACCGGAATTCACTGCACCATCGTGTTCGCGAAAATGGACGCGCCTGAGGATGATGCGCGGCACACCCGTTCTCGAACGATTCCAAGTTGCAAGCTTCGAAAGGTAGATCCTTTTCTTGTTTATATTTCTTTAAATGTCAGGAAGGAAGAAATATCAGAAAAACTTTGTTGCAGCGTCGGAATGGCGCGACACCGGGCGTGCAAAAGCCTGGCCGGAGATAAATGGGGTCGCATGATAAGGGAAAACCACTAGCCGAATTTTTACTCTATATTACATCCGACAAACACAATAATATCTTTGTAAAACAAAGATCTAATGCGGTGCAACCCGATTTCTTCATAGGGTTGCACCTTTTTATTGAGTGCAGTACGATCCGTGAAAATTCAGTCTTCTGTCGGCTCCCCTCAGCGACGCAAAGGAATCATGGCGAACACTACACTCGGGGTTAAGGTCGACGACCTGCTGCGCGCCCGGCTCAAAGATGCGGCGCAACGCATCGAACGCACGCCGCACTGGCTGATCAAGCAAGCGATCTTCGCTTACCTCGAAAAAATTGAGCACGGGCAACTGCCGCCCGAATTGAGCGCGGCGCATATTACGTCGGCCGACCTGAGCGAGGTGCCGGATACCGGCGACGCCGGTGAAGAAAGCGTGCCGCACCCGTTTCTCGATTTCGCCCAAAACGTTCAGCCTCAATCGGTATTGCGTGCCGCGATTACCGCCGCCTACCGCCGGCCCGAGCCCGAGTGTGTGCCGTTTCTGATCGGCCAGGCGCGCTTGCCGGCACCGCAGGCGGCCGATGCCTACGCGTTGGCGACCCGTCTGGTTGAAGCCCTGCGCGCGAAAAGCACCGGCGGCGGGGTAGAAGGATTGATCCACGAATTCTCCTTGTCGAGCCAGGAAGGTGTGGCTTTGATGTGTCTGGCCGAAGCTTTGCTGCGGATCCCCGATCGGGCGACGCGCGATGCCTTGATCCGCGACAAGGTCAGCAAGGGCGACTGGCGTTCGCATCTGGGCAGCGGCTCGTCGTTGTTTGTGAATGCGGCGACCTGGGGTTTGATGATCACCGGGCGCCTGGTGGCGACCAATAGCGAAGCCGGCTTGTCGTCGGCCTTGACGCGTTTGATCGGGCGCGGCGGCGAGCCGCTCATCCGCAAAGGCGTGGATATGGCGATGCGCCTGATGGGCGAGCAATTCGTCAGCGGCGAAACCATTTCCGAAGCGCTGGCCAACAGCCGTAAATTTGAAGCACGCGGTTTCCGTTATTCATACGACATGCTCGGCGAAGCGGCCACCACCGAAGAAGATGCCCAGTTTTATTACGCCGCTTACGAGCAAGCGATTCATGCCATCGGTAAAGCTGCCGGCGGCCGGGGCATTTACGAGGGCCCGGGGATTTCGATCAAGTTGTCGGCGCTGCATCCGCGTTATTCGCGCTCGCAACAGGAACGTGCCCTGACCGAATTGTTGCCGCGCGTGCGTGCCTTGGCACTGTTGGCGCGCCGTTACGATATCGGCTTGAATATCGATGCCGAAGAAGCCGATCGCCTGGAAATTTCGCTCGACCTGCTCGAATCGCTGTGCTTCGACGCCGAATTGGCAGGCTGGAACGGCATCGGTTTTGTGGTGCAGGCTTATCAGAAGCGTTGCCCATTTGTCATCGATTACCTGATCGACCTGGCGCGTCGCAGCCGCCATCGCTTGATGATACGTCTGGTTAAGGGCGCGTATTGGGACAGCGAAATCAAACGCGCCCAAGTCGACGGCCTGGAAGGTTATCCGGTCTATACGCGCAAGATCTATACCGACGTGTCTTATCTGGCCTGCGCCAAAAAATTGTTGGCCGCGCCGGACGCCGTGTATCCGCAGTTCGCCACGCATAATGCACAAACGCTGGCGACCCTCTATCACCTGGCCGGACAGAATTATTATCCGGGTCAATATGAATTCCAGTGCCTGCACGGCATGGGTGAGCCGCTGTACGAAGAGGTGACCGGGCGCGATAAATTGAATCGGCCATGCCGCGTCTATGCGCCCGTCGGCACCCACGAAACCCTGCTGGCCTATCTGGTGCGCCGCCTGCTCGAAAACGGCGCCAATACCTCCTTCGTCAACCAGATCGCCGATGAAGCCATTGCCATCAAAGATCTGTTGATCGACCCGGTCGATGCCGCGACCAGGATCACGCCGCTGGGTGCGCCGCACGCGAAGATTCCCTTGCCGCGTCAGTTGTACGGCGCGGAACGCGCCAATTCGATGGGGCTGGACTTATCCAACGAACACCGGCTCGGCTCCTTGTCTTCGGCGCTGCTGGCCAGTGCCAATACAGCCTGGACCGCGGCGCCGATGCTGGCGGACCGGGATGCGCAGACGGGCTTGGTGCCGGGTGTGGCTCGTGAGGTGCGCAACCCGTCCGATGCCCGCGATGTGGTGGGTACCGTGATTGAAGCCAGTCATGCCCAGGTGGCGGCGGCACTGCAACATGCGGTGGCGGCCGCACCGATCTGGCAAGCGACCCCGGTTGAAGCGCGCGCCGATTGTCTGACGCGTGCCGCCGATTTGCTGGAAGCGCAGATGCCCTCATTGATGGGCTTGGTGGTGCGCGAAGCGGGCAAGTCGTTGCCGAATGCGGTGGCGGAAATCCGCGAGGCGGTCGATTTCCTGCGCTATTACGCGACGCAGATTCGCCTCGAATTTTCCAACGACACCCATCGCCCGCTGGGGCCGGTGGTGTGTATCAGCCCGTGGAATTTCCCGCTGGCGATTTTTATGGGGCAGGTAGCCGCCGCCCTGGCCGCGGGCAATCCGGTGCTGGCCAAGCCGGCGGAGCAAACTCCCTTGATCGCCGCCCAGGCGGTGCGTATTTTGCGCGAAGCCGGCGTGCCGGCGGGTGCGGTGCAGTTATTGCCGGGCAGCGGCGAAGTGGTGGGCGCCACCCTGGTGGCCGATGCCCGCACTCGCGGTGTGATGTTTACCGGCTCGACCGAAGTGGCGCGCCTGATTGCGGCCACCCTGGCCGAACGCCTCGACCCGCACGGCAAACCGATTCCGCTGATTGCCGAGACCGGCGGCCAGAACGCGATGATTGTCGACTCTTCGGCGCTGGCGGAACAAGTGGTGGGCGACGTCTTGAATTCGGCCTTCGATTCGGCCGGGCAGCGTTGTTCGGCATTGCGTGTGTTGTGCCTGCAAGAGGATGTCGCGGAGCGGGTCTTGACCATGTTGAAGGGCGCGATGCGTGAGCTCGCCATCGGCAACCCGGACCGGCTGTCGGTCGATGTCGGCCCGGTGATCGACGCCGAGGCCAAGCGCGGCATCGAGCGTCATATCGCGGCGATGCGCGCCAAGGGCCATCCGGTGTTCCAGCTTGAAGTGCCGGAGGCCGCGCGTCACGGCACGTTTGTGGCGCCGACGCTGATTGAACTCGACGGCATCGATGAGCTGGAGCGCGAAGTATTTGGTCCGGTGCTGCATGTGGTGCGCTATCGCCGCAGCGCCCTTGAGCAATTGCTGACGGCGATCAAGGCCACCGGTTACGGTTTGACGCTGGGAGTCCACACTCGCATCGACGAAACCATTGCCTACGTGATCGAACGGGCGCATGTGGGCAATATCTATGTGAACCGCAATGTGGTCGGCGCCGTGGTCGGCGTCCAGCCATTCGGCGGCGAGGGTTTGTCGGGCACCGGTCCCAAGGCCGGCGGACCGCTGTATTTGCAGCGTTTGCTGGCGCTGCGCCCGGGCGGCGTGCCGGCCATGCTGGCCAGTGTGCTGGTCAGCGACCAGCCTAGCGGCGACACGGCGCAGAACCATCCGGTGGCAAACCTGAAAGCGTGCCGCGACTGGTTTATGCAACTCGGCGACAGCGCGGCGGCGGCACGCTGCGAGCGTTATCTGGGCGGTGTCCTGGCGGGTGCGACGGCGGTCCTTCCGGGTCCTACCGGAGAGAGAAACACCTATTCGCTTGGGTGCCGCGGCGCGGTACTCTGCGTGGCCTTGACCCCGGGCGGAGCACGGGCACAGTTTGCGGCAGCCCTGGCGACCGGCAATCGGGCGATTTTCAGTACCCAGGCGGGGGCCGATCTGGTCGCGGCATTACCGGCCGGTTTGCGCGGCCATGCCCAGGCACAGAAGGACGAGGGCGGTGCTTTCGATACCGTCTTGTTCGAAGGCGACAGCGATGCGCTGCATGCGCTGACCCGGCGCATCGCACAACGTCCCGGGCCGATCCTGACGGTGCAGGGGGTTGCGGCAGGCGCACTGGAAACCGATACGGATGATTACGCACTCGAACGTTTGCTGACCGAACGCTCGGTCAGTGTGAATACGGCCGCCGCAGGCGGCAACGCAAGTTTGATGACGATAGGCTGAGCAGCCCTCGGTGGTTCGTTTCAAAACAGAAGCGGGCAAGGTGACCCCTGCGCTGCTTCACTTAAATAATCCGCTCAAGGAGAAATAATATGGAACACACGACAAAACGGTTGGCAGGTGCGATGTTGGTCGGCGCGCTGTCGCTGGCAGGGGCACAAGCGGCGCAAGCGCAGGAATCGGTCAAAATCGGGTTTGCCGGCCCGCTGACGGGCGCGCAAGCGCACTACGGCGCCGACTTCAAAAACGGTATCACGCTGGCGGTGGAAGACTTCAACGCCACCAAGCCGGTGATCGACGGTAAGCCGATTCAAATCGTATTGGACGCGCAAGATGACCAGGCCGACCCGCGCACCGGCACCACGGTTGCTCAGAAGCTGGTTGATGACGGCGTAAAGGGCATGCTCGGCCACTTCAATTCGGGCACCACGATTCCCGCATCGCGTATTTATGCGCAAGCCGGCATTCCGGAAATCGCCATGGCAACCGCGCCGGAATACACCCAGCAAGGTTTCAAAAGCGCTTTCCGCATGATGACCTCGGATACGCAGCAAGGCGCCGTGATCGGCGGTTACGCTGTGACCGGTCTGAAATTCACCAAGATTGCCATCGTCGATGACCGTACTGCCTACGGCCAAGGTCTGGCTGACCAGTTCGAGAAAGCCGCCAAGGCAGCCGGTGCGACCATCGTCGATCGTGAGTTCACCAGCGACAAGGCGGTCGATTTCAAGGCGATCCTGACCAAGCTGAAAGCCTCGGGCGCGCAAGCTGTGTTCTTCGGCGGTGCCGATGCGCAAGCCGCACCGATGGTCAAACAAATGCATGAGCTGGGCATGAAGGAAACGCTGATGGCCGGCGAAATGGTCAAGTCGGACACCTTCCTCAAGATCGCCGGCTCGTCCGCGGACGGCACCGTGGTTTCGCTGGCAGGTTTGCCGCTGGACCAGATGCCGGGCGGCAAGAAGTATGAAGCGGAATACACCAAACGCTTCGGCAGCCCGGTCGAAACCTATTCGCCGTATGCTTACGATGGCGCCATGGCCATGTTCGATGCAATGAAGGCCGCCAACTCGACCGATCCGGTGAAATACCTGCCGCTGCTGGCCAAGACCTCGATGCCCGGCGTTACCAGCAAAGATCTCGCTTATGACGATCGCGGCGACCTGAAGAACGGCGGCATCACCGTGTATAAAGTGGTCGACGGCAAATGGACCACCTTGCAAACCATCGGCGGCCGTTAAGCTCTGATTGGTAAGGATGTCTGAGTAATTCAACCGGACTTCGCCGTGTATCCCTGCTTGGATCCGCGGCGCACGCCGGGTGGTTTTCGCAGCTCCTCCCCGTTGGCTTTTCTGCCGGCGGGGAGTTTGTTTTTGGCGCGTTAGAGTTGGATTATGATGTCGGCTGCGGTGCGACGTCGCCCGTTTTGCCCAGGGTTTTCCCGTGCCATGCCTGACCCCATACCGGACTCGTCTGTGAAAATTCGTTTGTCGCATAGCGCCCGCAGGTTCCAACGCAAAGTGCCGTTGGCTTGGCTGCTGGCGGCGCCCATGGTATTTGCCGCGCCGCAGAGCAACAATGTCGTGGCGCACTTCAATATGGCCGACGGCAATGCCCGCAAAGCTTGCTGGATGGCCGCGGGCCTGGGTGAACCGATACGCGTCAGTGTGCCGGCGCGGTTTGACGAGGCGGTCGGCTATGACGTATTGAATATGGAAGGCCGCGATCTGCGGCAACCTGAGCAAAACGTCACCAGCCACGTCTTGTGTTTATACGAGCGCAGCTCCGGACTGGCTTTTATCAGTGCGCCGGACGCAGGTGGCGGCGCCATGAGCGCGGCCAGTTCCACCGGGCCGCATATTTTGCAATTGGGCAACGGTGCCGCCCTGGTGGTGGCCGAAGAGTCGGCGGAACCGTCCGCCTCGGGCAGTTATTCGGTGCGCCTATATTCGAATTTAAGCGACGGCACGCTGGTCGAGGGCCTTATCCATCCGCGTGCCGGGCGCGTGTTGCGCGCCGAACTGCGGGACGTCGACGGCGACCATGTGCCTGAAGTGGTGGTTAGCATCCAAGGTATCGGTGTTGGACGGGATGTGTTTACCAGCACCGATGTCTATAAGCTGTATGGCGTCGAACGGGTCGAATACAGCCAGCGCTTGTCGTCGCGTCGGCCGGGATCTTGATGATGGCCTCAACACTCGACAATATTCACCGCCAGCCCGCCGCGTGACGTTTCCTTGTATTTGGTCTTCATGTCGGCGCCGGTTTCCCACATGGTCTTGATCACGGAATCCAGCGACACGTAGTGGCTGCCGTCGCCGTTCATTGCCATGCGCGCGGCATTCACCGCCTTGACCGAAGCCATCGCGTTACGCTCGATACAGGGAATCTGCACCAGCCCGCCGACCGGGTCGCAGGTCAAGCCCAGGTTATGTTCCATGCCGATTTCGGCGGCATTCTCGACTTGTAGCGGCGTGCCGCCCATCACCGCGGCCAAGCCCCCGGCCGCCATCGAACACGCCACACCCACTTCACCCTGGCACCCAACTTCAGCGCCCGAGAGCGAGGCGTTGAGCTTATATAAGGTGCCGATGGCGCCTGCGGTGAGGAAAAAATCGATCACACCCTGGTCGTTGGCATCGCGCATAAAGCGGGTGTAGTAATGCAACGCGGACGGGATGATACCGGCCGCGCCATTGGTCGGTGCGGTGACCACGCGCCCGCCGGCGGCATTTTCTTCATTGACCGCGATGGCAAAGACATTCAGCCAGTCGATGACCGTCAGCGGGTCGCTGGGATGAGCGATCTCATCCGGGCCGATGGTACGGGTCAGCGAACGATACAGCGCCGGGGCGCGCCGCTTGATATGCAAGGGGCCGGCCAAGTCGCCGTCGGCATCCGGGTTGTCGATGCCGCAGCCGCGCTTGACGCAGGCCTGCATCACGTCCCAGATGCGCAGCAAGCCGCCGCGGATGGTGTCTTCGCTGTGCCAGACCCGCTCGTTGTCCCACATCAATTGGGCAATCGATTTGCCGGACGCGGCGCACATCGCCAGTAGTTCGCGGCCGCTCTGAAACGGGTAAGGCAGTTGATCGTGAGCGCTGAGTACTTGGGTATTGGCGGCGCCGGCCGTGACCACAAAACCGCCGCCCACCGACAGATAGGTGGTGCTGCGCAGCACTTCGCCTTGGGCGTCATAAGCGTGCAGCTTCATGCTGTTGGGATGATCGGGCAGGGCCTGGCGATAGAACAGCATCTGCTGTTTGGCGACGTACTTGACGGCGTGTTTCCCCAGCAGCAACAGGCTTTGGCTGTGCGCCACCTGTTCCAGGCGCGGCGTGATGGTAGCCGGGTCGACCGTATCGGGCGCATCGCCCATCAAACCGAGCAGGATACCTCGATCGGTGCCGTGACCCTTGCCGGTGGCGCCGAGCGAACCGTACAGTTCGACCCGCACTGAAGCGACCTCGGGCAACAGGGCGTCGCGCTCCAGACCCTGGACGAACAGCAAGGCAGCGCGCATGGGGCCTACGGTATGTGAACTGGACGGACCGATGCCAATTTTGAAAAGATCGAAAACGCTGACAGCCATTGCGGCTCCTTGAGGACAGCCGGGGGTTGCTACGCGAAATGCTTCGCGTAGCGTAGTTCAAACGCAGTGACCGCTACGCTCAGGCGTAATCGCTCATTGGAATACACGAGCAGAACAGATTGCGGTCGCCATAGACGTTGTCCGCGCGGCCCACCGGCGGCCAGTATTTACGAGCCACCAAGGATGCCAGCGGATAAGCTGCGGTTTCACGGCCATAAGCGTGCGGCCATTGGTCGGCGGTGACTACGGCCGCCGTATGCGGCGCGTGCTTGAGCGGATTGTCTTCGCGATCGGCACGGCCTTCTTCGACGGCGCGGATTTCCTCGCGAATCGCAATCATGGCGTCGATAAAGCGGTCGAGTTCGGCTTTCGATTCCGATTCGGTCGGCTCGATCATCAACGTGCCCGGCACCGGGAAACTCATGGTCGGCGCATGGAAGCCATAATCCATCAGGCGTTTGGCCACATCGTCGACGGTGATGCCGCTGCTGTCCTTGATCGGGCGCAAATCGAGAATGCACTCATGCGCGATCAGTCCGTCCGGGCCGGTGTACAGCACCGGGAAGTGTTGCGTCAGGCGGCGCGCCACATAGTTGGCCGACAAAATGGCGTTCTCGGTGGCGGCGGTCAGGCCGGCCGCACCCATCATCGCGATATACAT
>JAMFSV010000153.1 GCA_026225455.1 Burkholderiales bacterium | reverse complement strand
GGGCTGGTTTTACCCCGGTTTGCGCGCGCTCTTGGGACGGAAGGCGTTGACCACGCTGGGGTCGGTTTCGATATAAGGACCGCCGATCAGGTCGATGCAATAAGGCACCGCGGCAAAGATGCCTTTGACCAGTAGCGCCCCGTCCGGTCCGCGCAACCCTTCCAGCGTTTCCTTGATGGCTTTGGGCTGGCCCGGCAGATTGATGATCAAGGCGGCACGCGCCGCGGTTTCGCGCACCACGGCCACCTGCCGCGACAAAATTGCCGTCGGCACAAAATACAGGCTGATCTGGCGCATTTGTTCGCCGAAACCGGGCATGACCTTGGTCCCGACCGCCAGCGTCGCCTCCGGCGTCACATCGCGCCGGGATGGGCCGGTGCCGCCCGTGGTCAAGACCAGATCGCAAGCGGCGTGGTCGACCAGGTCGATCAAGGCCGCTGAAATCTGGGCTTGCTCATCGGGAATCAGCCGGGTTTCGACCCGGAACGGGCTGCTCAGCGCACGCGCCAGCCACCGCTGCAGCTCAGGGATGCCCTGATCCTGATACACCCCCTCGCTGGCCCGGTCGCTGATCGACACCAGGCCGATCACCAGTTCGCGCCGGCTATCGCCCGGGCTATCGGGCGCCATGGCCGCGCTGTTATTCGGGCTTGTAGTAGTCGCTGTCGTCATAGTCGGAGGCGTCCGTCTCATCTGCGTCGTCGGCTTCCAAGGCATCTTCGTCCCGGTGCACGTCGGACAGGGTGTTCTTGATCCACTGGAACAATTCGCGGAAATAACGCGGCGGTTTTTTCTGTTCGGCTTCGCGGCGGGTATTGCGGATCAGGGTGCGGCCTTCTTGCGGGTCGGCTTGCGGATAGCGGCGGATAAAGTCGGTCAGCACTTCGTCGCTTTTCAGCAGTTGTTCGCGCCAACGCTCGATCGCATGCATCTTGGCGGTCTCGGCGTCGCTGATGCCTTTCATCACATCCAGGGCGTGGCGGATTGCGGCGACTTCGGTTTCGTCGAGCTGGCGCATCACTTTGCCGACATATTGAATCTGGCGGCGACGCCCTTCGTGGCTGGTGATGCGGCGCGCTTCGCGGATCGCGTCGTTGAGCTTTTCCGGCATCGGGACCTTCTTCAGGCCGTCTTTCGACAATCCGGCGAGTTCGTCGCCGAGGACCTGCAAAGCCGTCATTTCACGCTTCAGATGCGATTTACTGGGACGGCTGTAACCGTTTTCATCGACTTCTTCGCCATTGGCGTCGACGTCGGGGGCGGTGGGTTCTGTATAGGTTCGTTTAGGCATGATGTCCGTATTGTATCGCGGCGCACCTCGGTAGCGGCCATGCGGCACGATTTGTGGTTCCCCGATGCCGTTATTTTTGCGTTCCGCGGCCTGCATTCCGACGCTGGACGAGCGTAGGAACGCAAGCCTTGCTATGATCTCAGCATCCAAGGAGATTCCAACGCATATGGCTGCACATATGGCTACACAAGAGCGCTACTTTCCGCACACCCAGGATGAACTCAAATCGCTGGCCACCGACATACTGCGTCACGCCAAAGATCTCGGTGCGACTGACGCCGGGACTGAAATTGCCGAGGGCGACGGTCTGTCCGTCAGCGTGCGGCACGGTCAGGTCGATACGATCGAGCACAACCGCGACAAAACGGTGGGCGTGACGGTTTTTATCGGCACCAAGCGCGGTAATGCCAGCACCTCCGATTTTTCGCCGCAGGCGCTGCGCGACACCGTGGCCGCGGCCTACAATATCGCCCGCTTCACGGCGGAAGATCCGTGCGCCGGGCTGGCTGAAGTCGAGTTGCTGGAAAAAAATCCGTCCGATCTCGATCTTTATCATCCCTGGCAATTGACTGCCGATCAGGCCGTCGAGATTGCCCAGCGCGCCGAACAAGCGGCATTCGACACCGATCCGAATATCCGCAACAGCGAAGGCGCCAGCGTTTCGGCCCAGCATTCGCAGTTTGTGCTGGCCACGAGCCGGGGCTTCATGGGCGGTTATCCGTATTCGCGCCACTATATCGCCTGCTCGCCGATCGCCGGTGCCGGGCGCAATATGCAGCGCGACGACTGGTACACCTCGCAGCGCAATGCGGGTGACCTTGCCGCGCCCGAAGCCGTGGGGCGCTATGCGGCGCAGCGGGCTTTGTCGCGCCTCGGCGCGCGCGGGCTCGATACGCGCAAATGTCCGGTATTGTTCGAAGCGCCGCTGGCGGCCGGCTTGCTCGGCGCCTTTGTCCAGGCAACCAGCGGCGGCGCGCTCTACCGCAAAACCTCGTTTTTGTGCGACAGCCTGGGCAAACAAGTGTTGGCGCCGCATATCCAGATCGTCGAAGATCCGCATGTCAAACGCGCTACCGGCAGCGCCCCGTTCGACGAAGAAGGGGTTCGCACCCACCGTCGCAATGTGGTGACGGACGGCGTGGTCGACGGTTATTTCCTTTCGACCTACTCGGCGCGCAAGCTGGGCATGCAAACCACCGGCAATGCCGGCGGCTCGCATAACCTTTACCTGCGCAGCAAACGCACCAAAGCGGGCGACGACTTCAATGCCATGCTGAAAAAGCTGGGCACTGGCTTATTGCTGACCGAATTGATGGGGCAGGGCGTCAACTATGTGACGGGCGATTATTCGCGCGGTGCGTCGGGCTTCTGGGTCGAAAACGGCGAAATCCAGTTTCCGGTCGAGGGCATTACCGTGGCGGGCCGCTTGCAGGACATGTTCCAGCACATCGTGGCGATCGGCGCCGATACGCTGATGCGCGGCACCAAGGAAACCGGGTCGATTCTGCTTGAGCAGATGACGATTGCGGGGCAATAGGCAACTAGCCGCCGTGCCGCTGCCCCGGGCGTGCCGTCCTGAGGGCTAGCGAGGCGTTTGTACTAGAGTCTTGTCACAAGGATTGTTACCTAAGAGAAGCGTATGCCTGAGCCGTATGCGACGTATCGCTGTGGATGTTTCTTTGGTAATTGAATTGCTGCTCAATTTAATTTGGCCGATAGCGTTTTTAACTAACGCTGGCGCTGCGATATCAATAAAATTTCGGCTTAGATCAAGGGTGAGAGGGCGCTGCGATCCGCGCTCTTTTAACTTTGTAGCTATTATTAGGGCGACGTCATCGTGGATAGAATTGTGGGTCAACTTGAGCTCGGTAATTGGGCAATTTAGCAGCGCCTTTATTCCGTCGGTGGAAATGTCGATGGCGTGGTCCTGCGAGCGGACCGGCAAATGACTGCCTGTCGTTGTTCCGTCAGGGTTTAGCCTGAACTTAGTGTGTATGCGGTGCTGGTTCGCGTGGGGGGCATACACGTCGGGGCCAAACAGTATCTTGGTGTCACTCACGTCAACGCAGGTGAGTGACGGGTTCATGGCTGATCCGATTGCTTCTGCGCCTTGGGCGTATAACGGATTACCCTTTAACCGGAGCGAAACAAGATCGGCTTTTTCTGCGAGTGCTCTTGCCCCTTCAGCCCCGATCTGGTTGTCGCCTAGATTCAATTCGATAATGGGACTCGTGCCTCGTGCCAGTGC
>JAMFSV010000152.1 GCA_026225455.1 Burkholderiales bacterium | reverse complement strand
GCGCGTCGCTTGCTTGGAGCGGCCAAGCGGCGCGACACACTCCTTGCCAGCCGACCGGAAAGGGGTCTTCGCAAGCACATTATTAGCGTGAACAGGCCCTAGCAACAATCTCACTCCAATGCGGCGCCACGTCGCTCGGGTATTAAAAATAGCGTCGCCGCCACGTCAAGCACATAGATACCGGCCAGCATGGCAATCGCCACCGCGAAGCCATAATGTGCCGCCAGCATCCCGACGGTTAACGGCCCGAAACCGCCCACCGCGCGCCCCAGGTTGAACAAGACGTTCTGTGCGGTGGCTCGCGCACGCGTCGGATAAAGTTCCGAGATCAGGGCGCCGTAACCGCCCAACATACCGTTGACGAACATTCCCATCACCGCGCCGCCGGCGAGCAGTGCGGCAGGGGTGGTCAAATGCGCATAGACAAACACCATCACGGCCGCGCCCACTTGATAAACGATAAACGTCGGGCGGCGTCCAAGCCGGTCGGCCGCCATGCCGAACAGACCGATGCCGCAGGCCATGCCCGCGACCGTGACGGCAGTCCATAAACCGGAGCGTGTCAGCGAATAGCCGAAGCGTTGCGACAAATAACTCGGCATCCAGATCATCAGCCCGTAGTAGCCGAAATTCTGTACTGAACAAAGTGTCACCACACCCAGGCTGGTGCGCGCGGTGGGCCAATCGGCCAGCAACAAGCGCAATGCCGACGAGGGTTTGATCTGTGCTGTAGGCGCGCTTGGGTCGCGCGCGGTGCGCGCATGCTGGATAAACAAATCGGGTTCGGCCAGGCGGCGGCGAAACCCAAACGACACCAGAGCCGGCAACAGCCCTACCGCAAACATGCCGCGCCAGCCGATCAGCGGCAGTAATAGCGGCGTCAGCAGTGCAGCCGCGAGCACGCCCGCCTGCCAACCGAGCCCGACATAGGATGAGGCGCGGGCACGGTAGGCGGCCGGCCAGGCTTCTGCGACCAACGCCATACCGATACCGAATTCGCCGCCCAGTCCCACCCCGGCCAAGGTCCGGTACACCAGCAAATCGGCGTAACCGCGTGCCACCGCGCACAAACCGGTGCAGATTGCGAACAGCAAGATGGTCCAGCTCAGCACCCGTACCCGGCCGTAGCGATCGCTCAAGATGCCGCAACCGATGCCGCCGAGCACCGCGCCGACCAGGGTCCAGGACACCAGCGCGCCGCCTTGCGCCGGGCTCAGGTGCAAATCGAGTGCAATCGCCGGCAGCATAAAACCCAGGATCAGCAAGTCGAAGCCGTCCATCGCATAACCGAGGATGGCTGCGGTCAGCGCGCGCAACGCATAACGCCGGGGTCCGCGGGCGTCCAATTCAAGGGGCAACATGTCCATGCGGAATCCATCTACGGGCTGGGGCCATAACCAAGCTAAGGCCAAGGGATTAAAAAAACTGCAAACTCAAGGTCAACCTCAAGGTCAAATGCCTGGTGCCGCTCTTGATCAGCTTCGGGCTGACGGACCACCGGCCTCGGGCGCCAGGCGGCAAAGTCAACCAGGTGGCCGGAGTTTAGCTGGGGCGGGCCGGCCTCGCAACGCGTTAAAAATGGTCTTGGCGAATGCCGCGCCAAGACCGGCTGGGTACGGATATCCCCCAGATACCGCGCCGCATAGGGCTTGGCTTTGTGCAAGCGAAGTCCGGGCGGCATGTGGCAAGCGTGGGACAGCGCGCCATCCGGCCGGGGGCCATGCTAGACTTGAATCGACACACTGCGGCTCCGGCCGGGGTAGACCCTGCGGCCAGGCCGCGCGGGTTAGCCCCCGATGCCGCGGCAGCAGCGTGCCGCGCCCGGCATCGCTGGCGGGTCGCGGGTTGCCCTCAACCCTGAGACGAAGCGCCGAGGAGGACGAGCACTATGCGCTCACGATTCGCAGCACCGTCGGGCCACTGTCTTGCGACGGGTCTCGTGGCGCCGCGGCCAGATTTTCCGCTTTCATGGGCGTCCTTATGGAATGCCATTTGTAAATCAGCGATGCGCCGGCTGCAACCCTGGTTCTTTGCCTTGGCGCTTGCCAGCACCGACGCGGGGGCGCAAACCGCCTTCTCGGTCGACAGCCCCGATTTGCAGCCCAACACGGCAGTGCCGCTGAGCCATGTGTTCAAGGGCGACAACTGCAGCGGCGACAATCACTCGCCCGAACTCTGGTGGCACAACCCGCCCGCCGGAACCCAAAGCTATGCCATCACCATGCTCGACATCGATGCCCCAGGCCCGGGCTGGTGGCATTGGGCGGTGGCCAACCTGCCGGCCACCCTCGATCACCTGCCCGACAACGCCAGCGCCTCGGGCGCGATCAAGCGTCTGGGCGCCATTGAAGCGCGCAACGATTTTGGCGACGATGGTTATGGCGGCCCCTGCCCGCCCCCGGGCAAAGCGCATCGCTACTTGATCACGGTCTATGCCTTGAGCGGCCCCGACACCCATTTATCTCAAGGGCGGCCCGCCCCCATGTACGATCATGAAATTCGCATGAGCACGCTCGCCGAAGCCCGGCTGATCGTCACATATCAGCGTTAAGCTAGTGTCCTGAACCAGATACCAGGATGTAACCCCGGCAATACCTTGATCCGGCGCTCGGCCGGTTATGTCTCAACTCTTGTGGAGATCCTCATGTCGAAAGTCGTTATCGTTTATCACAGCGGTTATGGTCATACCAAAAGGCTCGCCGAAGCGGTGCTGGAGGGTGCAAAAAGCGCCGGCGCCGATACCACGTTGCTTTCAGTGGGCGAGATCAACGACGACGCATGGGCGACCCTGGAGGCCGCCGATGCCATTATTTTCGGTGCGCCCACTTATATGGGCGGTCCCTCGGCGGACTTCAAGAAATTTGCCGATGCCAGTTCCAAACCCTGGTTCGGGCAAAAATGGAAAGACAAGATTGCCGCCGGCTTTACCAACTCGGCCACCATGAACGGCGACAAATTCTCCACGATCGCCTATTTTGTGACGCTGGCCATGCAACACAGCATGATTTGGGTCGGTACCGGCATGATGCCGTCCAACACCAAGGCCGCCACCCGCGACGACCTCAATTATGTCGGCGGCTTTACCGGCTTGCTGGCCCAGTCGCCGGCCGACGCCTCGGCCGAAGAAGCACCGCCGCGCGGCGACCTGGAAACGGCCAAAGTGTTCGGCGCACGCGTCGCACAAACGGCGGCACGCTGGAATCGGTAAGCAATCAAGCCCCCGCCGAGCGGGCCAGGCCGGGGTTGGCGTAAAATCCACAAGGGATGGCACCCAAGCGCTTTAGGCCCTAAAATAGCCGTCCCGAATGCAGGCGCAACCACCAGTCATGGTTGCGCCGCCTATTTTCCTGATCAAGGCATCACATGACGACCAAAGTATTTGTAGACGGCCAAGAAGGCACCACCGGGCTGCGGATTTTCGAATATCTGGCCGCCCGCAAAGACATCGAAATCCTGCGTATCGAAGAATCCAAGCGCAAAGACGTCGCGACCCGCCGTGCCTTGATCAATGCCTCGGACGTCACCTTCCTGTGCCTGCCCGATACCGCATCGCGCGAATCCGTGTCGCTGGTCGATAACCCGCATACCTGCGTGATCGACGCCAGCACAGCATTTCGTACCGTCGACGATTGGGCCTACGGCCTGCCGGAATTAAGCCCGGCGCAGCGCGAGCGGCTGCGCAGCGCCAAACGGATTGCCGTGCCCGGCTGTCATGCTTCAGCCTTTATTCTGGCGGTCGCACCTTTGGTGGCCGCAGGTTTGGTTCCGTCAGACACAGCGCTCAGCAGTTATTCGATTACCGGCTATAGCGGCGGCGGAAAAAAAATGATCGCCGACTATGAAGCCGGCGCCGACCCCCGCCTGGCCAGTCCGCGCCCCTACGCCCTCGAACTGAACCACAAGCACTTGCCGGAAATGGCGGTGCGGGCCGGGCTCAGCGCGCCGCCGGTGTTTACGCCGATCGTCGCCAATTTTTATAAAGGCCTGGCAGTCACGACCTACTTCCATCCGCAACATCTGCCCGGCACACCGAGCCCCGAGGCATTTCACGCGTGCCTCGCCGAGTATTACAAAAACGAGGCTTTTGTGCAGGTGGCTCCGTTCGCGGCAGCGGAAAATCTGGATCACGGCTTCTTTGATGTTCAAGCTTGCAACGATACCAATCGTGTCGATCTCTTCGTCTTCGGTAACCATGAGCGAATTGTCACGCTGGCTCGCTTGGACAATCTGGGCAAGGGCGCATCGGGCGCGGCGATCCAATGCATGAATCTGCAGATCGGCGCCGACGAAACCGAGGGGCTGACCGTTTAAGCAGGACTTTAGCCCGCTCGATACCGGCCGCTGGCGACCCGCCCCGGCCGGTTTTTTTTGGTCTTAGGATTGCCGAATATCGGAATAATCCGCTAATTGAGCGCGAGACAAACCTGTCCGCGTTAAGGTGTGGTAACTGCTGTCGTCCGACTGCGAGCACATCCCTGAGATAACGCCGCAGGTCACCCGACCCACCTATCCTTACGCACAACCTTTATGCACTCTCGGACTCTACCGCCCGACACCGTTACGCCAAATGCAGCCGGCATTGGCGCGGCCAGCCCAGTCCTGGGTGGCCCTGTCCCGGGCGGCCCTGTCCCGGGCGGCCGTGTGACCGACTCCGGATGGTCCGTGCGTGCCGACCAGGAGGAAATACCTCCCGCCGGGCTCAGCATTTTGCTGGCGGACGACCACCCATTGCTGCTGGCCGGTGTCAGTACCATGCTGGAGCACAGCGGTATCGCCGGCAACATCCGTTTCGCGGGAAACGCCTCCGGCATCGTCGCCCAGCTCAAGCGACACCCTTGCGATATCCTGATCACCGACTATTCGATGCCTGACGCCCATTATGGCGACGGGCTGCAAATGCTGAGTTACATTCGCCGCCATTATCCGCAATTGCCGGTCATGGTGCTGACCCTGATCGACAATCCGGCCGTACTACGGGCGATCCAGCGTCTGCGCATTCTCGGCATCGTCAGCAAACGCGACCCGGCCACCCTGATCTCGACTGCCGCACTAGCCGTTGCCCGCGGCAAATCCTATCTGTCGCCGATCATCGAGGCGGCACTCAGGAATGCGGAGAGTTTGCGCGGGCAACTCGGCGCGGCGCCGTTGTCCAAACGTGAAATCGAGGTATTGCGCCTGTATGCCGAAGGCCTGAGCGTGACCGAGATTGCCGAGCAGCTCAAGCGCAGCATCAAAACGGTCAGCGGTCAGAAAAAAAGTGCGTTCAACAAACTCGGCGTGGGACATGACTCCGAGCTAATCCGCTACGCCTTTGATTCCGGGCTCTGCACCTCCGTCAACATGACTCCGTTCGACATGCCAGGGTGAATGGATAGTCCTCCGAGCCCATCGGCCACGCCTGCGATTCCAGATTCCGCGGCAGCATCGACATGCCCGCGTTTAATCTTACGGACAAGAACACAAACCGCGGCGGCGGCCTCAGGGTTGGCTCAGGGTTGGCTCAGGGTTGGCTCAGGGTTGGCTCAGGGTTGGGTTACGCAATGCGGCGCATAGGGTTTTGGGCATCCGATAGCGCATCGGAGTCGCCTAGCCCGTGTCAGGTGCGTACAATGGCGCATTGAACCAATACCGGATACGCGTGTGAAAAAGACTGATCTCGAAAAAAACAAAGCCATGAAACTGTCCAACAGCCTGAAATTGGCCTCCGCCAAACGCGGACCCGCGGACAATACCCCGCCCGTCGATCGCCGCGAACAACGGCGTCTGGACCAGCAGCTCGGCCTGGTGCCGTTTGCATGCAAGCTCAACACAACTCTGGTAGAACAACTGAAGGCCCGTGCCGCCGAGCATCCTGACGGCATTAACGGCGTAGTGGCCGAATTGCTGAACCAGGCCCTGGCCGGCAAAACCGCCTGATTTGCGGCGCTGGCCTTGGTCAGCGCCGATTCGACCCTTGTTTACCTGGAGTTGGAACAATGAACCAGCATGTTTGGTGGATGTACGTGGCGACCGTCTTTGTTATTTCAGCCATTCCAGGGCCGAACATGCTGTTGATCATGACTCACAGCGCGCGTTTCACCCTGCGCAGCTCAATCGCCACCATGGCCGGATGCCTCACTGCGCTGCTGATCATGCAAAGCATCTCGGCTGCCGGTCTGGGGGTATTCCTCACCGCTTGGCCGGCGTTGTTCAACGTGTTGCGCGTAGCCGGCGCGGTCTACCTGGTCTATCTGGGCATCAAAAGCTGGCGGGCCCCGGTGGCTGTGCCCGCCGACGGCTCAGCGCCGGCACCGGTTAAAATCGGCCGGAGTCCGCTGGCGCTGTTTCGTCACGGCTTTCTGGTCGCCAGCAGCAACCCCAAAGCGCTGCTTTTTGCGATCGCCTTCCTGCCTCAATTCATCAGCGCCAGCACCCCCAAACTGCCTCAGTTTGCGATCCTGATCGCCACCTTCGTCGTCATCGAGGTGAGCTGGTACTTCATCTATGCGGCCTTCGGTTCGCGCATCGGCGAACAGTTGCGCAGCCAGAATGTAGCCAAAATTTTCAATCGCCTGACGGGCGGCATCTTTGTCGGTTTTGGCGCCATGCTGGCGTTAGTCAGGCACTAAGGGCTCTGGCCACGCACACCCGGCCGGCACGTTCCGGCCTGAAACAACCTTCCTGAACGCGGCAAAATCGGGGCCAGAGTATCATCGGTGTCGTGAGAGTAAGCTGCCGCCCCGCCTGACCGGAAACCCGCATGCACCCAACCCGCATTGCCGTAATAGGCGCAGGATTATTAGGGGTCGGTATCGCGACCCGTTTTGCCCAGCACGGCTACCCCACTGTACTCTTCGACATTGACGCCGGGCGGGTCGCCAATGTGGCGGCGATTGCCGGCACCATCCTCGACGAATTGATTGCGGCCGGCCAGATCGACACGGCAACGCGCCAAGAGGCGTTGGACCGATTGCACGCGACGGCCGTGCTAAGCGAGGTTGCAAACGCTCAAGTGGTGATCGAAGCCGTACCGGAAAATCTGGCACTGAAACACGCCGTATATCGCGACCTCGAAGCCCTGCTCGCGGCTGACGCAATCATCGGCAGTAACACCAGCGGTTTTCCACCCGATGCGCTCGCGCCGCATATGCTGCATCCCGAGCGCTTCCTGATTACGCATTTCTGGAATGCGCCGCATACCATACCGCTGGTTGAAATCGTGCCCGGCTCGGCCACCGCCAAAGACTTGCCGCAGCGGGTCGCCGCTTTGCTGAGTTCGATCCACGCCACGCCGGTGGTGCTGGAAAAAGCGATCCCCGGATTTATCGGCAACCGCCTGCAGTTCGCCGTATTGCGCGAAGCCTTGGCCATCGTCCAATCGGGCGCGGCCAGCGCGGAAGTCGTCGATACGGTGATGAAAGCATCGCTGGGCAGGCGCTATGGCTTAATGGGCCCGTTTGAGGTCGCCGACCTGGGTGGGCTCGATACCATGCTGTCGATCGCCGAACATTTGATGCCCGAATTGGCGAACGATCAATCCTGCCTGGAGTTATTACGGGCCCAAGTCGCGGCCGGCCGTACCGGATTACGTTCGGGTGCCGGCTTCTACGAATGGACCGAAGCGCGGCAAAGCCATATCAAAGACGTACGCGCACGGCAATTGCGCGGCAAGACGATGGATCATGATTAAACTGCGCCCCACCTCCATACCGCTTTGCCGCACCGTCCACGGCAGCATGCAAGCATGTCGCACCAATGAGTAAAGTCACCTCATGCGGCTTGGTGATCCTCAATGAGGATGGTGAAATCTTGCTGTGTCACGCCACGGAAACCCATCATTGGGATATTCCCAAAGGCCAGCCCGATCCGGATGAGGAACGGATGGCTACGGCATTGCGCGAGACCCGCGAGGAAACCGGCCTGGTGGTCGCCCCCGAGCGGCTGCTGGACCTCGGCTTATTCAGCTACCGGCGAGACAAAGATCTGTATTTGTTCGGCGTCAGGCTGACGCGCGCCCAGGCCGATATCGCGCATTGCACCTGCACTTCTCTCTTCGCTCATCCGCGCGACGGCCGCATCATCCCGGAGATGGACGCCTACCGCTGGCTCGCGCCTGAAGCCGTGCCGCGTTTTGCCAGCGGCAGCCTGACGCGGCTCTTCACCAACTTGCTCTCGCTGACCGAGTTGCATCAAATCCTGCCCCCGGCGCAGATACCGCAAGCGCCGGCAATTCAGCTCGGCCAGCCGTAAAAAAACCCGCGCGACATGTTGTCGCGACGGGCTCTTGGAACCAACTCGACCAACTCAACCGGCTCGCCGAGGGGCGAGCCATGGCCGGGATTGACGCTTAAAGCACGGTCAAGGTCACATCGATGTTGCCGCGCGTTGCATTCGAGTACGGGCAAACGATATGCGCCTTGGCCACCAGTGCTTCAGCCGCATCGCGTGCCAGGCCCGGCAGCGAAATCTTCAGTTCGACTTGAATACCGAAACCGGTCGGGATCTGGCCGATACCCACATTGCCGTTGACCGATACGTCGGCCGGCAAAGCAATCTTGTCCTGGCCCGCAACATATTTCATCGCGCCCAGAAAACAGGCGGAATAGCCGGCCGCGAACAATTGCTCCGGGTTGGTGCCATGGCCGCCGGCGCCGCCCAATTCGCGCGGCGTGGCCAACGACACGTCCAGCACGTTATCGGACGAGGTGGCGCGGCCGTCGCGGCCGCCAGTTGCGGTTGCATGGGCGGTATACAGTACTTTTTCGATCGACATGGTGTAACTCCTGAAAAGACACGTTTAAGTTAACGTCAGCGGTTATCGGCTCGGTGCCGACCTCCCACCTTACAAATATTGCACGATTAAATCGCGCACTACATTTTGACCTGTCCAAGCTTCGAAGGCCAAGATTCAGACTGCCGCATTCATATTGTCGCGCAGCGTTTCCAACTGCTGTTTGATTGCCATCAGCATGGATGGTTCGCATTGCATGATACAAAACAGGGATTCCGGAAGCGTCGCGGCTTTTTGCTTTAAAGCGCGCCCCGCCGGCGTCAAGGTCACAATAACCTGCCGCTCATCGGTACTGGCCCGCACCCGTTGACTCAGGCCCGAGACTTCCATACGCTTAAGCAACGGCGTGAGTGTGGCGGAGTCGAGAAATAAGCGCCCCCCGATTTCAGACACACTCAGATCGTCGCGTTCCCACAAGACCATCATCACCAAATAT
>JAMFSV010000151.1 GCA_026225455.1 Burkholderiales bacterium | reverse complement strand
TCAAGCTGGTTGTCGATGTTGATCACGATAATGCCGGCATCGATGGCTTTTTTCACCACCGGTACCAGGGCCTTCGAATCGGCTGGCGCCAGCACGATGGCATCGACTTTCGACACAATCATCTGCTCGACGATGCGGATCTGATTGACGGTATCGGTTTCATCCTTGATCCCGTTGGTCACCAGGTCGAATTGCGCCGGATTCTGTTTTTGGTAGTCCTTGGCGCCGTTTTCCATGGTCAGGAAAAACTCATTGGCCAGCGACTTCATGACCAGTGCAACTTTGGGTTTGGCCACTGTCTGCGCTTGAGCTGCGGCAAACGGAATTGCGGCGCTGGCCGCGACCATCAGGGTGGCCGCAAGCACACGACGGCGATTGGTGAAGCTCATGGTGCTGTCTCCTCGGAACGTCATATTTGACTGTATTTGAACGCACGCAAACGTTTGCGCTTACGGATTCTCGGACTATTGCCGGATCAGAGTCAATCGATTTATGTTTTGCGATGCAACATAAAGAAGCTCAAAACCGCGCCCGGAACGGCCGATTTCCCGGCTGGCGGTGGCGCCACCCACACAACATGATTTTTTTGCTCGCCGCAGCTAATAGTTAACCCCTAGCACTCAGCTCCGCACATTCGTTCGAGAAAAAATTGCGGCACAGGGCACCCGCCCGGGCAACGGCATTTCCACTTATGCACAAGGTTTAACACTTATCGGACCTCGGCCGAATTTAAGGCATTATTCCGGGACAACTCGGGCGCTCGCAGGAATCCAGCGCCAGCCTATCTCTTGGGAGACAAAAAATTGCGCGACAAGTACAAAGTACTGCTGATGGTCTGGTTGTTGCAGTTTGTCAATTACCTGGACCGTATCAATCTCTCGATTGCCGCGCCCACCATGATGAAAGAGCTCTCGCTCAAACCTAATTTGTTCGGCTTTGTTCTGGCGGCCTTCACTTTCGGTTATGCGATTGCGCAAATCCCCGGCGGTTACCTGGCGGATCGTTTCGGCGCCAAACGGGTGCTGATCGTCAGCCCGATTCTCTGGAGCGCCTTCACCGGTTTGACCGGCTTGGCCGCATCCCTGGTCGCGCTCATCATAGTCCGGGTGCTGTTCGGCATGGCGGAAGGGCTGTCCAACGGACCCAGCTTCAAATTTATCGGCGATTATTTTCCGGCGGAACAACGCTCCGCGGCCAACGGCGCCTACCTGTCCGCCCTGGCGCTCGGGCCAGCTTTTGTGGCGCCGATTGCGGTGTGGTTCCTCGGACGGGTGGGCTGGCAAGGCATGTTCTTCTGGTTCACCATTCCCGGTCTGCTGATGGCCTTGTTTATCTGGCGCGTGATTCCCAAGACATCGCCCAATCAATCGCGCGCGCACGCCACCGTGGAAGCCGATTTTGCGCGGGCGGCCAACACCGCGCAAGCCGAGAGCGCGACCAATCTGGGCGGGGTAATCAAACGGCCGGTGTCCTGGCTGATCTTCTTCGCTTATATGGCGTTTAATGTGGCGTTCTGGGGCTTTCTGGGCTGGATGCCGAGTTATCTGTCGATGGCGCGTCATATCGAACTGAAAAACCTCGGTTATGCCTCGTCGATCCCTTATATCGCCGGTACCTGCGGGCTGATCATCTTCGGTTTGCTGGGCAGCAAGGTGTTTTATCGTTATCGCTGCCTGATGGTGGCCACGCTCTATTTATTGGCCGGCGTCAGTCTGTATGTCACCTATAACGTCTCGACGCCGGAGCAAAGCATCATCGGTTTGTCGGCGGCGGCGATGTTCCTGTACGGCGGTTTTGGCCCGGTCTGGTCTTTGGTGCTCGACCTGACACCGCAATCGGCACGCGGCGCATTCTCGGGTTTCGTCAATTGCGGCGGACAGATCGGTGGTTTTTTTGCGCCTATCGTGGTCGGTTATATCGTCAACGAGACGGCCTCATTTACCGGCGGATTCCTGTTTATGATTGGCGCACTGGTAATTGGCGCCCTGTGTTTTATCGCCCTGCAAATGGCCAGGCGCGACTGGGCTACGCGTGAACTCAGCCCCGGCGCGGCTTGACCATGTTGCGGGCCGGCTATGAGGAAGCCTGGGTGCGCGCCGGCGCGGTGCGCACCCATTATCTGCAGGCCGCGCCCAAGGGGGCCGACGGTCCGGCGGTCTTGCTGTTGCATGGGCGCGGGCCTGGCGTTTCAGCCGAAACCGAATGGCACCGCCTGATCCCTTTGCTGAGTGCCGCCGGCTATCGCGTCTTTGCGCCCGACCAGTTGGGGCACGGTTATACCGAAACCCAAGCTCACGCATGGCCGCGACAAGGCCATCAAAGCATGGTCGACCACAATCGCGCCTTTCTCGACGCCTTGGGGCTGGACTCGGTGCTGGTGCTGGGCAATTCGATGGGCGCTTACCTGGCGGCAAAACTCGCGCTCGACGATCCCGCACGGATTCGAGGCCTGGCGCTGATCGCCAGTCTGACACTCGCCGCCGCCATGGAAATCGGGCCGCCCCCAGGGGCACAAGCGTTACCCGATGCAGCCTGGACCCGCGACGGTATCCGGCGCGCACTGCTGCTGCAATGTCACAACCCCGCCGCCGTCACCGACGCGCTGGTCGAGGCGCGCTTCGCCGCCTTGTCACGCGACGGCGTGCGCCAAGCCAACGCCGCGTTTGCCGCATTCCAAAGCAGGATCGCGGGCGACCCCGAGTTACTGCAACGCTTTCTGCTGAGACGGCGCTTGCCGCATTTGTCGACACCGATGCTGGCCCTGTGGGGTGAACAGGACCGCATCGCATCGCCCGCGATCGGCCGCCAACTGCAAGCGCTTCTCCCCGGCGTGCCGTTTCATTTCTTGCCCGATGCGGGGCATCTGTGTCATTTGGAGCAAGCGCTTCAAGTGGCCGCTCGGCTGCTGCCGTTCTTCCACGACTTGGCGCCCAGCCTTGCCCCTCGGCCCAGTGCGTCGCCAAGCGTCGTCCTTGCGCTAGCGGAACCGCCAAACCGACCAACGACTTGATTTACCGGGATCATTTATCGCGATCGCCGGCCGAAAATCGACTCGCCAATTTTGCCGGTCTACGCTAAGGTAGCGCCAGCAGGCCCTGTGCCATCCCCCCCAAAACCAAGCGCCTCTCTTGCCGGAGACACTATGCCAGCTTCCATCCCAGCCTGGATCAAACTCATACCGCCGTCCCTCAAAGGCCGGATCGCCGGCATCTTTGCGCTGGTGCTGCTGTTCAATCTCGGCGCCTGGGGCTGGTCTCTGATCGCCTTCCGCCACTATCCGCTGTTACTGGGCACGGCATTTCTGGCCTACAGTTTCGGTTTGCGCCATGCCGTCGATGCGGATCATATTGCCGCCATCGACAATGTGACGCGCAAGCTGATGCAGGAAGGCCGGCGGCCGGTCGCCGTCGGTTTCATGTTTTCTCTCGGGCATTCGACCATTGTCTTTCTGGCCTGCGCGGCAATTGCCGGCGCCACACTCGCCTTCAAACAAATGGATCTGCTGAAGGATGTCGGCGGGATCATCGGCACCGTGATCTCCGCCTTGTTCCTGTTTGCGATTGCCTTGATCAACTTGATCGTGCTGCGTTCGGTGTTCCAGGTCTTTCAGCGAGTGCGCCGCGGCCAGCCCTATGTCGACGAAGACCTGAATACCTTGCTGGCGAACCGCGGCCTGTTGTCGCGCATACTGCGGCCGGTGTTTCGCCTGATCACCCGAAGCTGGCATATGTATCCGCTGGGCGTGCTGTTCGGATTGGGTTTCGATACCGCCACCGAAATCGGCCTGCTCGGCATTTCGGCGGCGCAAGCCACCAAAGGCCTGCCGATCTGGAGCATTCTGATTTTCCCGGCCTTGTTTACCGCCGGCATGACGCTGATCGACACCACCGACAGCATCTTGATGCTGGGCGCTTATGGCTGGGCGTTTATCAAGCCGATACGCAAGCTCTATTACAACCTGACCATCACCTTGGTATCGGTCATTGTGGCGATACTGGTAGGCGCCATCGAGGTGCTGGGCTTGATCGGCGACCAACTGCATTTGAGCGGCGCGTTCTGGGATCGAATGGGTACGCTGAACGACAATTTCGGCGTACTGGGTTATCTGATCATCGGCCTGTTTGCTTTGAGCTGGCTGGTCTCGCTGCTGTTTTACAAGTACCGCCGTTACGACGATCTGGAACTGGGCGCTTAGGCCCCTCGCGGCACGGGCGCTGCCAGGGGTTCAACTTCAAGCACCAGATCGGATTGCGCATAAGCGACACAGGGCAAGATCCACCCTTCGGCTTTTTCCTCGGCACTCAAACCGGGCCATTCGATGCGATAGGCAATGGTGCCGCTGAGCAAACGGCACATGCAGGTGCGGCAAGTGCCGTTGCGGCATGACCTGGGCAAGGCAATCCGCGCTTCGCTCGCCGCCGCCAGCACGGTGGTTTCGGCCGCGGCGGCAAAATGCAGGCCGCTGGGTTGCAGCCCTACGGTGTATGGTTCGCTGCCGGATTCGGTGGCGGGTCGGGCACCCTTATCAGCCGCGCCGGCGTCGCGCGCCGAACTCAAGCGCGCACCCGGTAGTGGTAACGATAATGCAGGGTAAATCCCATCTGCTGGTAGAGTACCAGCGCCGCGTGATTGGCTGCCTCCACCTGCAAATAAGCGGCGTGCGCACCGTTCTGCCGGCCCCAGGCCAGCAAGCTGCGGCACAAGCGCCGCGAGGCGCCGCGCCGCCGGGCATGGGGTAGCGTCACGATGCTGAACAAACCCACCGCACCACGCTCATACACCGCCATGCCGTAGGCCAGCGGCATACCGTCTTCGACCAAGGTGGCAAACGCCGCCGGCACCCGCAGCGAGGCCAGCATGGCGTGTTGTACGTCGCTGGAGCTGGCGCTTAACTGCCCTGCCTGGGCCACGCCATGCAGCCATTCGGCGTCCGGACCATGATTCAAACTGACAGCCGGATCCCCCGTCAAAGACGGGTCCAACCGGCAAGTCATCACCAGCGATGGATTATGCAAAGCAAAATCTTGCCGTTCCAGCTCGGCATCAAATGCGTCCGGCACCAGCGGCGTGACCCTGAACACCAGAGGTAAGCCCTGTCGGCCATAGAGACCGGTGGCAAAGTCGACGATCCCGTCGAGCGCGGGCGCTGCGGCGGCGGCATTGACTGAATTGGCACGGCGCGTATGGCCTTGCGCAAAACGCAGCAGCCAGCCGCCGGCGCTGACGGTTTGCAATGCGGGCCAGGCATTGAAGGCCCGCTCTTCGTAACTGTGGATAGTCGATTCGCGCAACATGATGGTCAAATGAATAACAGGGGGTCGGGATGAGTCCGCTTGATTCTAACGCAGCTCGCTGCCCTGCCCCACGGTTAAGCCGTCATGCCGCCCCGCCGACACGCCTGAGATAGGCCGGGATTTCGTCCGCCGGCATCGGTTGCGCGAAAAAATAGCCCTGCGCCATGGTGCAGCCCAGCAGATAAAGGATTTCAAGTTGAGCGGCCGTCTCGGTACCCTCAACCACGCAACTCAGTTTAAGGTTACGGCACAGGTCGATCATCGATTTGACGATGCTGGCGCAGGTGGCGTCCGTTTCGAGTTCGGCAATAAAACTGCGATCGATTTTGATTTTGTCCAACGGCAAGCGGCGCACATAACTGAGGCTGGAGTATCCCGTGCCGAAGTCGTCCAGGGCCAGCCGTACGCCGAAATCCTTCAAGCCGTGCAGCACCGCCTGCGCCTGGTCGAAATCGCGCATCACCGCGGTTTCGGTGATTTCAAATTCGATACGACCCGGTGCAATCCCGCTATAAGTCACGATATCGCGAATGCGCGCGATGGCGCCGGGCGTGGCGATGTCGCGCGCTGAAAGATTGAATGACACCGACAGTTCGGGCGGCCAATGCCGTGCCGCTTCAAGCGTCTTATGCAACAGGACTTCGGTGAGACGTTGCATCAGTTCGGAGCGTTCGGCCAGTTTGATAAATACCACCGGCGGGATCTGGCCCAGGCTTGGGCTATGCCAGCGCGCCAGCGCTTCAAAGCCGACCGTGCGTTGACTGACCAGGTCGACGATGGGTTGAAAGGCCAGCGACAACTCGCGCACCAGATCGGCATGCCGCAGCGTTTGCTCGATCCGGCCCGATTCGCGGATCGCCGTTTCATGCTCGCTGGAGAAAATCGTCGGAAAACCGCGGCAGTATTGCTTGGCATAATACAGCGCATAATCGGCGCGCTCGAATAACATCTCGGCGGTCTGGGCCGCTTCCGGAAATTGCGCGAAACCGATCGATCCCGATAACTGGGCGGTGACCTCGGACATCACAAACGGGAGTTGCAGCAAGGCACAGAGATTGTTGCCGAATTCCAGCACTTCGGTCTGCCCCATTTCACGATCGACCACCAGACCAAATTCGTCGCCGCCCAGACGGGCCACAAAGGCACCGTCGCCGCAGCGCTGCCGCAAACGCCGCCCGACTTCTATCAGTACCTGGTCGCCCAATGCATGACCATAAGCGTCGTTGACCGGTTTAAAGCCGTCCAGGTCGAGCACCGCCACCACAAAACGCCGTTGCCCGATCAGTGCGCGCGCCAGCACCGCATCCAGTTCATGAAAAAAACGGCGACGGTTCGGCAAGTTGGTCAAGCTATCGAGATTGGCCAGACGGCGATTTTCGTCGCTCAATAGTTGGGTTTCAAGCTGCTTGGCTTGCAAGGCCTTTTTCGATTCGATCAAGTTGGAAAAATCGCGATAATAAATAAACAAGATAAAAATCAGCGCCAACGAGACCAGAAAAACGTTTGCGGCCATCGCGGTCAATACCAGCACCCCGCGTGTCGCAAAAAACACGGTGAAAGGAATCAACACCACGATGGTCAGCAGCAGGGCCGCGGGGCGCAAATGCATCAGGCAAAAAATACAGCCCACCACCGTGATCGCCATATAGAACGCCACATGGCTTTGCGCATAAGCATCGCCATAGCCGTACAGCACCAG
>JAMFSV010000150.1 GCA_026225455.1 Burkholderiales bacterium | reverse complement strand
TTCGGGCGATAACCGGCCGCGACGTACTTCGCGATCATGAGCCGGCCGACCCGGACTCACGGATCATCCCGCCCAACAGCGTGTGCACTGATCCGCGTGCCCCTCTCGACCCACTCGGCTCATGCTTGGGTGTTGTTGCGGCCTTGAGTACGGAGAGCAGCTATGAATCTGAAGATCAGTGGACATCATCTCGAGGTTACGCCTGCGTTGCGAGAATATGTAATCACCAAGCTGGAACGGGTGATACGCCATTTCGACCAGGTCATTGATGGCACTGTGCTGCTGGCAGTCGACAACCAAAAGGAAAAGGACAAGCGCCAGAAAGCTGAAATCACGCTACATCTGAAGGGCAAGGAGATCTTCGTTGAAAGTGCCGATAGCGACCTTTACGCGGCCATCGATCTGTTGATCGACAAGCTGGACCGCCAGGTCATCCGTTACAAGGACAAGCTGCAAGGACACGCTCACGAAGCGATCAAATACCACCCGGAACCGGTGGTCGGAGAAGCCCAACCGTAAGCAGTCCCATCGATAAAAAGCCGTCCGTCCGCGCCGCGGACCGGCGGCTTTTTATTTGAGTTGCAGCGATACCGTATGCCTGTTCTCCACAAAACAGGCAACGGAACGCGAGCGGACCACCATGGCCCGTTGCGCTGTTCTATAATGAAGTTCAGTTTATTTCGTAGCCGGTGCGGAAAACGCGTTACCGGCGCCGTTTAAAAATAGCAGCAAGCGAGCCGAAACCGGCTCGGGCGCCTCCAGCGGCCGGCTTTGCCCCCGCCTTCGCGCCCGCCCCGGTTGATTCCGGCCGTTTTGCCGTGTACTTAAAAACCGGGACTCACACGCTTTGGCGTGTCAACATGAATCGTTTAGCAAAACTTCTCCCACTCGACAAAGTTTTACTCGGGCTATCGGTCACCAGCAAAAAGCGCGTTTTTGAGCAAGCCGGCCTCATTTTTGAAAACAACAATGGGATCGCTCGCAGCGTCGTCACGGACAACCTGTTTGCCCGCGAACGGCTCGGTTCGACCGGCTTGGGTGAAGGTGTTGCCATTCCTCATGGACGCATCAAAGGCCTGAAGCATCCCCTCGCCGCGTTTGTCAGGCTGGCCGAGCCGATTCCATTCGAATCGCCCGATGGGCAGCCGGTCGGTCTGCTGATCTTCCTGCTGGTGCCGGAACAAGCCACCCAGCAGCACCTGGAAATTCTCTCGGAAATCGCTCAATTGCTGTCCGATCGCGAAACCCGCGAACGCCTGGCGACCGAGCCCGACGCCGAATCGGTCCATGCCTTCCTGACGCAATGGCAGCCCTAGCCATCGCCGGCAGCCCTGAGGCCAAGCGCCTTGCGGAACCCGGTTGCGCCCCCTGGCACCAACTCACGCAACGCCTTTTTCAGCGTAATTCAGCGTAGTAAAGGAGTGACGGTCTGATGGATACATCGAGCATCAACGCGCAGAGCATTTTCGACGACAACGCGTCAGCGCTCAAACTGTCCTGGTTGACCGGACATGAGGGCTGGGAACGCGGCTTTTCCTCGGAAACCGTCTCCAATGCCACCTCATCAGCCGATCTGGTGGGCCATTTGAACTTGATCCACCCCAACCGGATCCAGGTTCTGGGCGACGCCGAGCTCGATTATTACCAGCGCCAGTCCGACGAGGACCGCAAGCGCAATATGGCCGAGTTGATGGCGCTTGAACCGCCGTTTCTGGTCGTCGCCGGCGGCGTCGATGCGCCGGCCGACCTGGTGTTGCGTTGCACCCGCTCCTCCACGCCGCTGTTTACTACCCCGATGTCGTCGGCCGCGGTGATCGACAGCCTGCGGCTTTACATGTCGCGCATTCTGGCGCCGCGCTCGACCATGCATGGCGTGTTTCTCGACATTCTCGGCATGGGCGTATTGCTGACGGGCGATTCCGGACTGGGTAAAAGCGAACTGGGCCTCGAATTGATCAGCCGGGGCCACGGCCTGGTGGCTGACGACGCGGTCGATATCGTGCGCCTCGGGCCGGATTTTATCGAAGGCCGTTGTCCGCCCCTGCTGCAAAATCTATTGGAAGTCCGCGGCTTGGGCCTGCTCGACATCAAGACCATTTTTGGTGAAACCGCGGTACGGCGCAAAATGAAACTCAAGCTGATCGTGCAACTGGTCAAACGGCCGGATGGCGAATTCCAGCGCCTGCCGCTCGAATCGCAAACGGTGGATGTGCTCGGCCTGCCCATCAGCAAGGTCACACTGCAAGTGGCCGCCGGTCGAAATTTGGCGGTATTGGTTGAAGCCGCGGTACGCAATACGATCTTGCAATTACGCGGGATCGACACCTTGCGCGATTTCATGGACCGCCAACGGCTGGCTATGCAAGATCCGGAAAGCCAGTTTCCCGGAAAGATGATTTAGTGCCCAAATTTTGACCCCGGCTGACATCTTATTGATTCATGCCGGCGTTAAAATCGACAAAAGTCATTATCGCAAAGGGTCCATGCGCATTATTTTGATTACGGGCATTTCAGGCTCGGGCAAGTCAGTCGCATTGAACGCATTGGAAGATGTCGGCTACTACTGTGTCGACAACCTGCCGCCGAAGTTTTTGCCCGGCTTGGCCGATTTCCTCAGCAGCGACGGCTATGACAAGCTGGCGGTCGCGATCGACGCGCGCTCGGGCAGTTCCCTGCCCGACTTGCCGAAAGTCATCGCGGGCCTGAAAACCCGCTACGACGTGCACACCCTGTTTCTGACGTCCAGCACGCAAGCCCTGATCCAGCGTTTTTCCGAAACCCGCCGCCGCCATCCGCTGTCCAGCGCGACCGGCCTGGCCTCGCTGGCTGACGCCATCGAGCACGAGCGCGAACTGGTTTCGAGCCTGGCCGAATTCGGTCACCAGATCGACACCAGCAACCTGCGCGCCAATACCTTGCGCGCCTGGGTCAAAAAATTCATCGAACACGAGCACAGCGGCCTCACCCTGATGTTCGAATCGTTTGGCTTCAAGCGCGGCGTGCCGTTGGACGCGGACTTGGTGTTTGACGTGCGGACCTTGCCCAACCCTTATTACGACCATGCGCTACGCCCGCTGACCGGGCTGGACCAGCCGGTGATCGACTTTTTGTCGGCACTGCCCGAGGTCCGTGAGATGATCGACGATATCTCCACTTACCTGCATAAATGGCTGCCGCGCTTTCGCGATGACAACCGCAGTTATTTGACGGTGGCGATCGGCTGTACCGGCGGACAACACCGTTCGGTCTATATTGCCCAGGCCCTGGGAACCTTGTTTGCCGCCGAGGCCGACGTGCTGGTGCGGCACCGGGAAATGATCCTGGCTGAAGACGGCAGCCGCCAGCCGCCGGCTAATGGTTAAAACTCGGGTTAAAACCCGGGCTAAAACCACGGCCGAAATCGGGGTTAAAGTTATGGCTTTAGCCTGAGCCGAGCCCGAAGCCGAGCTGAACCGCTGGTCGAACCACTGCCTGTGCCGCCAGGCCACCTAACGAGGGACGCCAACATGTCCGAACTCCTCGCCGATTTGCCTTTGTTTCCCTTGGGAACGGTGTTGTTTCCGGGCGGCCTGTTGCCGCTGAAAATCTTCGAAGCGCGTTATATCGACATGGTGCGTGCCTGTCTGCGCGACGGAGCCCCATTCGGCGTCTGCCTGCTCCATAGCGGAACCGAAGTCGCGCAGCCGGGTGCGGCCGCCACCCCTGAAACAGTCGGCTGCCTGGCGGAAATCCTGAGCTGCGAAGTTGAGCAAGTTGGCTTGATGCTGATCCGCGTGCGCGGCGTGCAACGCTTTCGGCTTGCCGAATGGCATACGCAACACGATGGCCTGCTGCGCGGCCATGCCACGCTGATTGCGGCCGACAATCCGGTGGCGGATCGCGAACATCTGGTGCAACTGGGCACTTGCGCCGAAGTTCTTGAGCGCATCATTAATACTTTCGCAGATCGCGATCCCGAGCATCGGCCGTTTCTGGAGCCGTTCGATTTGATCGATCCGGCCTGGGTCAGCAACCGGCTGGGTGAAATTCTGCCGATTCCCGTGCGGGCCAGGCAAAAACTGATGGAAATCGAGGACGCGGCCGCCCGGCTCGATATCGTGCATCATTACATGCTGCAACACGGCATGCTGTAAGCGCCGCAACACCGGTGTGCGGCCCTTGTGCGCTTGCTGCTGGCGGCAAGGACCCCGCCGCCTAACGTGCCTAACGTGCCTAACGCGCCTAACGGCAATGGCCCAGCCCTACAGCAAGGTGCCGCTGAGCCCGTCCAGCAAACGCCGCACCGGCGCCGGCAAGCCATAATCCTCCAGCTTCGCCAACGCAACCCAGGCATAGTCGTCGCCGTCGGCCAGGTGAGCCACGGCGTGATCGAGATCCGCCAGCCGGGGTTCGATCTCCAGCTTGAAATGGGTAAACACATGCGTCAGCATGCTCATTTTCGCGAACGGCGCGGCCGCGCCGAAGCGCTGCGCATAGACCGCCAACGAAGCCTCATCCGCCGCCTGCG
Organism: Burkholderiales bacterium; assembly: GCA_026225455.1. Lineage (GTDB taxonomy): Bacteria > Pseudomonadota > Gammaproteobacteria > Burkholderiales > Burkholderiaceae > LMUX01. The sequence goes on along the minus strand of JAMFSV010000150.1, from coordinate 29,530 downwards.
GCAAACTCCATAAACCGCCCCAGATACCGGACGGCGGCCGTTTTTCGAGCAACACCTGATCCGCGTGGCGCAATATCAGCATCAGCGTCTGGCGCGTCGGCACGGTCTTTTTCGGCCTTGCCTGCGGCAAGACCCGCTGCCGGCCGCTCAGGCGCGCGACGCAATCGTCCTGAAACGGACAACGCGCGCAATCGGGCTGGCCCCTGACGCATAGCGTAGCGCCAAGATCCATCAAACCTTGGGTATAAGCGCTCATCTCGGCGTGAAAAATCGGTTCGGCATGCGTCGCGGAGGGATCCGCCGCGCTCGCGGGTAGCAGCGATTCGGCCAGCTCCCACATCGCGTTCTCGATCCGCTTTTCGCCGGGGAAACCCTCAATGCCATAAACGCGAGCCAGCACCCGTTTGACGTTGCCGTCGAGAATCGCGCTGCGTGCGCCGAAGGCGAATGAGGCGATCGCCGCCGCGGTCGAGCGGCCGATGCCGGGTAATTCGCATAGTTCAGCGGCGCTAGCGGGAAAAGCGCCGCCATATTGCGCCACCACTTGCTGCGCGCAACGGTGCAAATTACGCGCCCGGGTGTAATAGCCGAGGCCGCTCCACAGCGCCATCACGTCATCCAGCGGGGCCGCGGCCAAGGCCTGCACATCAGGAAAACGTGCCAGAAAACGGGCGTAATAGGCCAGCACGCTGGTCACTTGGGTTTGTTGCAGCATGATCTCGGACAGCCAGACCCGGTAGGGGTCATGCGTACCCTGCCAGGGCAAGCCATGGCGGCCATGCTCGCGTTGCCAGGCAATCAAGCGCGGCGCAAATTCGGATAGGGGAATCATCGGCACAGAAATTAAAAACGGATTACCGCTGGCAAGACGGGCAAAAATAGGTGGAGCGCTGCCCTTGTACGATCTGCCGGATCGGCGTGCCGCAAATCCGGCACGCAACGCCTGCGCGATCATAAACGAAATAGTCGAGCTGGAAGTAACCGCTCTCACCGGTGCCGCCGACAAAATCCCGCAAGGTGCTGCCTCCGCGCTCGATGGCTGCGGCCAAGGTGGCGCGAATTTCCTGCGCCAGCCGTTCGTAACGGGCGAGCGAGACCCGGCCGGCCGCCGTGGTAGGCCGGATTCCGGCGCGGAACAGGCTTTCCGAGGCGTAGATGTTGCCCACCCCCACTACGATCTCGCCCGCCATCAGCACCTGCTTCACCGACATGCTGCGGCCCCGCGTGCGGGCGTATAACAATGCACCGTCAAAGGCGGGAGAAAACGGCTCGACCCCAAGTTTGGCCAATAACAAGTGCTGAAGGACATCGCCGGCCGCCCGCGGATGCCACAATACGGCGCCAAAGCGGCGCGGGTCGCGAAAACGCAGCACCCAATCATCGAACACCCAATCGATATGGTCATGCCGGCCGGGCAAACCCAGCGTGGCGCCGGTGGGTAACACCCGCAACGTGCCGGTCATGCCCAGATGCACGATCACCCAACCGCTGTCGAGTTCGAGCAGCAAATATTTGCCGCGCCGCCCGACCCGCTCGATCGCGCGCTGTCCGAGCAAGGCCGGCAAGCCCTGTGGCACGGGCCAGCGTAGTTGCTGGGTGCGAATTTCGACGCGTTCAATGGTGCGTCCGACGATATGCGGCTCGATTCCGCGCCGTGTAACTTCAACTTCCGGCAACTCTGGCATGTATTTGCTGTCTTTATCAGTGGGGCGCGCACAGGTGGCGCGCCGTTGCGTCTCAAATTGTTGCGCCTTAGCAGGCGGCGTCAGCGCCCGGAATCGCGGCCGTCGCGTTACAATCGTTTAAACCCAACCCGGATATCCATGAACTTCCCCTTCGTGAAGCTTTTTTCGAAATTCTCTACGACAGCCCTGAGCATGCGGGCAATTCCTTTAGCGGCCTGCCTGTTTTGGGGCTTGGCCACCAGTTCCGCCGAAGCGCAGGCCCAAGCCGCCGGCGCGCCCGTCGCGGCCAGTGCGCCCGTCGCGGCTAGCGCAGCAGCACCGGCCACCGCCAGCGAACCTGAGGTCAACCTGGATGGCGACCCCAAGGATATTCCCGGCGTTGCCCTGACCGGCCAGATTGTATTCCAGGTGATGGCCGCCGAACTCGCCCTGCAGCGCGGTCAAGCGGCGCCGGCCTACCAAACCTATTTGTCGCTGGCGCGCGATACGCACGACCCGCGCATGGCGGAACGCGCCGCGCAAATCGCCCTGCAAGCGCAAAGCCCGTCCGACGCCTTGGTCGCATCCCGGCTTTGGTATCAGTATGCACCGGATTCCCAGCGCGCCGAACAGTTGACCGCATCGATGCTGGTGCTGAACGGCAACCTCAGCGACGCCCAGCCGATTCTGGCGCGCGAACTGGCGGCCGTGCCCGACGCCAAGCGCGGCGGCGCGATTGCCGCATTGCAAGGCCTGATCTCCCAGGGACCGGACCGGGTCGGCTCACTGCAACTCCTGCAAACGCTGCTCAAGGACGATATGCAGCGGCCCGAAGCATCGATCGCCATAGCACGCCAGCAGGTCCTGACCAGCGACCCGCGCGGCGCCCAGACCTCGCTTGAGCAAGCGCTGAAGCTGAAACCGGATGACGAGCAAGCCGCATTGATGCTGGCGCAACTGGGCGCGACAGACCGCGCCGAGGCTATCGCCAGCCTGAATACTTTCCTGGAAAAAAATCCGAATGCGCGCAACGTGCGAATGGCGCTGGCGCAGATTTACATCCAGGGCAATCAACTGGACGAAGCGCACCAGCAATTCGATACCATGCGCAAACTGAATGCCGACGATCCGACGCCGCTATTGGCGCTGGCCATGATCGACATCCAGCAGCAACACCTGGATCAGGCCAAACGCAACCTGGAACAATACGCGCAGTTGGCGGAAAAACAGAAGGGGGCCAATGCCGATCCGGCTCAAGCCTATCTGTATCTCGCCGAATTGGCGGCCGACCAGAACGATAATCGCGAAGCCTTGAAGTGGTTGGCCAAGATCGATGCGGGCAGCCCGCAATATCTGTCGGCACAGGTCACGCACGCGCAACTGCTGGCCAAGGACAACCAGCTCGACGCCGCGCGCAAATTGCTCGCCGGCCTGAACCCCATTGAGCCGCGCGATCAGTTGATGGTGCAGCACACCGATGCGGGCCTGCTGTTCGATGCCAAACGTTATGCCGACGCTCAAGCGCGTTACGCGCAAATCAATGAGCAGTTCCCCAATGTGCCCAGCGTGGTCTACGACTACGCCATGTCCTGCGAAAGAAACCAGCAATACGATTTGATGGAAACGCTGCTGCGCCAGTTGATCAAGCTCGAACCGGGCAACCCGAACGCCTATAACGCGCTGGGTTATTCCATGGCGGACCGCAACCAGCATCTGGACGAGGCCGACAAGCTGATCCAGAAAGCTTCCGCGCTGGCCCCCACCGATGCCTTCATCATGGACAGCCTCGGTTGGGTCAAATTCCGCGAAGGCGACAAGGACAGTGCCGCGATTATCCTGCGCCGCGCCTACGACCTGAAACCCAATGCGGAAATCGGGGCGCATCTGGGCGAGGTATTGTGGGTCAGCGGCAAACAGGACGAAGCCAAACAAACTTGGCGCGAAGCGGCCAAGCTGGAAAAAGATAACGACACGCTGCTTGAGACCCTCAAGCGTCTGCAGGTCGGAACTTTGTAATGCGGTGCAGTCAGGCAAACGTGCGGGGATCTGGCGCGGGCGGCGGCGGGTGGGTCATATGAGTCACATAAGTCACATGAGCCGCACCTCGGCCGCCTCCCTGCTGCGCGCCGGCGTGGCGCTCGCGGCGGCGACATTGCTGCTGGGCGGCTGCGCCAGCTTGACGCCGGCAACACCTCAAACCCAAGCCGGAGCCGCACCGGAACAGATTTTGCAAGGCAACGGCAATGTCGACTATCACGGCCGCTTTGCCGTTCATTATGTCGACAACAACGGCGAAGATCGCAATGTCTACGGCAATTTCGAGCTCCAGCAACAGGCCCATTCCGCCACGCTGCAATTACTCAATCCGCTGGGACAAACCATGGCGCGCGTCTCCGTGTCGCCCGCCGGCGCCACGCTTGAACTGCCCAACCACCCGGTGCAGAGCGCACCGGCCGTCGAAACACTGATGCAACGCGCGATCGGCTTTCCTTTACCGCTGGCCGGCCTGCAATATTGGCTCAAACCGCAAGCCGCGCCCGAGACTCAGGCCCAGGTCACCAAAGATCCTGCCAGCGGCCGTATCAGCCAAATTCGACAGGACGACTGGACCATCGATTACCTGGCTTATGACGATGCGGCGGCCGGCCGCCCCGACGGGGATGGCACGACGGCAATCAAACGCGTCAATCTGACCCGCGCCACGCCTGCGCTTGAAGTTAAGCTGGTACTGGACCGATAGCTGGAGTTGGGCCGATAATGGCGCGCCTGCGGTCAATCAGGCTCGCGGTCGGGCCTGCGCGCTCGAGGCCCGGCTTTAGCGCCGCGCTCACCCCCATTTTTTGCACAGTCACTTTGCACGCCAAATTTGCATGACCGCCACCCCAAATTCGCTGCGCGATTGCCTGGCCCCGGCCAAGCTCAATTTATTCCTGCATATCACCGGCCGCCGCGCGGATGGTTATCATGCGCTGCAAACCGTATTCCAGATGCTGGACTGGGGCGACACGCTCCATTTCACCTGCCGCGACGACGGTGCTGTACGACGGCTGACCGAGGTCGCCGAGGTGCCGGCCGATACCGACCTGACGGTGCGCGCAGCGCGCTTGCTGCAAGCGCATACCGGCTGCCGCCTGGGGGTCGAGATCGAAATCGATAAACGCCTGCCGATGGGGGGCGGTCTAGGCGGCGGCAGCTCCGATGCCGCGACCACCCTGCTGGCACTGAACCGCTTATGGAAGCTGGCCTTGCCCCGCGCCGAACTGCAAACACTGGCACTCAAACTCGGTGCCGATGTGCCGTTTTTTGTGTTTGGCCGCAATGCCTTCGCCGAAGGTGTCGGCGAAACCTTGCAGGCAGTCGAATTGCCGGCGCGCCACTTTCTGGTCGTCACGCCCCAGGTTCAGGTGCCCACGGTAGAAATATTTCGCGCAGAGGAATTGACAAGGGACTCAAAAGTCATCACAATTATGGACTTTCTTGCAGAGGAAACTTCTTGCAAATCCTGGCCTCAGCAGTTCGGCCAAAACGATATGCAAGAGACCGTAGCAAGAAGATATAAAGAAGTCGCCGCTGTGCTTGAGTGGTTTTCCGCAGAGAAAACTCTTATCGCACCGGCCCGCATGACAGGTTCGGGAGCCAGTGTTTTTGCCGCCTTCCCCAGCCACGATGCGGCAGTTTCGGCGCAAGCCAGGCTACCTTCGGAGTGGAGAAGCGCAGTGACAGGCAGTCTCGATCGTCACCCTCTCTTCGCTTTTGCAGCATAAGATTTTTTTGCCTGGTTTTTTTGCTTTATAAAACCCGGCAAATTCTCGGTTAGTGTAGGGGAGTCGCCAAGTTGGTCAAGGCACCGGATTTTGATTCCGGCATGCGAGGGTTCGAGTCCTTCCTCCCCTGCCATAATTTCTAGCTTCATCCCGACCCTACGTCCCTAAGCAGGTGCAAGATGAGCAGTGACGGCCTGATGGTATTTACTGGCAACGCCAATCCCGCGCTTGCACAGGAAGTCGTCAAAATCCTTGGTATCCCTCTTGGCAAAGCCATGGTCAGCCGGTTTTCAGACGGCGAGATTCAGGTAGAGATCAAGGAAAACGTACGCGGCAAGGATGTTTTTATCCTCCAGTCGACCTGCGCACCGGCCAACGACAATCTGATGGAATTGATGATCATGGTGGACGCGCTGAAACGCGCCTCCGCCGGACGCATTACCGCAGCGATCCCTTATTTCGGATATGCGCGCCAGGATCGTCGGCCGCGCTCGGCACGGGTGGCGATTTCAGCCAAGATTGTCGCGAACATGCTGCAAATCGCCGGCGTCGACCGCATCATCACGATGGATTTGCACGCCGACCAGATTCAGGGCTTTTTTGATATCCCGGTGGACAATATTTACGCCACCCCGGTATTGCTCGGCGACCTGCGCAAGCAGAATTACGAGAACCTGCTGGTGGTGTCGCCGGACGTAGGCGGCGTGGTACGCGCCCGAGCCCTGGCCAAGCAAATGAATACCGACCTGGCAATTATCGACAAACGCCGTCCCAAAGCGAATATCGCCGAAGTCATGAATATTATCGGCGAAGTTGACGGCCGTACCTGCGTCATCATGGACGATATGGTCGACACCGCGGGCACCTTGTGCAAAGCGGCGCAGGTGCTGAAAGAACGCGGCGCAATCAAGGTCTTTGCCTATACCACGCACCCGGTATTGTCGGGCGGCGCGGGCGCACGGATCGATGCGTCGGAACTCGACGAACTGGTTGTCACCGACACCATTCCGCTGAGCGATGAAGCGCGCAGTTGCACCAAGATTCGCCAATTGTCGTGCGCCAGCCTGCTGGCAGAGACATTTTCGCGAATTCGCCGCGGCGACTCGGTCATCTCGCTGTTCGCCGAAGCCGAAGAATAATCGGCGTGGCTGGCACACGATGCGCAGCCAAGTACTGAATTTACGGCGCACCGCTTAAACGGTACGCCGGAAAATCGATGTAGCAAGACGAATTCTGCATCGCCAACGTAGTCTGTTGCAACGGGCCTCGCGCTCCGCCCATCTTGGGCTGGGCAGCAGAAGGCCCCTTTTACTGCCTGGTCGCGGGCATTATACGGAGTAGTTTATGAAAGTTATCGCTTTCGAGCGTAGTCTGCAGGGAACGGGTGCGAGCCGCCGTCTGCGCAATGCCGGTAAAACGCCGGCAATCGTGTATGGCGCTGGTAATGAACCCCAATTGATCGAAATCGATCACAACGCACTCTTTCATGCATTGAAGAAAGAAGCGTTCCATGCATCGATTCTGGATCTGGAAATTGCCGGCAAATCGGAACAAGTGCTGTTGCGCGATGTGCAATATCACCCGTTCAAGCAATTGATTCTGCACGTTGACTTCCAACGCGTTGATGCAAAACAAAAGCTGCACACCAAGGTGCCGTTGCACTTCTTGAACCCGGAAATCTCCCCGGCAGTGAAATTGTCGGCGGCTATTGTCAGCCACATCTTCACGGAAATCGAAATCACGTGCTTGCCGGCCAACCTGCCGGAATTCATCGCGGTTGACCTGGCCAAGCTGGAAGTCGGTCACTCGATCCACGTGAAAGACATTATCCTGCCGAGCGGCGTTGAACTGGTTCAGCATCTGGACCTGGAAAACCCGGTTATCGTCACCGCTACCGTGCCTGCCGGCGCCGCAGCCGACGAAGCCGCGGCAGCCACCAAAGACGCACCGGCAGCATAAGCCGGCTGCAGCTACCGGCGTCGTATTTACCTGATGCCAGTGGATGAAAAAACCCGCCGCGGTCCGCCACGGCGGGTTTTTTCCATCTGAATCGGCGCACCGGGGTTGAATGCCGGCACGAAGTCAGATGGCTATTCGGGCAGTAACTCAGGCATCATCAAATTTGATCGGGCAGCAGGCTCAAGGGCCGACTGCTCGCAACCCCGCGCAACCTAGATTAACGAGTTCGAACCACGATGATCAAAATGATTGTCGGCCTCGGCAACCCCGGCCCGGAATATGTAACGACCCGGCACAATGCGGGTTTCTGGCTGGTCGACGCCTTGGCCCGCGAAGGCAATGCCACCTTGCGTCACGAGTCCCGCCAGCAAGGGATGGTGGCGCGCGCGCGGCTCTATGGCGAAGAGGTCTGGCTGCTGCAACCGCAAACCTATATGAACCGTTCCGGTCTTTCAGTGGTGGCGCTCGCCGGGTTTTATAAAATTCTGCCCGACCAGATCCTGGTTGCACATGACGAACTGGACCTGCCTCCCGGCACCGTCAAACTTAAACTCGGCGGCGGCAGCGGCGGCCACAACGGCTTGAAAGACATCAGCGCCCATCTGAGCACTCAACAATATTGGCGCTTGCGCATCGGCATCGGCCATCCGCGCGATGCGCTGGGCGACAGCGCGAAAGCGGCCGGCGCGCGGCCCGATGTGGCGAATTTTGTGCTGAAACCGCCGCGCAAGGAAGAACAGCATTTGATCGATCTGGCGCTGGAGCGAGCCATGACCGTCATGCCGCTGGTGGTCAAGGGCGAGCTGGAACGCGCGATGATGCAACTACATAAGCCCGGATAAAGCTGGCATCCGCCGTCATCGCACGGCGATCTGCCTCCGTCATACCAATTAGAGCTCTACCCGATTGCCGGTTCCGATTACCGGCGCTGCAGCAATCGGTGCATGCTTTGGGCTTGACGCCCAAAGCCGCGAAATCCATCATTCGAGGTCAAGCATGAGCCGTTACTGGAGTGCCCTGGTCCACCGATTGCAGCCCTATGTGCCGGGCGAACAGCCCGCGCTGACCAACCCGGTCAAGCTCAACACCAACGAAAATCCTTATGGACCTTCGCCGCGTGTGGTGGCGGCGATCCAGCGCGAACTGAGCGGCACGTCCGGCGCAGCGGCACTCGGCGAATGCACGCCGGGCGAATCCACGCTGGGCGAGTCCACGCCGGGCGAATCCACGCCGGGCGGGTCCACGCCGGGCGAGTCCACGCCGGGCGAATCCCTGCGGCGCTATCCGGACCCGACCTCGCGGCAACTGCGTGCCACGCTGGCGCGATATTATGGCTTGGCCCCGGAGCAGATTTTTGTCGGCAACGGCTCCGATGAGGTCTTGGCGCATATCTTTGCCGGCCTGCTGAAACAGGATAATCCGACACTGTTCCCGGATATCGGTTATAGCTTTTACCCGACTTATTGTCGGCTGTATGACATAAATTACCGGACGATACCGCTCGATGTGGATTTTTCCATCGACCTTGAGCATTATCTGGAAGATTGCGGAGCCGGTCCCAACGGCGGCATCGTCTTCGCTAACCCGAATGCGCCCACCGGCCGCTTGTTGCCCTTAAGCGCGATTGAACGCCTATTGCAAGTCAATCGCGATTCCGTGGTGGTGGTCGACGAAGCTTATATCGATTTCGGCGGCGTTTCGGCGGTCCCACTGATCCACCGTTATCCGAATTTGCTGGTGGTGCAGACGCTCTCCAAATCGCGCTCGCTGGCGGGCATGCGAGTCGGGCTGGCGTTGGGCGATAGCGAATTGATCACCGCCCTGACCCGGCTTAAAGACAGCTTCAACTCGTATCCGCTCGACCGGCTGGCCCAAGTTGCCGCGATCGCCGCCTATGAAGATCAGGAATGGTTCGACACCACGCGCCAGGCGGTGATCGGCAGCCGGGTCCGCTTAACCGGCAAACTGGAAGCATTGGGTTTTAACGTACTGCCATCCGCCGCCAACTTCGTTTTTGCGCGCCACCCGCTTCATGACGCGGCGACGCTGAGCCGAGGCCTGCGTGAGCAAGGGATTTTTGTGCGGCACTTCGACGCGCCGCGCATCGCTCAATTTTTGCGGATCAGCATCGGTAGCGAAGCGGAGTGCAATAGCCTGCTTCAAGCGCTGGCCAAGCTGACGCAAATTTAGCGGGAGAGCGCGCCTGTATCGAGCCAGGCATGCGGCATACCTGGCTTGGCGCCAGGATTAGCTCGCAATCAATATATGATATTTTTCCAGCAGCGTTTCCCGGCTCTCAATCCGCTCCGGGTTGAGCGGAATACACTCGACCGGGCAGACCTGGCGGCACTGCGGTTCATCGAAATGCCCGACGCACTCGGTGCATTTGTCGGGATTGATCACGTAGATTTCGGTGCCCATTGAAATCGCGTCGTTTGGGCACTCGGGCTCGCACACGTCGCAATTAATGCACTCATCGGTAATCATCAGGGCCATGCTTTACTCTCTTGCTGCACCGGCAGATGCGGCGACACAGGACGCCAGGCTCGGGATGCCAGACTGAACCCCGACTCTACACCCGTCGCCTGCGGGCTGCTTACTGCTGCTGCAATTGTGACAGTGCAACCTTGTCCATGAGCCATTTTTCGACCGATGGAAACACAAATTTGCTGACATCTCCGCCTAATTGGGCTATTTCGCGCACGATCGTGCCCGAAATAAACTGATATTGGTCGGAGGGCGTCATGAACATGGTTTCCACATCGGGCAATAGATAACGATTCATCCCGGCCATCTGGAACTCATATTCAAAGTCGGATACGGCACGCAAGCCGCGTACGATGACGCGCGCGTTGTTATTGCGCACAAAATCCTTTAACAGGCCGGTAAAACTCTCAACCTGCACGTTTGGATAGTGGCCCAACACCTCGCGCGCAATTTTCAGCCGCTCTTCGAGGTTGAAAAACGGTTTTTTATTGCGACTGTCCGCGACTCCGACGACCAACTTGTCGAAAATGCTGGAGGCGCGTCGCACAAGGTCTTCATGCCCGCGTGTCAGCGGATCGAAGGTTCCCGGATATACCGCGACAACCATTGCCTTCTCCTCGTGCTCTGCTCGAGTCTGTGTCATGTTCGCTCGATCTGTTCGGCCCGCCCGGCCCCTTGGGTCCGGGCAGCGCCACTGCCTGGGTTCATCTTCCGGCGGTCACGGCCCGCGGCCGTTGACGCTCCAGGCCGCAGGATACCCCGATAAGCCACCTGCGCGCACCGCCTGCTGCGCGACGACTCGCGCGTGGGGGCATTTTTCAGCATTTTCAGCCGGCGGTAAATAAGGTGTTTTTACGCGTTAGCGCCACCCCGGCCGCCAATGCATGTGCATTATTCCTTATTTCCGCGCCGCAGCAAATGATAATGCACCGCACCGGCGCGGCCCTGCCGTGTCACATGCCACCCCTGCAGCGATGGAAAGGCACGGCCGCCTCGCGCCGCCACGTCCTCGGGCTCGTTGGCCGCGAGGCGTTCGAGCGATTGCGCCGACTCGATATACAGCGCGCCATGCGCGCTCACCAGCGGCAGGCATAAGGCCAAGGCGCGAACCAGCAAATCGCCTTCGAACGGCGGATCGAGAAACACCACATCAAAACTCTCCGGCCGCAACCCTGCCGCCAGCCGCAACGCATCCGCCTCGATCACCTGGACCGTACTCGCCCCCAGGCGCTCCTGATTCGCCCGCAACTGTTTGACGGCGCGGACATTGCGTTCCACCATCATGACCTGCGCCGCCCCCCGCGAAGCGGCTTCCATCCCGAGCGCGCCGCTGCCGGCAAACAAATCCAGGCAAGTCTGGCCCGCCAGATCTTGTCCCAACCAATTGAACAAGGTCTCGCGTACCCGGTCAGGAGTCGGGCGCAATCCGTCCAGATCGAGGACCGGCAACGGCGTGCGTTTCCATTCGCCGCCGATAATGCGGATCTGGTGCGGCACGCTACGGTGCATATTTCGACCGGGCCGAGCGGGAGCCGTACTGGCGGGATGAGGTTCGAGCGGAATGCGTGGCGGACGTTTCATGGTGCGTTCAAGTCGAAAAAGTGCGGGCGGGCATGGCCGGGCTTAGGTAATCTGCTTGTGTAACCGGCTTATGGAACCAGCTTAGGTAAGTAACTCAGGTAAGTAACTCAGGCAGCCGCGGCAAGCGTGCGGCGAATGTCGCCCCCCCCAACGGCTCAGGCCCGGAAAGTCGGAAACATACCACGCCCGGGTGTCCTGTTCCGTAAATTGTTTGATGGATGAATGCGCGCAACAGCACACCAAGCGCTCACGCGCAATTCGCCGGCGGTCCAGATCACAAACGCTTATCGGGCTCCGGCCTGGGGCTCTGTTAAAATAGCGCCTCGGGCGTTTGCAAGATCGCACCAGAGATTCGAACTCGCAGGCACCGTTGCCGCAGGCGCAAGCTTAAGCACCCGCCGCCGATGCAAGCCTGTCGCCGGCTCGCTGTGCCATACCGCGCCTTTGCTCCCGCTTGGTTCCAGATATCTAGCCCCGCGCAGCCAATGAGCTGCGCTTCGAAGAGTTTACTCCGCCGCCATGTTCAGCTTTATCAAGCGCTTCAAAGGTACGCAGCCCGAATCGACACCGGCCCAGCCGGAACCCGCGGCAGAACTCCCGCAGTCCTCGCAATCCGCCGTGACGCAGCCGGCAACCGCCCCGGCGCTTGAAACGACCATCGAAATCCCCCCCCCGGCGGTCGAACCCGCCGCGCGCAGCTCATGGTTGGGCCGCTTGCGCCAGGGATTGTCTAAAACCAGTGCCGGCCTGACCGGTATTTTTATCGGCGTCAAAGTCGATGAAACTTTGTTCGAAGAACTGGAAACCGCCCTGCTGGTATCGGATGCCGGGGTCGACGCCACCGAATATCTGCTTAACGCCTTAAGATTAAAGGTCAAGGCCGAACGTCTGAGCGAAGGCGCCCAGGTCAAGGCGGCATTGCGCACCATGCTGATCGAGTTGCTGCGTCCGCTGGAAAAATCCATGGCGCTCGGCCGTGCCAAACCGCTGGTCATCATGATTGCCGGAGTCAACGGCGCGGGCAAAACCACCAGCATCGGCAAACTGGCCAAACATCTGCAACATTACGGTCAATCGGTGTTACTGGCGGCCGGCGACACCTTTCGCGCCGCCGCGCGCGAACAGCTCACGATTTGGGGCGAACGCAACAACGTCACGGTCATCTCACAGGAAGGCGGCGACCCCGCCGCCGTGATTTTCGACGCGGTGAGCGCCGCACGCGCGCGCAATATCGATGTGCTGATGGCCGATACCGCCGGGCGCTTGCCGACGCAATTGCATTTGATGGAAGAATTGCGCAAGGTCAAGCGCGTCACGGCCAAGGCCATGGAAGGTGCGCCCCACGAAGTGCTGCTGGTGATCGACGCCAACACTGGACAAAATGCCCTGACCCAGGTCAAGGCATTCGATGACGCGCTCGGCCTGACCGGCCTGATCGTGACCAAATTGGACGGTACCGCCAAGGGCGGCATTCTGGCGGCAATCGCACGGCAGCGCCCGATTCCGGTTTATTTTATCGGCGTGGGCGAACAGGTCGAAGACCTGCAACCGTTCTCGGCCGAAGAATTCGCCGACGCGCTGCTGGGGTGAAATGACCCCCAAGGGGACAAAACCAAATCGAGCGATATAGCGCGATTAAATACGACCCTCGACGTGAAATGACTTACAGAAGCATGATCTGATGTCGCAACCAGATGGCCGGTAGCTTCAGCCGAAAACAAGCTCTTCGGCTTCCACTACTGGCCGTGCAATCGGCTCGATTGCTTTGCGTGGTTGCGCAGATGCCACCCACAAATCGTAAGCACCTTGCATACCGACCCACATCTCGCGACTCGCTCCTAGCGCTTCTTCGAGGCGAATAGCCAAGTCAGGAGTGATGGACGCGTGACCATTGATGATTCGCGATAACGTAGCTCGCGTCACGTGAATGCGTTTGGCAAACTCGGTGATCGTCATGGCATCCAGTCCTTCCAGCCAATCGGCCAGGATAGCGCCGGGGTGAGGAGGGTTATGCATCCGAGTCATGCTTTTTCCTAGTGATAGTCTTGATAGTTAACGACATATACATCCGTTCCTACGAATTTAAACGTGATGCGCCAATTGCCGTTTACCGTCACAGACCAGTGGCCTTTCATGTCCCCGCCCAACGGATGTAAGCGCCAGCCCGGGACGCCCATATCTTCAGGCCTAGTGGCATAGTTCAGCGTACCTAGCTGCTTTCTAATACGGTCTTCGTGGTGGGGCCGAATGCCCTTCTTGGAACCCGTTTTGAAGAACCGCTCAAAACCTGAATGAGCGAAATTCTTGATCATGTTGGATACATTTTAGTGTATAGCCTTACTATACGCAAAGACTAATGGATATTTACTATTGGCGCCGGATTTATAGCTTATAGTCATCCACTGCAAAACTCGGGGAAAATCACCCGTTTTGAGCCAAAAGCCTTTCGAAAGCCTGGAACGCTCAAGTTAAGCCAACCTCGGAAGTGATGCCTGTCGCGCCCGCGTTAGGCTCACATCGCCTTCTCGAGTCGCCATAGTTCAAACCTGCAAAGCCAGCGACAAGGCGATGGCCCACATCACCACCCCGATCACGATATCGAGCACGCGCCACGCAATATCGCGCGAAAAAATCGGGATCAGCAAACGGGCGCCGTAACCCAGCACCGTGAACCAGATCGTCGAGGCGCACATCGCCCCGGCCGCAAACCAGAAGCTGCCGGGCCAGCCGCGACTGGCGCCGATGGCGCCAAGCAGCACCACGGTATCAAGATAGACATGCGGGTTCAACACCGATAACGCCAGCACGGTCAGGGCCGCCGCACCCGCCGTTTGTGTCGCATCGGTGGACGCCTCCAAATGACCGGTGCCGCGCCAAGCGGCACGCAAGGCATGCGCGCCATACGCCAGCAGAAACAGCACCCCGGCCCAACGGATCAGGTTAAGCAAACGCGGCATCTGACCGAGCAGCGCGCCCATTCCGCCCACCCCAAGCGCAATCAGCAATACGTCGATGCAGATACAGATCGCCACGCTTTGGCCGACATGCTCACGACGCAAACCCTGACGCAGCACATAGGCATTTTGCGCGCCGATGGCAATAATCAAGCTGGCGCCCAGCCCCATACCTGCCGCGAAAGCGGCAAGCGAGGCCCCGGTCGCCGTGACCGCGAGGCCTGGCCAAAGAATCAGCATTATTCGGCGTCGGGTTGTGCGGCGGGTGCGGCGTTGACGAAAGCCTGAAGTTGTTGGGCGTTATCGCTGATGCGGCTGATAATGGGGAAAGGCGCCATATCGACGCTAAAACGCTTGGCATTAAACACCTGAGGCACGATGCAAAGATCGGCGAGGGTCGGCGTATTACCAAAAGCGAAATCGCCCGTGCGGGTATCGCCAGCCAGGCGCAGTTCAAGCGCTTCGAAGACGAGTTCGATCCAGTGGCGATACCATTCGTCGCGCGCTTCGTCATCGATATTAAGCCGCTTCAGATACTTCAACACCCGCATATTATTCAGCGGATGCACGTCGCAGGCGATTTGCATGGCCAAGGCGCGGACATAAGCACGATCGAGCGGCGTAGCCGGCAGCAGCGCCGGCGTCGGATGGACTTCTTCCAGATATTCGATGATGGCAAGCGATTGATGGATAATCGCGCCGTTATCGACCAAGGCAGGTAACAAGGCATCCGGATTGAGTTTGCGATATTCGGGCGAGTGTTGCTGGCCGCCGTCCTTGATCAAGTGAATTGGAATGAGATTGACCGGCAGACCTTTCAAATTTAGTGCAATACGCACCCGGTACGCCGCCGAACTGCGAAAGTAGCTATAAAGATCCAATCTATGTCTCCTCTTTGATTTATAGGATTGTCCGGTTGCCGCGAGTTTGCTGCACGCGGGCGGTGGTCGCACCGCCCCGCGCGCTCATTTGAAGCTCATTTGAAATTCATGTGGCGCACCGGTGACATGCTTAAGCTGCGCAACCAAGCGCATTGAGACCGGCCGAATCCAAATGAACCCAATGGACCTGAGCCGGCCGGTTTATCGGCTTATCTTGCCGCGTCAGACTACTTCAGACTACCTTTACCGAAAACTCCCCGTAGCCGTCCACGCCGCCCGTCATCAAGTCGCCTTTAACGATAGGGCCTACGCCTTCCGGGGTGCCGGTATAGATCAGATCGCCCGGGAACAACTCGAACAAGGTCGACAAATAAGCCACCGTTTCCGCCACCGACCAGATTAATTGCGACACGTCGGAACGTTGCCGATCGGCA
Source organism: Burkholderiales bacterium (assembly GCA_026225455.1). GTDB lineage: Bacteria > Pseudomonadota > Gammaproteobacteria > Burkholderiales > Burkholderiaceae > LMUX01. Next base: position 13,806 of record JAMFSV010000150.1, on the reverse strand, counting down.
CCGTTAACCTTGAGCCAGATGGCGCCCCGGTCCGGATGACTGTCTTTATTTGCGCGATGAATCGGACCGATGGGCGCGGAATGATCGAAACCTTTGGCAATATCCCAGGGGCGTCCCATCTTTTTCATTTGCGCCTGCAGATCGCGGCGAGTCATGTCCAGGCCCAGGGCATAACCGAACACATGCTCAAGCGCGCGCTCAACAGGAATATCTTTTCCTTGCACCCCGATAGCCGCCACCAGTTCCATTTCATAATGCACGTCTTTCGATTGCGTCGGATAGGGGAATTCGCCCGTCTCGCCCGGCGCAATATAAACAATGGCATCGGCCGGCTTACAGAAGAAAAACGGCGGTTCGCGATCGGGGTCGTGACCCATCTCGCGGGCATGCGCTTCGTAGTTGCGGCCGACACAATAAATCCGGCGCACCGGGAACTGGGCATCAAGACCGGCCACCGGCACGGACACGGTCGCAGCAGGAGGGAAAACATAAGCCATTTCGGATATCTCTCTAAAACATATTCGGGTGCCATGCCCGTCATCCGGGCCGCAATCGTAGTTCGCACAGCATGACGCGGCAATGCCGATAATGCGCCGTCGCCGTGCGTCGGGATATAAGTCATTACGCGACATTCAAGTCTGGCACGAAATACGCAATCCGGCAGTCAACGAGGGACCGGACCCAACCTGTCAGACTCAAGCTCAGCCGTCGCTTGAAGCTGTTTGCTTATTATGTGCCTGGTCGGCCCCGGCTCGCAATGTAAGCACTTAATAAGCACTTAACAAAATCGAGGCGCGCCGCTTTATGCCCTTGGGCGTAAAATTTGCTTACTTTATCCTTACTCTTCCAGGAATCCGTCGCTCCGAGATGCGTCCCCCAAGCTCCGAAACCGTACCCAAGACCTCGGGCGCCCAAGCTTCGCTCAGGATTCTGCTGGTGCGCGACCCGTTCAATTCGCATGAAGATGATGTCGACGCTATCCGCGCCGGTCTGGCCGCGGCGGGTTACGAATTGGTCAGCGTGGTCGACGCCGATTTGCGGCTGCCGGAATTGATTGCCGCCGTTCAGCCCGATTTATTGATTATCGAGTCCGAAGCGGCCGCGCGCGATCTGGTCGAACATGTGTGCGTTTCGACCCAGCATGCGCCCCGCCCCATCGTCCTGTTTACCGACAATACCGATACCGACAGAATCAGGACCTCGCTGGCGGCCGGCATTACCGCCTATATCGTCGACGGCCTGAAACCGGAGCGCGTCAAGCCGGTGCTGGACGTGGCCTATGCACGTTTCCAGTTCGAGCAGCAATTGCGTAGCGAACTGGCCGATACCCGCAACAAGCTGACCGAACGCAAATTGGTCGAGCGCGCCAAAGGATTGCTGATGCAGCAGTTGCAAATTACCGAGGACGATGCGTATCGCCGCTTGCGTAAATTAGCCATGGAAAAAAGCATCCGCATTGCGGAAGCGGCGCAACGCATTATCGATGTGTCGGCGGCCCTGAGTTAAACCATGACCAAGTCAAACCCCTGCCTGCGCCCGCGCCCTGATTCGGCGCGACAGCACAGCGACGGTGCGGCGCCCGGCCGAAACCGCACCAATTGCCGTCCATCGGCGCGGGTGCAGGCGTTGCAGGATATTTTTTTTGCTGCGGAGATTGTATGACGCTTTTCAGAACCACCGCCGGCACGGAACCTGGCGCGGCCACAGCCGCCCTCGACCAAGCTCAATCCAGTGCAGCCGTGGCAGCTCCAGACCAGGCCAATCTCGGCGCCAATGCGCTTGACCTGGTCGATCCACGCGTGCGGGCAGGCGCGTGGGCGGCGGGTTCGGATGCCCCGGAAAAATCCGAGGTCAAGATCGGCTTTATTCCGCTGACGGATTGCGCCTCGGTCATTATGGCCGCCAAGCTCGGCCTGGATAAAAAATACGGCATTACCATCACCCCCAGCAAAGAATCGTCGTGGGCCGGCGTGCGCGACAAACTGGTCGGCGGCGAGCTCGATGCGGCCCATGTTTTATACGGCCTGATTTACGGGGTGCAATTGGGTATCGGCGGACCTAAAAAAGAGATGGCGGTGCTGATGACGCTCAACCGCAACAGCCAGGCCATCACACTGTCCAAGCAACTGGCGCAAAAAGGCGTCACCGACGGCGCCTCGTTGGCCGCTCTGATGCAACGGGAACCGCGCGAATATACTTTTGCCCAGACCTTTCCCACCGGCACCCATGCGATGTGGCTGTATTACTGGCTCGCCGCGCACGGCGTCAACCCGTTGCGCGATGTACGCTCGATTACCGTGCCGCCGCAGCAAATGGTGGCGCATATGCGCGACGGCAAAATGGATGGTTTCTGTGCCGGCGAACCGTGGAACGCACTGGCGATTGCCGACCATATCGGCTTTACCGCAGTCATCACCCAGGACATCTGGCAGGATCATCCGGAGAAAGTCCTGGGCACCACCGCCGAATTTGCCACGCGTTACCCCAATACGGCGCGCGCGATGGTGGCCGCGATCCTGGAAGCCTCACGTTTTATCGACGGTTCGATCGGCAATCGCGAACGGACCGCCACCACCATCGCCGCGCAGCCTTATCTCGACACCGACGAAAATGTGATTGTCGATCGCATGTTGGGGCGTTATACCGACGGCATGGGAAAAACCTGGGATGACCTCAACCCGATGAAATTCTTTGAGGACGGCGCGGTCAATTTCCCCTATCTATCGGACGGCATGTGGTTCATGACGCAGCACAAACGCTGGGGCTTGCTCAAGGAACATCCGGACTATCTGGGCATTGCACAGCAGGTCAACCGGATCGATATTTACCGTGACGCGGCCGGCGCGGCACATGTCGCGCTGCCGCAAACCGAGATGCGCGGCGCCACCTTGAGCGATGGTGTGGTGTGGGACCCCGGCAAGCCCGAAGCTTATGCGGATGGCTTCAAGATCCATGCTTGATCGGCGTAGCAGGCTGAATCCGCTGAACAGGCTTAAGCGAATTCAGCGGCCGGACAGGTTCAAGACGCGACCCCGGGAAGTGCCTCGGGCGGCGTATGATGGCGCAAGCTTCCGTCAATCCCAGCCCTGAACCTCATGACCGACCCAGTTTCTCGTACTGCCTCTTTTCGTTGCGCCCCATTTATCAAGGAAATCGGGCGCGGCCCCAATGGCGCGCGCGCCTTGTCGACCGCCGACGCCCATGCGCTGTATGAGGCCATGTTGGCCGGCGATGTGTCCGACGTCGAACTCGGTGCCGTACTGCTGGCCTATCGGCTTAAAGGCGAAACCGCGGCGGAATTGGCCGGCATGCTGAGCGCGGCGCACGCCACCCTGACACCGCTCAGCGCGCCGCCGACCGCGTCTCGGCCGGTTTCCATTCCCAGCTACAACGGCGCGCGCAAACAGGCCAATCTGACACCTTTGCTGGCGCTCCTGCTGGCCCGCGAAGGTGTGCCGGTGCTGGTGCACGGCGTGACCGACGATCCGGGCCGAGTGACCAGTGCCGAGATTTTTTCGCTGCTGGGTATCGAACAATCGCGCAACAGCAGCGATATTGAAGCGGCGCTCGGCATCCGCCGGGTCGCTTTTGCCCCGATCGATACGCTCTCGCCACCCATGGCGCGTCTGCTGGCGCTGCGGCGGGTGCTGGGAGTGCGCAATTCGAGTCATACCTTGGTCAAGCTATTGCAGCCGTTCACACACCCCGAGGGGCATCACGCATTGCGCCTGGTGAACTACACCCACCCTGAATACCGGACCAGCCTGTCCGAACTATTTCAGGCGTTTCCCCAAGCCGGCATCGGCGGCGCCTTGCTCGCCCGAGGCACGGAAGGCGAAGCGGTGGCCGATACCCGCAGGCAAGTCCAGATCGATTGGTTGCATGACGGCCTGAGTGAAACGCTGGTGCCCGCGCAAATCCGGGCCGACGATGCGCCAGCCGTCATGCTGCCCGAAAGCCGCGATGCCGATACCACCGCGCAGTGGATAGACGACGTACTGGCCGGGCGCATCGCGGTGCCGGAATCGATCCGCTTGCAAGTTGCAACGATAGTGAATATCGTCGCGCCGACGCGGGCTGCGGTCTGATGACCCAGGTGTTGTGAAGCAGCAGCCATACAGCAAGCGTTATGCGGCAAGCGCCTGCAATGCAGTCTGAAATTTTGCCACCTTCGCCGCCAGATAGGTGGGCATCTGATCCAGCCTGACGGGCGACATCGGCACCTGGTTCGGGTCTGCGTCGGCAGGTGTCAAGGCCGAGCCCGGGTCTGCCGGAATCCCCTGCGGTTTCATGGTCAAGACAAACAAGGCGTCGCCCGCGCTGTTGTACGCGTTGACATTGACCAGCATGCGTTCGAACGAAATCTTGCTGACCCCGACCGCGGCTTTTGCGTGACTGACCAAAAAGCCGATGGGCGTGTAGTTGCGCAAGTGGAACCCATCCTTTTTCATCTCGCTATGCTGCAGAACAATATTAACCAGCATGGAATCGGGCTGCGGCGCGGCCACCAGCTTCAAGTCGGGCGGCAATTGCGCGGCCACCGCGAGACGAAATTGCTGGTTGAGGGTGGCCAATTCCTCGGGTGACAGGTCGCGATACGGCGAATCGGCGGCGGATTGGACCTCAATCGGCTCGATATACAGCGTATGCAAGCCCATACGATGCAGCCGGAAATCGCGGTTGATCCAGCCTTGGGCATTCGGGTGGCCCGGCACGGGGTTCAATTGCGGAGCGGGCGACACCGCATGCGTCGCCGCGACGGGCGCCTGATAAGCGGCCTCGCCTTGAGCCGCGGCGGTTAGCGGCAATTGGCCGAGCGCCAAAGCAGTGGCGAACCCAAGAAAGTATTTCCGGTTGATACGCATGACGGTTCCTGTGTGACGGTTTAATCCAATGGGTTTAATCCCATGGCGTAGCGAAACATTAGCCGGAATGCTGAGACATCCAGCGTGAGCGGCAAAATATAAGACCATTCTTATTTTTTATGCCGCTCCAACCCGAGCTCTATACCGGAGCAGGCCTTAAAACCGTACGGCCCTATTTTTTCCATCATCGAATACTGGCTTTTGTCGAATTAAGGGTATACCCTTAATTTTTACGAGACACAGATAAGGAGCGGCAGCCGCTTGAGGTTCGGGCGAAAATTTGTTGCCAAGCACAAAAAAATGCTGTTTTTGATGAACTCATGCCCCTATCCCTCGTCCAAGTATTAGCACTCTATTCTGGAGAGTGCTAAAATCGATTCGCAATAGCCGCCCAAAGGAGCCGAGCGTGGATCTGGAACTGACTTTACCCGCTGCAACCAGCTTGACGAAGCCGAAAGGCGCGTCTCCGCTCGTGCTGGCCAACAGCTTGCTGGGCCCGCTGGGTAATATCGACGCCTACATTCAAGCGGTTAACCGGGTTCCCCTGCTCACGGTGGACGAGGAACAGCGGCTGGCAACCGAATATCGCGAACAAAACGACCTCGACGCCGCACGTGGCCTGGTGCTGTCGCATCTGCGCCTGGTGGTGTCGATTGCGCGCAATTACCTCGGTTATGGTTTGCCGCATGCCGACCTGATCCAGGAAGGCAATATCGGCCTGATGAAAGCGGTCAAACGCTTCGATCCCGAACAAAACGTGCGCCTGGTGTCGTACGCCATGCACTGGATCAAGGCCGAAATCCACGAATACATCCTGCGCAACTGGCGCATGGTCAAAGTGGCGACCACCAAAGCACAACGCAAGCTGTTCTTTAACCTGCGCAGCCACAAGCAAGGGATTCACGCTTTTACGCCCGATGAAATCGACGGGCTGGCGAAAGAGCTGAACGTCAAACGCGAAGAAGTCGCGGAGATGGAAACCCGCTTGTCGGGGGGCGATATCGCGCTGGAAGGCCAAATCGACGATGGCGAAGAAGCCTTCGCCCCTATCGCTTATCTGGCGGACACCCACCATGAGCCGACCGAAATCATCGCGTCGCGCCAAATGGACCGCTTGCAAGGCGATGGCTTGTCGCAAGCGCTTACGGCCTTGGACGCGCGCAGCCGCCGCATCATTGAAGCCCGCTGGCTGAATGTTGAAGATAATGGCTCAGGCGGCGCCACCCTGCATGAGCTGGCCGATGAATTTGGCGTGTCGGCGGAACGTATCCGCCAGATCGAGACCGCCGCGATGAAAAAAATGCGCGCTGCCTTGCACGAATTTGCCTGATGGTTTTGTCTGAATTTGTCGCACTACCGGCTTGGCTGCTGACCGGCGCTTAAAGGTCAGCGGCGGTCAGCGGCTCATGAAGTATCCGAACGCATTCGCCGGCCGCGGCAGTTTTTGGACAAATAAAGCGGGAAAGACGGCGGCCGAAAGCCAATTCGGACCGGCCGAAGAGCCTTAAATTTGCGCTCGCTCAAAAAAATGCCTGATTTTCGACAATTTCGGCCTCAATCGCTTAATGCGCCACATTTTTTGCCGTTATAGTATTCATACATAACGCAAATTTTGATGACACAGGCCCTGTATTCGTTGGCACAGCACCGGTTCTTGAGTAAATGAGTCCGAAAACTCGGGAACCAAGGTTGCTAACTCGGTCTAACATGAGCTAGCAAGCAGGCCGTACGCAAGGTTGCATGTCAGATTTGTGGTACGTTGGTAACAATCAGGCAGTTCCGAGACACAGTCGCGCGGACCCTGCGCAGTCTCAGGTGGCGATCGGCATCAAATTCGCCAAAGCCTTGATGAATTTTTTTGGAGCGTGCCATGTTCGATCTTAACTGGACCCTGGGCTTAGGCCTCTTAGTTGCTCTTGGCACCGCTGTCATGATGGGCTTGGCGTTATCGCGCATGAAAGCCGAACAGCAAGCGCGCCAACGCCTGGTGCCGATCCGCATCCGCGCCTCGGACAACGACCCATATCGACGTTGAGCGCCATGCGCGCAAGCGCTGGTCGCCGTAGTAGGTAGCACGCATCGGTGCATGTTCCAACGCGCCTATCTCACGCGCGTAGGCTCACGCCTGTATCCCCCTGTCTGCGTCCCTTGTCTGCATCCTTTTCCGACGCTGGCCAAGCCAAGCGCCGGACTACGGCGTGTTATGGCGCCACAGGCCCAGCGGCAACCTCTTCGCCTTCCACGTAAGTCCTTTGCAAACGCACTTCGCGATCCAGCACCACCAAGTCGGCATAAGCGCCCACAGCAATCCGGCCCCGTTCGGACAAACCCAGATAATCGGCCGCGTGACGCGACAACCGGTCTGACACGTCGGCCAGCGGCAAGCCCATCCCCACCAGATTACGCAAAGCGACATCCATGGTCAGCGTGCTGCCGGCCAAAGTGCCGTCGGCCAGACGCACCGCACCCAAACATTTGTTCACATGCTGGCTACCCAGCCGATAGTCGCCATCCGGCATGCCGGTGGCCGAGGTCGCGTCGGTGACGCAATATAAGCGCGGAATCGCGCGCAAAGCGGTAAGAATCGCGCCTGGGTGCACATGCAGCAAATCGGGAATAAGCTCGGCGAATTCGGCGTGGGCCAGCGCCGCCCCGACCATGCCCGGGGCGCGGTGATGCAAGCCGCTCATCGCATTGTATAAATGCGTAAAACCGCTGGCGCCGTGGCGCAAGGCCGCAACGCCGTCTTCGTAAGTGCCCAGGGTATGACCGACCTGCACCCGGATGCCGCGCGCCGCCAGTGCGGTAATAATCTCGGCATGCCCGGCGATTTCAGGCGCCAGCGTCACCACGCGTACCGGGGCGAGATCGAGGTAATACAGCACTTCTTCCAGTGCGGCGGTTTGCACCGCGTCAGGCTGAGCACCGAGTTTGCCGCGGTTTAAATACGGCCCTTCCAAATGCACGCCGAGGATCCGCGCACAACCCGGACCGCGGTCTCGCGCCACCCGGCCCAAGCCGGTCAATACCGCCTCCAGTTCAGCGCGTGGCGCGGTCATGGTAGTGGCGAGCATGCTGGTGGTGCCGAAGCGCGCATGCAGGCGCGCCATGGTCTGGGTCGCGGCTTCGCCTTCCATGACATCGGCACCGCCGCCGCCGTGTACATGCAAATCGATAAAACCCGGCAGGATATAGGCATCTTGATTGGTCTGCGGATCCACCGCGACCGCATCGATCCGGACGATACGTCCGTGTTCCAGTTCCAGGCTTCCATGCTGCCAGCCTTGGGGCGTCAAGATATTGCCCCTGATAGTGCACGTCGACATTCTTTGCCCTTTGATTTTTTGCTACCCGCCATAGTGCCTGCATTGCTCGACTGCGGCACGTCTACGGGTCGGTGCTGCCGGGTCAGTGCTGCAACAACAGCTTCAGATCATGCAGCCACGGTTGTGCGCCTTGCGCGTCTTTGACGTACAGGCGCAATTGTCCCTGTTGATCGAACACATAGCTGGCGGCGGTATGGTCTACCGTATAGTCGGCCGGGGTCGCGCCCCGGGCCTTGGCGTAATAAATACGGAAATCCTGGGTGATTTGTTTAAGTTGAGCCTCGTTCTGCGGTACCAGCCCCACAAAATGCGGGTTAAACGCATGAACGTATTGCGCCAGCAGCGCGGGATTATCGCGCTCGGGGTCGACTGTCACAAACAACACCTGCACCCGACTACTGTCGCCGCCCAGTTGCTGCATGGCTTGAGCCAGATCGGCCAAGGTTGTGGGGCAAACGTCCGGGCAGTGGGTATAGCCGAACACCAGAACCACCAGACGGCCCTTGAAATCGGCCATGGTGCGGGTTTTGCCGTCGGTATCGGGAACCGAGAAGTTCTGACCAAACGCGGTGTTGCCGGTCAGGTCGAGATTTTCAAACGAGGGTTTGGAGCTGCAGGCCGCCATCATGGCGACGGCGCAGAACAAGAGCCACGCGCGGCAGACTTGGCGCCGGCGATTCAAGCACAAGATTCTCATAGGACCACAACTCTATCGTATAGCGCGCCTGGGATAGCGCCGTTAGCCGCCGAGCGCCGACGCAGCCGCCCGCGCTTGCCTCAGAAGCCGATCAGCGCATGCGTGTAATGATCGACCAGCAATGCCGCGAACAACAGCGACAGATAAACAATCGAAAAGCGGAAAGCGCGGCGAGCCAGTTCGTCGGAATAAGCGCGATAGATTTTCCAGGCATAAGCCAGGAAAATAAGATCGAGCACCACCGCCGAGATCAGATAAACCGCACCGCTCATGCCATCGGCATAAGGCAACAACGACACGCCGAACAGCACGATGGTGTAGAGCAGGATCTGCAGGCGGGTGAATTGCTCGCCATGGGTATTGGGCAGCATCGGCAAACCCGACTTCAGGTATTCCTGGCGCCGGTACAAGGCCAGCGACCAGAAATGCGGCGGAGTCCAGACAAAGATGATCAACACCAGGATCCATGCTTCCGGCGGCACATGGCCGGTTACGGCAGCCCAACCGAGTGCCGGCGGCATGGCGCCCGAAGCGCCGCCGATCACGATATTTTGCGGCGTGGAGGGCTTGAGGATGAGGGTGTAAATGACGGCATAGCCGACAAAGGTGGCCAAGGTCAGCCACATGGTCAAGGGGTTGGTAAAGGTGTAGAGCACCCACATGCCGGCCGCGCCGAGCACACAGGAAAAAATGGTGATTTGCACCGAGGTGATTTCACCGCGTGCCGATGGGCGCCAGGCGGTACGGCGCATCAAGGCATCGATTTTTTGCTCGACCAGACAGTTGATGGCAAAGGCGGCGCCAGCCAGCAAGGTAATGCCCACGGTGCCGCCGATCAGCGCGCGCCAAGGCACCATGCCGGGGGTCGCCAGGAACATGCCGATCACCGCGCAAAAAACGGCGAGCTGGGTCACTCGCGGCTTGGTCAGCGCGAGGTACTGGGCTATACGGTTGCCCGGAGTCTGGGAATGTGCTTGCAGAGTGGTGCTTTCCATCGGGAGGGATCACGCGCCGACGGCCGGGAAAATCACGGCGGCAGACGGTGTAGACCGGCTCAAAGTAAGACGGTAGTTTAACATGACGAGCAGCAGCAGCAGGACCGCCGCGCCGCCGTTGTGTGCGACTGCAACGAGCAAGGGCCATTGCAGCACGATATTGGACAATCCGGTGACAAATTGAATCACGATCACCAGCAGCAGGCCGGTCGCCGGAGTCCGCAGCGCCGCGTACTGCCGCAAGCGCCAGCCAAGCCAGGCGAGGTAAGGCACCACCAGGAAAGCGAAGGTCCGGTGCGCCCAGTGGATCGCCACCAGCGCGGCCTGAGTCAAGACTTCACCATTGCTGGTCAGGCCCAATTGCCGCCACAGATGAAAGCCATGGACAAAATCCATGGGCGGCACCCACTGCCCGTTACAGGTCGGAAAATCGGTACAGGCCAGCACCGCATAGTTGGTGCTGACCCAGCCGCCCAATGCAATCTGCACAATCAATAACGCCAAACCCAACACGGCTGCGGGTTGCCAACGCAAGGCATCGCGCACCGGCGCCGCAACCGGCGTCAGGCGCGCGCCGATCCAGCCGAGCAAACCCAGCATCGCCAAACCGAGCAGCAAATGGGTGGTAACGATAATCGGCTGCAATTTCAAGGTCACGGTCCAGGCTCCGAACACGCCCTGCACGCAAATCAGCAGCAGCAATGCGGTCGGCCACCATGGCGAAATTTTCAGGCTGCGCCGTTTGATCCAGGCCAGCAGCACCTGGGTGATGATCAACACCCCGATGGCCGTGGCAAAGTAACGATGAATCATTTCGATCCACGCTTTGGACATGCTCACAGGCCCGGTGGGCATCAAGGTTTGTGCCGCATGGATCGCGGCATGCGCGATAAACGGCGAGGCTGTGCCATAACAGCCGGGCCAGTCCGGGCAACCCAGGCCGGAGTCGGTGAGACGGGTAAAACCGCCGAACATCACCAGGTCCATGGTGAGAAAGGTGGTGACCCAGACCAGCTTGCGGAATTTATCGGCATCGCCCCTGACCCAGATATAGGTCAACGGTACCAAAGCGATGCATAAGCCGGTCAGGGCAATCTCTAACAGGAACATCTCAAATCCGTCCAAAATTATCGCAGCCGCGGCCCAGGCAAACGGCACATGCGCCGCGGCCTGATATAACCGCGCGGCAATGCTCCACCTCGAGGCCTAGACGGTCGACGCGTGCAACAGCTTGCCGATATCGTTTTTGATCTTGCTCGGATCGGCGTCTTTGGGGAAACGCATCATCAAGTGACCGTTGGGATCGATCACATAGATATGGTCACGCATCTGCGTTCCCGCATCGACCGGGAACCATTGCGCCAGCGCGGCGGGGTCGACGATCCAGGCATGGGTGTCCGGATAGGCCGTTTGAATCGCCGCGGCAATCGGACCGCTATCGGTGCGCAGCCAGACGGTTTCGATGCGATCGCGCTCGGCGCCTTGGGTGGCGCGGATTTGCCGGGCGAAATACAAATGCGTGGCACAGGCGGTGTCGCACGCGCTGGGTGCCACCGAAACCAGCAACCATTTGCCTTTGAAAGCGTCCGGCGCGACCGCCGCGCCGCTCTGGTCGCGCACGGCAAACCCGTCCGGCTCAGGGCGTTGCGGAATAATCAGCGTGCCGTAATTGGTCGAGCCGCCGGCCGGCTTGAACACGTAATAGGTCAAATACGAGGCAATCACCGGGGCCGCGCAAATCAGCAGTACCAGGAGCACCACCAAGCGTGCTCGCCGCTGGCTGGCTGGGGTTGGGCTCGAAGCCGGCGGGCGGCGGGCGGAAACACGTTGCTGGGTCACGACATATCCTCGGGTAACAGGGCTCCCGGCAGGTCCGACTCGAACAAGTCGGACCTGCCGGCTAAGCATAACGATACACAAGCAGTCTTCAAGACTGCGCTTTCAAGTTTGTTTTTCATCGGGTTTGCCGCCACGCCACGCGGCATACAAACCAAAAATAATCACTGCAATCGCCATCCCCCACCACTGCAGCATATAACCGTAATTACGCTCCACTCCGGTGGTCGGCACCGGCCAATCGCGCACCAGGCCGTCGCCGTTGTTGCTGGTTTGCTCGATCACAAAAGGCTGCAAGTGCAAACCCGTCTCGGTCGCATAAGAGGCGATCGGGAGATTTTGCCGGATCTTCAAGTGCGGCGCAGAACCATCATGCCCCAACTCAAATGCCAGCCCGACATTGGCCCGGCCCAGGCCTTCAAGCTCGACCTCGCCCTCCGGCGTGCGATAAGGTGCGATCGCGATACGGTCGGCCAGATTGCGCGGCAACCAGCCGCGGTTGACCAGCACCGCGCCGCCGTCATCGAGCTGCAACGGCGTAATCACGTAAAAACCCGGCTGATCCTGATACGGCCGGTTATCCAGGTACACCGTCAGATCCGACAAGAAACGTCCGCGCACACGCAGCTTATGATATTCAACCGCCGCCAGCGGCAAGCTCGCCGCGCCCAGGGTCGTGGCCGGCGCCTGGGCAAATTGTTCGATACGGGCTTGGCGCGCTTCTTTTTCATGCGCCCGTCCGCGTTGCCAGAAACCCAGCGAAGTTGTCAGCGCCGCCACCGCCAACACGGTAACGGCGGGCCAGAAGCGAATTTTCAACATGGTGCACCTTGGTTTTCGTCTGCCCTGCGGGAGCCGACTGCCGTGCGCGGCGCGGGATCGCGGTGCGGGATTACACAGTCTGCCGCCCGCGGTGAGATAATCGCTGCGACTACTTTATCGGCCGAATTCATGCACATCGTTGTTGCCATTGCCTTCATTCTGATCCTTGCCAGCCTCGGCTCCGCGCTGTTTTTTATGATGAACGACCGCGGCAAGTCAAATCGCATGGTGTATTCGCTGATGTTCCGGGTGGGCTTTTCCATCGCCCTGTTCCTGTTCATCCTGTTCGCTCACTGGATGGGCTGGATTCAGTCGACCGGCATCCCCTTGGGCCGCTAAAGCGCTAAAATCGCGCCTCACCGAAACCACGACCCACCGGCTCAAACTTGCTGTGCGGCAAATTGCCGCAGCCATCGCCTGAAAATGACAACGCCGCCCCATGGGCGGCGTTGTCATTTCGCATTGTTATTTCGCTTGTTGCCGGCTTTAGGCGCCACTTGAAGCGCCCATCAAGAACCTAGGCAACTCAAGCGCCGCGCGCACCTCAAACTTGCGCGGCGCTCCAGCCTCAAAGCCAATAAACCACTACATAAAGGCCGAGCCACACCACGTCAACAAAGTGCCAATACCAGGCGGCACCTTCAAAGGCGAAATGATGTTCGGCGGTGAAATCGCCGCGCAGCATACGGATCAGTACCACGCTCAACATCAAGCCGCCCATCGTCACGTGGAAACCGTGGAAGCCGGTCAGCAGGAAGAAGGTCGAACCGTAGACGCCCGAGGTCAGCTTCAGGTTCAGCTCGTTATACGCATGGAAATATTCGTAGCCTTGGCAAAACAGGAAGGTCGCGCCCAGCAAAATGGTGATGCCGAGCCAGATGCAGGCTTTTTTACGATGATTCTCACGCAGCGCATGGTGCGACACCGTCAACGTGGCACCCGAAGTCAACAACAGCGCCGTATTGATGGTCGGTACCGGCCAAGGCGTCATGCCGCGAAATTGTGAAACCAGGTCGGCCGGACCATTGTTGGGCCAGGCGGAGGCAAAGTCAGGCCAGATAATCTGGGTGTTGACGTTGCTCAGCATATCGAGCGCAAATTCACGGGCGTAAAACAGCGCACCGAAGAACGCACCGAAGAACATCACTTCGGAGAAGATGAACCAGCTCATGCTCCAGCGATATGAACCGTCAACCAATTTGCCGTATTTGCCGCCCTCGGACTCAGAGATGGCATCGCCAAACCACTGCCACAAGACAAACAGC
>JAMFSV010000149.1 GCA_026225455.1 Burkholderiales bacterium | reverse complement strand
TTTGCCGCGTGGATCGGTGGCTTGATCGAGGAAATAATAAGGCGATGCCTGTACCCCAGGAGCCTGCGCCGAAGGTCCCGTTCCCGCTTGAGGGGAAAGTCCGCCGGGCGAATGCCCCACCCCATGCGCTTCGGGCACGCCCAAGGCCGCGCCGCCAAAACGCGGTTCAAGTGCAGGCGCCACGGTCACTACGCTATCGGGCACACCATTTTGTGCCGCCGCGTGGGGGCTTAGCGCCGGGGCACGATTGCCCAGCGCCAGCACATGTGTCGGCGCCGCGGGCAACAGATTGGCCCCCGGCACCTTGCCTTGCGGCAGCGCCGCCCCAGGGATGCCCGTGCCGGTACCGCCTGGGCCTGCCAGGGGCGAGCCCGCCGGTGCCGGATTGCTTGCCGTCGACAACGCCGGAGCGGTCAACGGCAAAGTCTGCGCCACTCCTGTCGGCACTCCCGTGGCAGAAAACGCGGACGGCGCGGCACCGCCCGGCAAAGCCGAAAAAAACTCGCTCGCCAGGCGCGCCAGTGTGGCCGGGTCCGGCAAACCCGCCGGCAGGGTCGGCAACGCGATACTATCCACCGGATTACTTGTAGGTATCTGGGTAGTCATGGTACTTCCCAATCTCCACATCATCGAGAACCGCCAGCGCATCCGGCGAATGCACCGCGAGCGAGCAGTAAAGGGAAATCAGATACGACGCAATCGCATGGTTATTGATCCCCATGAAACGCACCGACAGACCCGGTCCTTGTTCGCCGGCAACACCCGGTTGAAACAAGCCGACTACACCCTGGCGCTTGTCGCCGACGCGTAGCAACAAGATCTTGGTCTTGCCGTCCGCAACCGGCACCTTATCCGAAGGAATCAATGGAATACCGCGCCAGGTCAGGAATTGCGAACCGAATAAGCTGGTGGTCGGCGGCGGCACACCACGGCGCGTACATTCACGGCCGAAAGCCGCAATCGCCAGCGGGTGGGTCAGGAAAAACGCGGGTTCCTTCCATACCTTGGTCAGCAATTCATCCAGATCGTCGGGAGTCGGCGCACCGGTCAGCGGGAATACGCGCTGCTCCTCGGCCACGTTGGCCAGCAAGCCGTAATCCGGGTTGTTGATCAGCTCGCCTTCCTGATGCTCCTTGATGGTCTCGATGGTGAGACGCAATTGCTCTTTGATCTGATCGTGCGGGCTGCTGTACAGATCGGAGATACGGGTATGCACTTCGAGCACCGTGCTGACCGCATTCAGGAAATATTCTCGCGGTGCTTCTTCATAGGGAACAAAGGTGCGCGGCAAAATACCTTCATCTTCGCGCTGGGTGCATGCCACGCGCACAGCTTCGGGATTCTTCACCTGGTTCAAGCGATAGATACCCGCTTCGACCGGCACCCATTGCAGCAGATGAGTCAGCCAACGCGGCGTAATCGTCGCGAGCTGGGGAACGGTCTTGGTGGCGTTGGCTAGCTGTCTTGCTGCGTTATCGCCGAGCGCAGTTTGGCCGCTCTCTTTTGTCGACATATAAAGCTCCGGGTTTGATAGATGAAAAACGGGAATGCTTATGCTTAAAAGTGATTATCAAGACCCGCCCCCCGGCATTCAACATGCTATAGGCATCAGTCCGATGATTTCCGCGCTATGACGGCCGTCGCAGGCCCTACCCCGGAGGAAGGGTGCAGCAAGCTTGCGATCGGCACGCTGAAAGCCCGTGCAAGCTTGTCGACGGTAACGATGGAAGCGATTGCCGCGCCTCGCTCAATCTCGCCGACATAAGAGCGATTCAGTCCGGCATGTTCGGCCAATTGTTCCTGCGACCAGGCGTGGGCCTCTCGAAGTTGCCGCACCGATAAACCGAAATTCCTGACGAGCGTGCTCATCGCGGCTAGTCCTGGATCCACGGCAGTCCGTGAAAGCGCCAACCGTTATGGGCGCCGCGTTGCTGCTGCGGGTCCAACTCGCCTTCAAACCCTTCGCGGACATTGAAAACCTGCGTCAGCCCGGCCTTGGCCGCCGCCTCGGCCGCCAGTGCCGAGCGATTACCGCTACGGCATAACAGCAATACCACCGCATCCTTGCCCGTCTTCGCCTCCAGTTCGCGGGCGAAGCGCGGGTTGCGGTTCAGACTGGTGCCCGTCGCCCAAGCTACATGCAGACTGCCCGGCACATGTCCCACGAACTTGCGCTCCTCCGCAGACCGCACGTCGACCAGCAAGGCCTCGCCCGCCGAAAATAAAGCCCATGCATCCTGCGGCGAAATACCCCCCGCATAAGGCAAACCGGCAGCCGTCGCCGCAGCGCGCGCCGATTCCAATGCCACATGAGTAATCTGTTGTTCCAATACGTCTGTCATAAGATCTCCCGCCACCCGATAAATTAGTGCGACTGATGGTTTCGCCGCGCTCCACACAACCGCCTATAGCCATCAAGACGTACTATGAAAGAGCACCCGCCAACAGCGAACCAATAAAATCTTATTTCCTAAGCAGGGAATGTCACATCGAATGCGCGCTGCGGGGTGTCGATGTAACCCGGCAGCCAGGAGCGCCGGCTTGCAGCGCAACTTGCCGGTTGTGCCGGCGATATTCTTTCGCCTGCTTTTCTTGTGATGTTTCCTTGTTTAGCCCAGGATCACTCTTTCTTTATATTGACCTGTTGCCGCGGGTCAATATAAAGAAAGGAAAACAGGTATGACAAGGTTATGGCATCGGGTGCGCTTCAAGCTGGCGATATGGCTATCAGGCATGGCGGCGGTAACGTTGGTGCAGGCCGCCACACCGGCGGAAATCCGCGTCGATTATGCGTATTATTCGCCGGAAAGCCTGGTGATCAAACGTAATGGCTGGCTTGAAAACGAGTTCAGCTCCGACCACGCACAGATCAAGTGGGTGTTGAGTCTGGGCAGCAACCGCGCGCTGGAATATCTGAATAGCAACGCCATCGATATCGGCTCGACAGCAGGGCTGGCCGCTGTACTGGGCCGCGCCAACGGCAATCCGATCAAGACCGTCTATATTTTCTCGCGCCCCGAGTGGACCGCGCTGGTGGTGCGCAAGGATTCTCCGATCAAGAGCCTGGCTGACCTGAAAGGCAAAAAGATTGCCGCGACCAAAGGCACCGACCCATTTCTATTTACCTTGCGTGCCTTGCATACCGCAGGGCTGTCGCGCGACGATGTCGAAATCGTCAATCTGCAACATCCCGACGGCCGCACTGCTTTAGCCAACGGACAGGTGGATGCGTGGGCCGGCCTCGATCCTCATATGGCGGCCGCACAAATCGACGACGGCGACAGGCTGCTGTATCGCAACGTCGATTTCAATACTTACGGCTTCCTCGATGTACGCGAGGATTTCCTCCAGCAATATCCGCAAACCGTCAGTCGCGTGCTCAAGGTGTATGAAAAAGCGCGTGTGTGGATCATTGCCCATCCCGACGAAACGGCGCAGATTGTCGCGGAAGAATCGAAAATCTCGCTGCCGGTCGCAAAACTGCAACTGCAACGCAATGACTTCAGCCAACCGGTTCCAGGGGCGCAGCAGATTGCCGCACTGAAAGCCGCCGCACCCATCCTGCTCCAGGAACAACTGGTGAAACCCGGTACCGACTTGAATCAGGTGATCGATAGCCTGCTGCAACCGCAACTCGCCCAGCCGGTAGTCAACGCTGCCAAGACGCCATAGAGCGACTATGGCGCTCAACAAATACGGGTACTTGGGCACTGCTGCGACAGCCGCAGAATCGAGCGCCACGCCTGCGCAACGGACGGAGCGCTTGCCCGTGAGCACCGTCGGCGTCCGCACCGGGCTGCGGCGCTGGCAGATCGCCGGACTGCTGCTGCCCCTCGCTCTGCTCGCCGTGGTCGAGGCCCTGGTCCGTGGCGGCGTGGTGCCCGGGCATTTGCTCCCGGCACCCAGCACTATTTTGCAAACGTTATGGCAGATGGGTGTATTGCGGCTGTGCCGTCATATTGCAGCCAGTACCTTGCGCGTATTCTCAGGCTTTGCCATCGGCGCCGCCTTGGCGCTGGTGCTAGGTGCCGCCATGGGACTCAGCCGCCGTCTCGACGCCTTGCTTGAACCGAGTTTCCAGGCGCTGCGAGCGATTCCATC
This sequence comes from Burkholderiales bacterium, assembly GCA_026225455.1. Classification (GTDB taxonomy): domain Bacteria; phylum Pseudomonadota; class Gammaproteobacteria; order Burkholderiales; family Burkholderiaceae; genus LMUX01. The sequence goes on along the minus strand of JAMFSV010000149.1, from coordinate 2,961 downwards.
GCTGGCGTGGGTACCTTTGCTGCTGTTATGGATGGGCATAGATGAGGCGCCCAAGATCACCCTGATCGCCCTCGGCGCTTTCTTCCCGGTTCATTTGAGTGTGGTATCGGGTATCCGCGACGTCGATCGCAAGTTAATCGAGTTGGGCGCCGTGTACCGGCTCACGCCGGTCGCCTTGTTCCGGCGCATTTTGTTGCCGGCTGCCCTGCCGCATATTTTCACGGGTTTGCGCACCGGCCTCAGCCTGGCCTGGATGTTTATGGTCGCGGCAGAGTTGATCGCCGCCACCCGCGGCTTGGGCTATTTGCTAAGCGACGGCCGGGAAACCGGTCGTCCCGACCTTGTATTCGGCGCTATCCTGCTGCTGGCCGTGCTAGGCAAACTTACCGACGGCGGCATGAAACGGATCGAAAGCTACGTGCTCGGGTGGCGCGACACCTATGACCATGGTTCAGACCCGGGAGCGGCATGATGCCCACCTCGAACCTGCTTGAGCTGCACATCGAAGCAAAACGTTACGCGACCCAGACCATCCTCGATCGTCTCAGTTTGAACGTCGCGCGCGGCGAAATCGTCAGCCTGGTGGGGCCCAGCGGTTGCGGTAAAAGTACCCTGCTGCGCATTGCCGCGGGGCTCGATCTTCATTATGAAGGCGAAGTGCGCATCAACGGCAGCCGGCAATATGGACCTACGCCGCATATCGGCATCATCTTCCAGGAGCCACGGTTGCTGCCCTGGTTGTCGGTCGCCGATAACATCGGCTTCGAGGCCGGACCGGGTGGCGGGCGTGACCCACGAGTGGCGCCACTACTGGCGGAAGTCGGTTTGGCGACATCCGGCAATGCCTGGCCGAAACAGCTTTCCGGCGGCATGGCGCAACGTGTCGCGCTGGCGCGCGGTTTATTTTCCCGGCCTGAACTGCTGCTGCTCGACGAACCGTTCAGCGCGGTTGACGCCATGACACGCATGCGATTGCAAGCGCTATTGCTGTCGGTCACGCGCACCCACAATACCGCCGCATTGATGGTTACGCACGATCTGGACGAGGCGCTTTATTTGAGCGACCGTGTGCTATTGATGACCTCTTCGCCGGCAGGCATCGATCGCGCATACCACGTGACCAGCCCGCGTCCGCGTGACAGGCGAGATCCGATATTGGGCGAGTTGCGAGCGCAACTCCTGGAACATCTCGATGCGCCGGCAATCGATTAATCGCATAAGGATTTCTGTTGCGGCGATGGAATCTATTGCAGTGCATCCATTCTTTCCAATCCATTTAATCTCGTTTCGATTCCGTCGCACAACTTGCTAAATTCGGTCACTCGACCTCGCCGCCGTCATCGCGATGCCCGCTCACTTATCAGACAAAAAACATTCATGACCATTTCAACCACCGGCTCCGAGCGCAAATACCGTGCAACCTTTGGTCTGCGCACCGGCCTCGCGACCGTCTTCACGGTGTTGCTGAGCTTAACCGCATTGGCGCATGCCGCCGACGACTCAATCCCTTCGCTTAAAGGCAAGCGGATTGCAATCAGCGTTACCGGTACCGATCATTATTTCGATCTGAAGGCATTCGAAGCACAGGTGGCCGAAGTGAAGCGGCTGGGGGGCACACCGATCACTCTCGACGCCGGGCGCAACGACAAGAACCTGGTATCGCAACTGCAGACGGTCATCACGCAAAAACCCGATGCCGTAATCCAGACGCTGGGCACACTGTCCGTGATCGATCCGTCGCTCAAGAAAATTCGCGATGCCGGCATACCCGTGTTCACCGTTGATGTACCGTCCCAGAACAGTATCAACAACACCACCTCCGACAACTGGTCCATCGGCTCGTCACTCGCGCTCAAACTGGTACAGACCATCAAGGGTAAAGGTAATGTGCTGGTATTCAACGGCTTTTACGGCGTGCCGGTGTGCGCCATCCGTTACGACGAATTGAAGCAGGTCCTCAAGTACTACCCCAATGTGAAACTGATCGAGCCCGAGCTGCGCGACGTGATTCCGAACACCGTGCAGGACGCGTACAGCCAAACCACCGCATTGCTCAACAAATATCCGAAAGGATCGATTGCCGCGATCTGGTCCGCATGGGATATCCCACAGCTAGGAGCAAGCAAGGCACTGGTCGCGGCCGGCCGCACCGAAATCAAGACTTTCGGCGTCGATGGCACGCCCGAAGTATTGGATCTTCTCAAGACCGATAATTCGCCGGTAGGTGCGGTCGCCGCACAACAGCCGTCGCTGATCGGCAAAACCGCGGTGGATAACCTCGCGCGCTACCTTGCCGGCGACCAAACCTTACCCAGCGACACCTATGTACCCGCGTTGCTGACGACCGCCGACAACCTCGCTCAAGTCAAGAAACTGCGCGGCGATTGAAGCACACGGTTGCAGTACACGCTTAAACGGATTTTTCGGCGGCGGCGACCATAAATTATCAGGGAGACATGGAATGGCTGCAGCATCTCCGCACGGCCAGCCTTTGCTAGCCTTGACCGGCATCGTCAAACATTTCGCCGGCACCCGCGCATTGGACGGGGCCAACTTGAGTGTGGCGCGTGGCACGGTGCATGGATTGGTCGGCGAGAACGGTGCAGGAAAATCGACCCTGATCAAGATATTGGCCGGCATGCACCGGCCCGATGCCGGGACGATTCTTATCAATGGGCAGGAGCACGCCCAGTTGACGCCGCGGCAGGCCGAAGCACTCGGAATCCATTTCATTCACCAGGAAAGACTCTTGCCGCCGAATTTCACGGTCGGCGAGGCGCTGTTTCTCGGGCGTGAATTGTGCCGCGGCCCCTGGCTCAATCGCCGCCTGATGCAGCAGCGCGCGGCTCAACTATTGGGCGAATATTTCGACATCGTACTGCCGCCCGGTAGCTTGATCGGTGACTTGAGCACAGCTCAGCAACAGGTGGTCCAGATTACCCGGGCTTTGCTGGCCCAGCC
>JAMFSV010000148.1 GCA_026225455.1 Burkholderiales bacterium | reverse complement strand
CGGGGCCGCCGTTGAAGGCGAACACGACAGGGCGCATCACGTCGCTGCGAAGAAAATAACTCGTCGAGATGATGCTGGCTCGAATTTCTTCGCCGGCACCGGGGATGACGGTGCGTTCAACGATCGCTGTATAGCCAAGCGTTCGCCCGCCGATGACACTCACATGCTCGCTCTCAACTCGGAACGCTTCGTCCTCTCGAGATTCGCCGTCGTTCAAAGCGGTCATTGGATGTAATCCTGTGGCTGAACCACGATGTCAACGCGGGTCTTATCGCGACTAACCGAGAGCCGCACCGGTTTCAGCTCACCCGAAGACATGCTGTGGTTGGTCGAACTCACCAGATCCGGCGAGATTGACTGCCCGTCGACGGCCGTGACCTGGTCGTCCGCCCTCAGCCCGGCATTCCATGCCGGCGAGTCCTCAACAACTGAACTCACGATAGCCTTGCCCGGAGCGCTGTATTTTATTTTCATCCCGCTATAGTTGTATTTCGATTCTGGCTGCAGACCCGCACCGGTGTCGGGAACCGCCCACGCTCTATGATGCTGATAGTCGAAGGTTAAAGCCGAGGTGGCGAACACGTCGTCGCCCATATCGCCGGCAGTTTCTGTTCCGCTCGAAAGTCCCACGCTGATATCCGGAAATAGTGCGATGGGTCTCGACATCGTCACTTGCCCCACGTTGATCGAATTTAAGCGGCCGAACAGCAAGGGCGATGGTTTTCCGAATGAGCCGGAGATCGATCCGCCGCCGTACTTCCGGCTCGGCATCTGTGCCGCATGCAACGCGGCAAATGGCGCATTGACGATCAGCGTCGGATCCGAGCCGGTATCGATCCAGAATTGAGCCGCCACGCCATTGACCTGCCCGCCTGTCACCGGAAAGGTGTGGTCGAGCGCGAACGGAATGTCAAAGCGCGTATCCTCGGCGAGGGCGGGAGGCGCGCCAAGCGCCAGCGTCAGCGAATGGTGCGAATAGTCGAAGGTGGTGACGAACCGATCCAGTAGCTCGTTGCCGATAAGGCCGTCGAGCGGCTTTGGGCCGCCACTCGACTGGCCATTCAAATCGACTTCCTCGCCATACAAACCATGTATATGCGCCTCGCCTATCTGAAGATCCGGCAATTTTACGAAGTCCACCATGTGGGCATTTCCATCAATGTCGGAATCGCTTCCGTGGCCCGCGGTTTTTAGCCCGAGCGCGGCGATGGCCGTCGAGGAAAGTTGCAGCGTACCTCCCGTATCGATCATGAAATTGAAGGGGCCTCGACCATCGATGGATACCTCGATAAAAGGCTGTCCCACAACTCGCATCGGCACCGTGGTGCTGGTTGCGGAGTCGATTTCATAATCATGCAGCTGGGATTGAGGTTTTGCCGACAAGGTCGCGACTTCAGCCGGTGTGACCTGCGTGCGCACCTGGGTCGTATGCAACTCCCATTGGGTGCCGTCGCGATCGACAAATTTTTGCTCCGTGGGCAGGGCGCGATGGGAGCCGCTTCCGTAAGCCGAATAAGTCGTTGTCGCCACAGCCGGCTCGTCGCGGCGGGTCCACTTCAAAGGCAGATGAGAGTCGCGAGAGATCCACACCTTGGTCGCCTTTCCGCCTTGAGGCACCACCTCAAGAACGTCAGCGGCTTCGCCACTTTGATTATCCTCGGCGACGTACCCGACGGCTGCCGGCCAACACGCGTTCGCGAGGCCGCCGCTTGCCCAGTAGATGTCACTGATCAGTCCCGCGCGAAAGCCTGGGAAATCGGCGTCGCGCACCGTTGCGTTTCGATCCCGAACCCAAACACCGGTTTTTGTCACGCCGACAGTAAAATTGACTGGCCCGAGTCCGCTCACTTCGATGGTACCGGTCTGCGTCTGAGGATCCGAGGCGATCAGGAAACGCCCGGATGCACCGCTGGACTTGACCTCTCCCTCGGTAATGCGCGCAGTGCAACTCGCCGTGTCATTGGCGGCAGCCACATCCCGCAACAGGGCGACGATCGCTGTTGCCCGCTCGGTCTGTGCAGCGTCGGGTGCAGCGTTGGCCGGCGCACTGAGCGTGATCAAAATCGAACAAGCGATCGCGGATAGATGCGGGAGATGAAAGGTAGTGAGAGGCAAATGGCGGAATTTCATCAGCGGGAAACCAAAGAGTCAGTAGAGAGTCAAGCGGCATTGAGGGTGCACCCCCCGGTTAGACCTTGTTTTTTCGGGCCATGAAGCACTGCTCGACCAAGGCATGCCGAAACGCCAGCGAGGCCGCCTCGTATTGCTCGGGGGGATACTTGTATTTGCTCGTATACCACTGCGCAACGTTCATAATCCCACCTTCTTCGAAGCGCGCCTTATTGCCGGGCATCGAGATATACCGCTCCCACGCTTTGATTTCGCGATCAGCGTAGATTTCATCAAGCTCCGGCGTACTCGGAACCCGGTAAACCTCTTCGTGAAAAATTGCTTTCAGCGGCAGACGATCGCGCTTCGACGGATTTTCGTCGGGCACGCCGATGGCGACCGTTGTGATCGGCAAGCAGGTCTCGGGCAGGTCGAAAAATCGAGCGAGTGGCGCCATGGACGCGAACGTAGTGCCCAAATAACAGATGCCCAAGCCGCGAGCCTCGAATCCCAGACAGACATTCTGCGCAAGAATCATCGCATCCAGCGCGCCGCTAAAAAAGCCTTCCAGATTATTGAAGTTATCACGGGCGGCTCGTCGGGCCAACCACTTCCGCGTTCTGAAAAGATCGGCGCAGAAGGTCAGAATCAATGGCGATTCAAGTATCATTTTCTGCTGTTCATGCATCTGGTACAGATCTCGACGGCGGCTTGGTTCGCGTGTGGCGATGATTGACGCGGTGTTGAGGTTGCCGGAGGAAGAGGCCCCGGCAAACGCCTCCGAGCAAACCGCTTCCACCGTCTGTGCCGGAATATCGTCCGCTTTGAATTTTCTGATGGAGCGGTGGCCGGTCAGGATTTTTGAAATCTCAAGCATCATACTTTTTCCGGTTCGTCGAAAACATTGAATAGTTCAGGCCAAACGACGGACCGAGCTGAAATTCGGGGTTTGTTAATCATTTGGTTTGCAGATGGGTCGCGTCTGCTTTGATAAGCGGCGCTCTCTGTCTCGCCCAGATGAACGTCGCCACGGTCAAAGCGGCAAGCGTCAAACCTTCAAGGCTGAATTGCCCCGTGCTGGCTATCGCAGTCAACGGCGGCCGACCCGCATAAAAGACATTGATAAACGGAGAAAGCAGCACACCTCTTATCGCCATGATCAGCACAATGAATTGCAGGCTTCGAATCCACGGACGCGAAGACAGCTTGTTCCATACGTTATAAATGATGACAAAACATGCGATGGCGGGTTCGACGAAGGTCAGATATGCCGGTATCTGGACATTCCACCCATACGGCACCGTGTAAACATCTGCATGGCTCAAGGATGAAAAGTGATCAAGCATGTTGCTGGAAAGCCGGTCAACCGCGGGCTCGGTAAGAAAGGAAACGATCGCTGCCAGAATCAACGAAGCTAGAATCTTCCTGGGCAATGTGGTCAGTCTTGGAGAAAACAGAACGACCAATGCGCAAAGAATGAACGCATTAGCCAAGCGCCAAATATTCTCCAACACCGAGAACACCCAAGCGGTGGTGCACACACCGTCCATGATGGGAAGGCGAAACAGGATCTCGCGCAGCATGGCGTAGGTGATGAATAAAGTGATGAACCTGATCGGCCAGGTTTTGGTTTTACCGCGAAACCATAAATTGTGCAGATATACCAAGCCCAACGTTATGCATGCGCTATTGACGAAAGCATGCGGTCCGAATCGCGGGAATTTATCCGGATAGGGTAGATTGAGTGTTTCCAGCATAAAGGAATGCACTGACAAGGCCAGAAACCCGGCCAATAGCATTCCAAAAACGACTCGTTGCCTGGATAGGGAATGTGAGAATTCGGTCATCGGGTTCGGCCGGATAGTGTTGAAGAGCAAGGCTTGTGGCCCGGAGTGGTTCATGAGTCACAGAACGGCTTATTTCATCGACGGCATGTTGCGACATCATGGTTGCAATGTACATCAATGAAAAATCCTTAAAAACTGAAACTTTCAGAAAAAAAACTTCCAGTTTGTGGCACGATGAAGCGGTCCTGCGGGTTCATCGAGGGCCTCGCGTCCGCCTTTAGGGCACGGTTATCGGACAGGAATTTTTGACCACATGAAGCTACACGATCACTTTTCTGTGTTGTACGAAGCTTTCCGGTCCATCGAGGTCAAGGCCGGCTTGCCGGCCCTTGCATCGGCGTTGGACTGTAGCGAGCGCAACGTCGCCGTGTTACTTGAAAAGATGGTGATGGCAGGGTGGATCAAGTGGGCCGCCAGTCGCGGCCGTGGACATTTTTCGACGCTTACATTTCTGCTTACGCCACAGCAAGTTCGATTGCAGGTCTTGTCGGATATGTTATCGGCCGGAGATTTCGAACGGCTAGTGCCAACGCTCGATTCAATCGAGCGCGGCGCGCTTGCATCAAGTCTGACGGATCTTTTTCGGCGGAACTATATCGACCCCGACAGGCGGAGATTACGTGTCCCGCTATTTCGCACCGTATTATCCCTGGACCCGGCCAAAGCGTTCTTGCGCGTCGAACGACATCTCACCGAACAAATATTTTCCCGGCTCACCGAATTTGATCACGCGTCAAATAGATTAATGCCGAGTTTGGCGCATCATTGGGAAAGCAATGGCGACTGCACCCGATGGGAGTTTTGGATCCGGCCGGAAATTTACTGTCATGACGGCAGCGAACTGACCCTCGATGCGATCAAGAACAGCATACTCCGGGTGCGCGACGAACCCGGAATAGCCAGGAAAATCTTCGCCCATCTCGACCACGTGGAAATTTGCGGCCCCAGTCAACTGGCGTTCAACCTGACTGTCCCTGATTTGCTCTGGCCCGATCGCTTATCGTCGGTCAATGCATCCATCGTACCTTTTGCCTGCGGCGAGGTATTTCCGGATATGCCAGTCGGCACCGGGCCATTCTCGGTAACTCATCGTAGCGAAGAGCGGCTGACGCTAGGGGTCTTCCGTAACTATTATCGCGAACGCGCACTGCTTGATGAAGTCGACCTATGGCTGATGCCGCCGGAGACGGAAATAAACTTCGACCTCGATTTTGGCAGCCGGGCGGGGGATTCCATTTTGAAGCAGAGGCTGTCCAAGCTGTTTAACGGATGCCTTTATCTGATTTTCAATCCGAAGCAGCCTTATTTCGCCGACAATCGCAACCGCTTTGCGCTGGTCGAATTATTGGCCACTGAGCTGATTAAGCCGCCATTTGACCGTGTCTGCACGCCAGCGCGCGGCATTCTGCCTGGGTGGCGGCACAACGAGGCGTGGCCCTCCGGCGCCTTGAGCGTGGAAGCCGGGTTGGTGGTTAGAATCGCTTCCACGCCCAGGCCCCTGCCCACGCTTCTGGCCGAGGTCGCGCGAAGAAAATTACAAGCTCTTGGGGTGACAGTCGAGGTCGCGACGATTCCCGACCTCGACAAGCAATCCCCTGATAGAGCATGGATGGATAAAACGGACATCTACATTTGCAGCGAAGTCTTGAGTGAAAATCGTGATTTCGGTTGTTACGAGTGGCTTGCCGAAGACAGTGACTTTCGGCGGTGGATGAGGCCCGCTGAACTACAGCACCTCGACCGCGCGCTCATGTCGGTGCAACAGGTGCCGGACCGTGACGAGAGAGTTCGAGCGTATGCCGAGATATGCAAAGACCTGGTCGCCAATGGCTCGGTTATTCCGCTGGCGCATGAGCGCGTGCAAGTCGACGCCGCCGATCACGTAGGGGGCATTAGTCGAATAGCGCATGGTTTTGTGCCCTTCGCGGATCTGTGGATTCGGCAGGACAGTGTTGCAGCGGCGGTGCGGTCGGAGTGAGCGCGGTGGCGCATTCCACCTTATTTTCATCGACAAGCCATATCGAGTTGACTGCGGCCCACGGCGCCAAACGCGATCGTCAACCCCACACTCACTTTGGGCATAAGCAGGCGTCCTCCCCGTCAATTTGTTAATCTCACACCGAGATGCATATTCCCCATGACGCGAGGAGCATTAAACATGAGTGATTCGTCTGACTACGTGCCACCGAAGGTTTGGAGCTGGAACAAGGCGAGCGGTGGTCGCTTCGCCAACATTAACCGCCCGATTTCGGGTTCGACGCACGACAAGAACTTGCCGGTCGGCCGCCATCCTCTTCAACTCTATTCGCTGGCAACGCCGAACGGCGTGAAGGTCACGGTGATGCTTGAGGAACTGCTGGCTCTCGGCCACCGCGGGGCGGAATATGACGCCTGGTTGATCAAGATTGGCGATGGTGAACAATTCGGTAGCGGATTCGTGGCGGCAAATCCGAATTCCAAGATTCCTGCATTGATGGATCGCAGTGGCGCGCAGCCGATCCGGGTCTTCGAGTCCGGCGCGATTCTGCTATATCTGGCCGAAAAATTCGGCGCCTTCCTGCCGGTCGAAGCCAGCGCGCGTGCCGAATGTCTATCATGGCTGTTCTGGCAGATGGGAAGCGCACCTTATCTGGGCGGAGGTTTCGGCCACTTCTACGCCTACGCCCCGACCAAGATCGAATACGCGATCGACCGCTTCGCGATGGAGACGAAGCGGCAGCTCGACGTGCTCGACAAACAGCTCGCGGGTAATGAGTATGTGGCGGGCAGTGAATATACGATCGCCGATATGGCGATCTGGCCTTGGTATGGCGGCTTGGCTAAGGGTTGGCTCTACGAGGCGGCCGAATTTCTGTCCGTGCAGGATTATCCGCACGTTCAGCGCTGGGCCGATGCGATCGGCGCACGCCCGGCCGTCATGCGTGGACGGATGGTCAATCGTGTTTTTGGCGAACTTTCAAGCCAACTGCACGAGCGCCATGAGGCCGCCGACTTCGAAACCAACACGCAGGACAAGCTGACCGCCAAGAATTAGCTGCCTTCGTTTCGAGCGGCAGTCTGGCTATGCGCTGGCCCGATCCGCCACATGGCGGTGACACAAACGCCAGAAAACAAAAAGCCCCATCCGAAGATGAGGCTAAGTGCATGATTCTGTTGGTGGGGCGTGACAGATTCGAACTGTCGACCTACGGATTAAGAGTCCGCTGCTCTACCAGCTGAGCTAACGCCCCAACAGGAGCGAGATTATAACAGCACAAAGCCGGTTTGCGCCAGTCTGATTGCAATCGCCCGCCAAGCCCCGTCCGGCGGGCTTCCGCTCTCGGCTTGGCGACGCGTCGGCTGGCCCGTATGATATGTCTTCTATAAGACTGCGCGCCGGTGCGGCTGAGTTCTGGGGGCCGGGGCTGTGGCATGGGGCAAGCCGAAGCGGCGGCGCATGCAACATGCGGCTTATGCGTTATTGAATAAGGAATCCGTGCATGTTTGATCAAGTGGTCTTTGCGGGCGGCGGCAACCGCTGTTGGTGGCAGGCGGGTTTTTGGCAGGTGGTGGCGCCGCAGCTCAAGCTGCGCCCGCGGGTGATTACCGGTATTTCCGCCGGGGCGGCGACCGCCTGCATGCTGTATACGCGAGACCCGGCCTGGGTGATGGCGTATTACACCGAGGTGCTGCGCGGTAATCACAAGAATGCGTATTGGGGCAATTTGTTGCGGCGTGAACCGGTGTTTCCGCATTACCGGATTTACCGGCAGGCCTTGCTCGATATTTTCAAGGAGCGATTCGGCGCCTTGGGCGATCCGCTGCAAACGCCTGAGATCCGCATCGGCGTGTCGCATTTGCCGCGCTGGCTGGGTGCGCGTAGCGGGGTGGTGGCGGGGCTGATCGCATACAACATCGAGAAACACTGGCGCCGCACCTTGCATCCGACTCTGGGCCGTAGCCTGGGGTTTCATCCGGAATTTGCGCGGGTTGCCGATTGCGCCACGCCGGAGACGCTGGCCGATTTGATTTTACAGTCCTCCTGCACCCCGCCATTTACCCCCGTGCTGCGGCGTAACGGACGACCGGTGCTGGATGGTGGAATGGTCGACAACGTGCCGGTCGATGCGCTCGATACGACGCCGGGCGATGTGCTGGTGATGGTGACGCGTTTGTATCCGCGCCCTCAGCGTTTTGTGTTGCAGCATGGCGCGCAGCGGCGCGTGTATGTGCAGCCGTCGCGTAAGGTGCCGATTTCAAGTTGGGATTACACCAGTCCTGGGCAGATGCAGCATGCCTTCGATCTCGGCGTGCAAGACGGTGAGCGTTTTCTTGAGGCACTGCCGGCTTTGCTGGCGCAGCCCGCGCTGGCCGCCTGAGGCTGGCAGGTGAGGTTAGCGCCGGTCCGGCCCTCGGCCCTGGCGCGAGTCACTTAGTGCATGCCGCCTTGTTTGCCGGCGGATTTGCCAAGCGCCCCGGGGTTGGCCGCACTATGGCTGTCACCCGCCAGATAGTCGAGAATATTCTGAAAAGCGGTGCGGAAATAGAGTTCGTAGCTTTCGTGTTCGACATAACCCAGATGCGGCGTACAGATGGCGTTTTCCATGCGCAGCAGGCTGTGGCCCTGCAAGATCGGTTCGCTTTCGAAGACGTCGACGGCCACCATGCCCGGCCGGCCCTGGCCCAATGCCACCACCATCGCGTTTTCTTCGACCAGTTCGGCGCGGCTGGTGTTGACGAAGAGGGCGGTCGGTTTCATCGACAACAGGTCGCTCAGGCTGACCGCGCCGCGTGTATCGTCATGCAGGCGCAGATGGATGCTGAGCACGTCGCTGTGCTCAAATAACGCGGCCTTGCTGTCGGCCACCTCATAACCATCTTTGAGCGCACTGCTGCGCGACATCTCTCGTCCCCACACCACCACCTTCATGCCAAAGGCGCGACCGTAGCCGGCAATCATGCGGCCGATTTTTCCATAACCCCAGATGCCGAGGGTTTGTCCGCGTAGTACTTGCCCCATACCGAAATTGGCCGGCATGGCGGCGGCGCGTAATCCCGATTGCTGCCACGCGCCTTGCTTAAGGTTAGCTACGTATTGCGGAATACGCCGTTGTGCTGCCATGATTAACGCCCAGGTCAGTTCGGCGGGGGCCACGGGTGAACCCGCTCCTTCCAACACCACGATGCCGCGTGCGGTGCAGGCATCGATGTCGATGTGTCCGCTGGCTTTGCCGGTCTGGCTGATGATTTTCAGGCGCGGCAGTTTGTCGAGTAACTGGGCGGTGATGCGAGTGCGTTCGCGGATCAGTACCAGCGCTTCGACTTCGGACAGGCGGGTTGCCAGTTGACCTATGCCGCGCACGCCGTTGTTGAAAATTTTGACTTCGTGTTCCGCCAGTAGCTGGAAACAGTCGAGTTTTCGAACGGCGTCCTGGTAATCATCAAGTAGGGCAATTTTCATGGTCGTCGGGTATTGCGGCGCAGCAAGCACGCTTCGCAGTGTGAGATTCAGAACGATTTCGGATTTCGTTTTTTTTTGAGAAGCGGGGCGATTTAACGTTCCTTGTTTTTTACAGCTTGTGCCGACCACATGCAAGCGATGCATCACATTGTTTTGGAATTTGTTGGCCGCGGGGGACTCGAACTTCCAACTCAGGACGCTAACGCGTGTTGCCGCCGCGAGGTTCTTGAGAGGCCCGGTCGGCCCGCTTCGGTTCTGTGAGCGCGAGATGCCCGCGCACCGGAATAAGCCAGGGCCGCCAAAGATTTTTATTTGAAAGAAGAGGGCGGAATGAAGCAATTTAACGCTGTTGAACTGGTGAAGCAGGCGATGCCGCTGGAGGTCAAACATCAGGGACTGATCGCATGGGTAACCCAAGTTGCGACGCTGACACGTCCGGCCCGGGTGGTTTGGTGCGATGGGTCGCAGGAAGAGTACGACCGCTTGTCGGCGCAGATGGTCGAAGCCGGCACACTAAAAAAACTCAACCCGGCGAAACGGCCGAATTCTTTTTTGGCGTGTTCGGCGCCGTCCGATGTCGCGCGAGTCGAGGATCGTACCTTTATCTGTTCCGCGCGACGTGAAGACGCCGGTCCGACCAATCACTGGATCCCCCCGGTGGAAATGCGCGATACGCTGCAGGGTTTGTTCGACGGGGCGATGGAAGGGCGCACGCTGTACGTGATTCCGTTTTCCATGGGGCCGCTGGGTTCGCCTATCGCGCATATCGGGGTCGAGTTGTCCGATAGTCCTTATGTTGTCACCAATATGCGCATCATGACCCGCATGGGGCGTGCGGTGTACGAAGTGCTCGGCAGCGACGGCGCTTTTGTGCCTTGCGTGCATTCCGTCGGCGCGCCGCTGGCTGCGGGCCAAGCCGATGTGCGTTGGCCGTGCAACGACACCAAATACATCGTGCATTTTCCGGAAACCCGCGAAATCTGGAGTTATGGTTCGGGTTATGGCGGCAACGCCTTGCTCGGCAAGAAGTGTTTTGCCTTGCGTATTGCCTCGACCATGGGGCGCGAACAAGGCTGGTTGGCTGAACATATGCTGATTCTGGGCGTGACCGACCCCGCGGGGCGTAAGTATCACGTGGCCGCGGCCTTTCCGTCGGCATGCGGCAAGACCAATTTCGCCATGTTGATCCCGCCGCAAGGCATGGACGGCTGGCGCGTCAGCACCATCGGCGACGATATTGCCTGGATCAAGCCGGGCCAGGACGGACGCCTGTATGCGATGAATCCGGAGGCCGGTTATTTTGGCGTAGCGCCGGGTACCAGTGAAAAAACCAACTTCAACGCGATGGCGACCTTGAAGGAAAACGTGATTTTCACCAATGTGGCGCTGACGGATGACGGCGATGTCTGGTGGGAAGGCATGACTGATACGCCGCCCGCGCATTTGATCGACTGGCAGGGCGCTGACTGGACCCCCGAGATCGGCCGTGAAACTGGCCGTCGCGCGGCTCACCCCAACGCTCGGTTTACCGCGCCGGCGGCGCAATGCCCGTCGATCGATGCCGATTGGGAAAACCCCGCCGGGGTGCCGCTCGATGCATTTATCTTCGGCGGGCGCCGTTCCACCACCGTGCCCTTGGTCACCGAAGCGCGGAGTTGGACCGAGGGCGTTTATATGGCGGCCACCATGGGTTCCGAAACCACTGCTGCTGCGGCCGGAGAGCAGGGCGTGGTGCGCCGGGATCCGTTCGCGATGTTGCCGTTTTGCGGCTACAACATGAGCGATTATTTCGCTCACTGGCTTGAGATGGGCAACCGGCTGGCGGCCAGCGGCGCGACCGTGCCGAAAATCTTCTGCGTCAACTGGTTCCGCAAAGGGCCGGACGGCAAGTTTGTCTGGCCCGGTTTTGGCGAGAATATGCGCGTGCTGCAGTGGATGTTGGGCCGTATCGAAGGACAGGCCGGCGGCGTCGAGCATGTGGGCGGCGTATCGCCGAGCTATCGCGACCTGAACTGGTCGGGCAGCGACTTCAGCGCGGCACAATTCGAGCAAGTGATGAGCACCGACGCGGAAAGCTGGCGCGAAGAGTTGCTGTTACACGCGGAATTGTTCGCCAAGCTGCACCATCATTTGCCTGCCGCATTAATTGACGTCAAGGCGCAAATCGAAAAACGGCTGGCCGCTTAATATGCGTGAATTCGCCAATAACCGCTCGGTTATTGGCGAATTAATGGACTTTTATGGCAAAAATGTCATAATTACCTCGCCATATTAATAAACGCACTGCGGCATTTTGTCGCAGGTAGTGCGGTCTATTGTCACCCGGTGCCGTATACCTTATGGGGCTTGATGCGCCGGGTCGAATCCCGATGCTGTGCAGTAATAAGCTTGTATATCAGTGATTTTGCTAAGCTTTTCAGAAAATACTTAAAAACTATGTCGCCCTACGACATTTTATTCCGGGTCAATTGAGGTGCGTTTCATTTCTGACCCTAATTTACATTTTATGTAATAGCGTTAAAGGGAATTAAGCAGGAAATCCCCAGTCATACGACAATTCCGCACAAATGCTTCTACGTGGCAATCCCGAGCTGCGTCCCGGCTGCTTGAGCAAGGAGTTATGTGATGGACCATCTACAGTCAATGCGCGTTTTCGTGAAGGTGGCTGACCTCGGCAGCTTTGCCAAAGCCGCGATCCATCTTGATGTTTCCAATGCAGTTGTCACCCGGCATGTGGCCGACCTCGAAAGCAAGCTCGGTACGCGGCTGCTGAATCGCACCACGCGCAGCCTGTCGCTGACCGAATCCGGCCAGGTTTATCTGGAGAAGGTGCGCAGCATCATCGACGAGCTCGAAGACGTCGAGCAGATGGTGGTCGAGCGTACCCACGAACCGGTCGGGACCTTGCGCATTGTGGTACCGGTGGTGTTCGGCCTGCATAACCTGGCGCCGGTATTGACCGATTACGTTAAAAAATATCCGCGGGTGATTCCCGATATCAGTTTGGTCGACCGCGACGTGGACCTGGTTGAAGAGGGTTACGACGTCGGCATTGTGATTGCGCGTCATGTCCGTAGCGCGAGCATTGTGTCGCGCCGCTTGACCACTGGCTGTCTGGTGGTGTGCGCGACGCCCGAGTTTCTGGCCGAACACGGTACCCCGATGCGTCCCGAGCAATTGGCCGAGCATCCCTATTTGAGCCTGTCGGCGGATTTCCTCGGCGATGAAAGGGTGTTTACCGGGCCAGATGGTGAGGTGCGGGTGCGCCCCCACAATGTGATGATCGCCAACAATACCGAAATGCTGCGCCAGATGACCTTGCATGGCCTGGGCATCTCGACCCTGCCCAGCTATCTGGTCGGGCGCGATATGGCCCGCGGCAAGCTGGTGCGTTTGCTGCCTGAATTTCATATGTCGCCGATCGAGATCAATATTGCTTACCCGAGCCGGCGTCATTTACCCGCCAAGGTGCGCACCTTTATCGATCATCTGGTCGAACATTTCACCACGGCCGCAAACGGTGTTCTTGGCGAACATTGGCTGAAAGATGGCTCGCGTGCTTCGGAAGCGGCTCAGCGCGAGGTGCAAGTCATCGGTATCAAGGGCGTGCGCAAACCGGGTCCGGTTCCCTTCGAGCGCCCGGTGCCGTTTGACGGGCTGGATGGCCCATTCACCGCCAAGGAAACCGCTGTGGCGGCGGAGCCGGCTTCATCGCGTCCCGCCGGTCGTGCCGTAACCCGCCTGCGCGAGCCGACCGCCGCCGCCTGAGTTTTGCGCGGCTGTTGGGCGCAGCTTCGACGCGATGCGCTAGGCGGTCTTTTTCACGGCTACCTTTTTTGCAGCCGCTTTCTTTGCTACCACCTTCTTGGCCGCGGCTTTCTTCGCCGGGGCTTTCTTGGCCGCGGTTTTTGTGGCTGCCTTAGCCGGTGCTTTGGCTGCTACCTTCTTGGCGGCAGGCTTGCCGCTCGCTTCATCGCCATCGGTGGCCGTACCGTTTGCGGCCGCCGCGGCTTTGGCCGCGATCGACTTGGCAGACGGTTCTTTCTTTTCAAACTCGAAGCCGATCTTGCCGTCCTTTTGTTTGACCAGGAAGGCCTTGAAATTACGGCCGGTGCGCGATGATTTAAAGCCGGTGAGCAAATCGGTGCGGCCATCGGTCAGCAAGCGCGTCATTTGCTCACGCGTCATTTCCTGCTGCAAGATGACTTTGCCCGAGCGGAAGTCGCAGGTTTTAGGATTGGTGACCGAGTTTTCGCACAGATAACTCATGCCGTGCTCGTACACGCGTCCACCGCATTTCGGGCAGGCCCCGACCGGTTCCTGCTCGGAGAAATCAGGCGGTTCGCCGTTCTCGTCGTTCTGCGCCTGGCCGAAATCGAACTCAAGCTTGTAATTCTTGGTCTCGTCGTCGATCCCCAGCTTCAGGATGGCCGAGAAGGGTCGTCCCATTTTGCTGCGGAAGCCGGACAGCGGGCCGATGGTTTTTTGCGTCAGCAACTCTTCGACTTCAGGGATTTCGAATTGACGTCCGCCCGGAATCTTGGTGATCGAAAATTCGCATTTCGAGCAGGCAAAACGCCGGTAGTTTTCCTTGATCAAGCCGCCGCAATGCGGGCATGGGGTTGCCAGCGTGGCGTAGTCGCCCGGAATGGTGTCGGAGTCGTATTCTTTGGCGCGCTTGACGATGGTCTGCGTCATTTGCGCGATTTCGCGCATGAAATCGTCGCGCGCGAGATTACCGCGCTCCATTTGCGCCAGCTTGTGCTCCCAGCCGCCCGTCAATTCCGGCGCGGTCAGTTCTTCGACCCGCAGCCCGCGCAACAAGGTCATGAGCTGGAAGGCCTTGGCCGTGGGTATCATCTCGCGGCCTTCGCGAATCAGGTATTTTTCCGACAACAACCCTTCGATAATGGCGGCGCGGGTGGCAGGCGTGCCCAAACCCTTGCCCGCCATCGCTTCGCGCAGGTCGTCGTCTTCTACCAGCTTGCCCGCGCCTTCCATGGCCGAGAGCAAGGTCGCTTCGTTGTAGCGCGCGGGCGGCTTGGTGGTCAGGCCCACGGCGGCGATGCTTTCGGTCTTGACCTTCTCGCTTTTCTCGACCGGTACCAGGTTGGCATCCTCGCCCTGGGCTTCGCGGCCATAGACTTGCAGCCAGCCTGGGTTGACCAGGACTTTGCCTTCGGTCTTGAAATGATGACCGGTGACTTCCGTAATGCGGGTCGTCAGTTGATATTCGGCCGCCGGGAAAAACACCGCGAGGAAACGTTTGACCACCAGGTCGTACAGCTTTTGCTCGGGTTCGGACAGGTTTTTCGGCGCTTGCAGCGTCGGGATAATGGCGAAGTGATCGCTGATTTTCGAGTTATCGAAAATGCGTTTATTCGGTTTGACCCAGCCCCGGTCGAGCACCTGCTTGGCGTGCGGCAGGTAATTATTGCTTTCCTTCAACATCTCCAGCGTGCCGCGCACTTCATCCAGATAATCTTCCGGTAAAGCGCGCGCATCGGTACGCGGGTAAGTCAGTACTTTGTGTTTTTCGTACAACGCCTGCGCCAGGCCCAGCGTGTTTTTCGCCGAAAAGCCAAAACGCCCGTTCGCTTCGCGCTGCAAGCTGGTCAAGTCGAACAGCAGCGGCGAAAGTTGGGTCGACGGTTTGGATTCTTCGGTGACCGTGCCGGTTTTTTCGCGACAGGCGGCGACCACCGATTCGGCGGCGGCGGCGCTCCAGAGGCGCGAATCGCGTTGCTCCGGATCCAATTCGTTTTTCTTGTGGGCGGTGTCGTACCAGCGGCCTTCGTAGAAACCGGCGGCGCAGACAAATTCTGCTTTAACTTCCCAGTAGTCGCGCGGCACAAAGCGGCGGATTTTTTCTTCACGTTCGACGACGATGGACAGCGTAGGCGTCTGAACCCGCCCAACTGTCGTCAGAAAGAAGCCGCCACCCTTGCTGTTGAAGGCCGTCATCGCCCGCGTGCCGTTAATTCCGACCAGCCAATCGGCTTCGGAGCGGCAGCGCGCTGCATCGGCCAGCGGCTGCATGCTTTCATCGCTGCGCAACTGGGTGAAACCGTCGCGAATGGCCGCCGGCGTCATCGATTGCAGCCACAGCCGTTTGACCGGTTGTTTGGCTTTCGCGTGCTGCACGATGTAGCGGAAAATCAGCTCGCCTTCACGCCCCGCATCGCAGGCGTTGATCAGTTCGGTGACATCTTTGCGCTTGATCAGCCGCGTCAGTACCTTTAAGCGCGATTCGCTTTTTGCGATCGGGTTAAGGTCGAAATGCGGGGGGATGACGGGTAAATGGGCGAAACTCCATTTGCCGCGCTTGACTTCGTATTCTTCGGGGGCCGCGATTTCGAGCAAGTGGCCGACCGCTGACGATACGACAAAATCGTCGTTTTCGAAATACTCGTCATGTTTGGTAAAGCCGCCGAGCGAGCGCACGATGTCATTCGCGACGGAGGGCTTCTCAGCGATGATCAGAGCTTTGGACATGGGGGTGGGCTTGGTGATGACCTTGAATCGAATGCGATTAACTTAACATAACGGCGAACATCGCCGTTACCCCTGCTGGAGCGGCACATCATAAGCGGGTACTGCTGCGAACTGCAAGCGCCGCGGAAAACTGGGCACAGATCCTGGCGCACGCTCAAGCCGGCGCCACGGCGCATAACAGGGCGCGCAAGCGGGGCGTGCCCGACGTATCCTGTAGCGCGGTGAGGTCGACCAGCATGCGCTCGACAATCCGTGCGTGCGGTAGCACCGTGCCGAAGAAACGCCGAGTGTGCGCGTCTTCGATGAGGATGGTCGGAAAATTTTCTACATCGAAATCATCCAGTTGGTCCGCGTGCGTTTCGATGTCGATCCACACAAAACAGAACTCCGGATGACGTTCGGCCAGTTGATCGAAAGCCACCTGATAGTCTCGGCAAGTGCCGCACCATTGCGCGCACAGGCAGGCAACGAGCGGCATATCGGCATGGCTCAGGCGATCGGCAATCGCAACGGCATCAGTATCGAGATTCAGCGCAGGCATACAAAAATCCTTCCAGCAGCCGCCTATACGAGGATTCCGCCAGCGGCTGTATTCGGCGGAAATGTAACATGTTTATATTACTCATCGGCACATACCTGCTCTATCAGGGTTCTATCGGGTTTTGCCCGGCTCCGCTATCGAGGTGAACCCCCGGGTGAAATTGGGCGAGGCTGTCGCGGCTGAAATGCGGCGCAATCCTGCCGCAGGGTAAGAGTGCAATGCGCCCAGCCAGTTCCAATGCAAGCAAAGCCGCTTGCAGCCGCCCGGCACTCAGGCCGGTACGTTCCGCGAGCAGGTCGGGCGCGGCTGCGTCATGGCCCAACGCCCCTAATACCCGCTTGGCGTCGGCATCGAGAGGTAATGAATCCGGCGCTGCCGCAGCTTGCAAACCGCCCGGGTTCGGCTCGGTGGGGGCGCAGGACGGCTCGGCGGTCCAGCCCAGTTCCTGGAGTACGTCTTCCACCGATTCAACCAGTTTGGCGCCTTCTTTAATTAGGTGATGACACCCTTTGGTCAGCGTCGCATGGATGGATCCGGGTATGGCATAGACGTCGCGCCCCATTTCATTGGCCAGGCGCGCGGTAATCAGCGAGCCCGATTGTGCCGCGGCTTCGACGACCAGCACTGCGCGAGCCAGCCCGGCGATAAGCCGGTTGCGTTGCGGAAAGTGGCCCGGCAGGGGCGGCGCGTCCAGCGGCCACTCTGAAATCAGCGCGCCACGCTGGGCCAATTGCTGCGCCAGCGCGCCGTGGCGGGACGGATAGACGCGGTTCACGCCGGTTCCGACCACGGCCACCGTGGTGCCTCCGGCCGCGAGCGCGCCCTGGTGTGCGGCGCCGTCTATGCCCAGGGCCATGCCGGACACAATAGTCAGCCCGGCGTGCGCCAAGGCGGCGGCAAAATTATGGGCATTTGCCAATCCTTGGGCGCTGGCATGACGGCTGCCGACCATTGCAAGTGCCGGTGTATGCAATAGCCGCAAGCGCCCGCGGACATACAGCAAGATCGGCGGATCGGCGCTGTTGAGCAACATCGGAGGATAGGCCGGGTCGGCCAGGGTCACCAGGTGGCAATCCGCTTGAGCCAGCCACGCGACGGTGGCGGCCACGCGTGCCGCCAATTCGGGCGGCGGTGCTTGTTGTACGGCACTGGCGGCCGCGCGTCCAGCGATGGCGCTCAGCACGGAATGGGATGCGGCGAAGATATTTTGCGGCACCCCAAGCGCCGCCAGCAGACTACGTGCCAATGCACGCGAGATGCCCGGGGTGGTGGTGAGGCGCAACCATGCGGCGACCTCGATTTCGCTCAGCGTTAGTGCGCGCATGGCTGGGTCGAGCGCGCAGGCGCGCCTGATGTAAGGTGAATTGCAATCGTCATGCGAAACGCCTCCAGCGCTTTTGAGATGCAGGTAATCAGGGTGTCAGCCCCGTGCCGCGGTGCTTGAGGGACCGGCAACGAATAGGGCGCTATGCTAAACTTCCAGTCTATTAATCAGGTGCTCAACACCCGGCAAAGTGGGTGCAAGCGGTGTGCTGTGACCGCACATTTGCATCTTGCGCTCGTCCCGTTTCGGCCGTAACTAGGCCAATCGGCGGATGGCGCCTTGCCGCTTTGTTCGCTACAACGGTCTGGAACCACAATGGCATTACTCAATATTTTGAATTACCCGGATCGCCGCTTGCACACCGTCGCCAAGCCGGTGGCGCAGGTCGACGACCGCATTCGCAAGCTGGTGCTCGATATGGGCGAGACCATGTACGCGGCGCCCGGCATCGGTTTGGCCGCGACCCAGGTGGACGTGCATGAGCGCCTGATCGTGATTGACTTGTCCGAGACGCACGACGAATTGATGGCGTTTATCAATCCGGAAATCATCTGGACCAGCGATCTCAAACAGATCTCGGAAGAGGGCTGCTTGTCGGTGCCTGGCATTTACGACGATGTCGAACGTTATGAGCAAGTGCGTGTGCGCGCCCTCAACGAAAAAGGCGAGCCGTTCGAACTGGAAGCGGATGGGCTGCTTGCTGCGTGCATTCAGCACGAAATGGATCACCTGCTGGGCAAGGTTTTTGTCGAGTACCTGTCGCCGCTCAAGCAGACCCGGATCAAAACCAAAATGAAAAAACTCGCCACGGCGATGTGAACCAGCGGGCCCGCCCGCGGCCCATTGCGGTCGGGCCACAACCCTAGCCTCGGCCGGCCCAGGCAGGCTGCTGTCGAGCGCTTCGCGGCAGGCGCGCGGCAAGCGGCCATTCTCCTGGCCGATCAGCCGACTTAAACTCATCTTCGCCGCAGTGCATACTGGGTCCTTAAGCAGATGCCAAGACCCAGTTGCACGGAATCTTCGCGCTGTTCCCTACGTTTCATTTTTATTGCCGGGTAGCTCACCATGCCAGATCCTTTGCGCGTCATTTTTGCCGGCACGCCCGAATTTGCCGCTCAGGCATTGGCCGCCATCCATGCGGCGGGTTTTGCCGTGCCCTTGGTCCTGACTCAGCCGGATCGTCCTGCCGGCCGCGGCATGAAGCTGGCGCCGAGCGCGGTCAAACAATTTGCTCTGGCTCACGATCTGCCGCTGGCTCAACCTCCGTCACTGCGCCGCCAGGGTAAATTTCCGGCGGAAGCGGCGCAAGCCATCGAGCAGTTACGCGACACGCCGCACGACGTGATGGTGGTTGCCGCCTATGGTTTGATCCTGCCGCAGGAAGTGCTCGAGATTGCGCCGCATGGCTGTATCAATATCCATGCCTCGTTGTTGCCGCGCTGGCGCGGTGCCGCACCGATACATCGCGCGCTTGAAGCGGGTGATGCTGAAACCGGCATTACGTTGATGCAAATGGATGCCGGCCTCGACACCGGCCCCATGCTCAGCACCGTGCGGCTTGCAATTGCACCGGCCGATACCACCGGCAGTTTGCACGACAAGCTTGCGCTTGCGGGCGCCGGGTTGGTGGTGGCCGGTTTGCAGGCACTGGCGCGCGACGGTCGCTTGCCGGCAACGCCGCAGCCCGACGAGGGAGTGACCTACGCCGAAAAAATCAGCAAACAAGAGGGGCATCTCGACTGCCGCCGCGATGCCGCTGTGCTGGCGCGGCAAATCCGCGCCTTCGATCCGTTCCCCGGCGGTGCTGTGGTGCTTGACGGCACGGTATTGAAAATTTGGGCCGCTGAAGTCCTGGATTTCACCTCGTCGGCGGCACCCGGCACGATCCTCGAGGTGCAGCCCGAAGGTGTGACGATCGCCTGCGGCCGGGGGGCTCTGCGTGCCACCCAGTGGCAGAAACCGGGCGGAAAACGCCTGGCCACACGTGAATTTGTCGCCGGATTTGGTCTCCATGCGGGGCAGGTGTTCGCCCCGCCGCAGTGAAATAAACGCTCTGCTGCTGGATGACTGCAGCCGTCTGATCGGACTTGATGTATGTGATGGCGCGCATAAAGGCGCATGAAGTCATGGCCGGGTTAGAATCAGGCGGCGAGTTTGATCTTGCCCTCTCGCACGCACTCAGGAGCCGCCATGTTCGGTATTACCCAGTTCTCTTTCTTTATTGTGGCGGTGTTGTTATTGAATGCGACGCCCGGCCCCGATACCGCTTATATCGTCGGCCGTAGCGTGGGCCAGGGGCGCGGTGCCGGACTGGTGTCGGCGCTGGGCATTTCCGCCGGCTGTTGCGTGCATTCGCTGGCTTGCGCGTTCGGCCTGACCGCCTTGCTGGCGGCGTCCGCCGCGGCCTTTACCGTGATCAAGCTGGCGGGGGCGATCTATCTGGTTTATCTGGGGGCGATGCTGTTGCTCAAGCGACCCGCCGCCGATCTGCGCGACGAAGCGCCGGTGCCGCCGGCCGCCGCGCTACGCTCGTTGCGCGCCTTGTTTCTGCAAGGCTTTTGGACCAATGTATTGAATCCTAAAGTTGTACTGTTTTTCGTTTCGTTCTTTCCGCAATTTGTCAGCGCGGGCAGTCCGCATAAAACCTTGGCTTTCCTGGTGCTGGGCGGCGTGTTTGTGGCGATGAGCACGGTCTGGAATAGCGGTGTTGCATGGCTGGCCGGCGGCATCACGCGCCGGGTCGGCAACAATCCGTCATTGCGGCGCTGGCTTGATCGGGTGATCGGCAGTGCCTTTGTCGGGCTGGGCATCAAACTCGCGACGGTACATCGTTGATGCGCCTCGGTTACATGGCCGATGCTCTAGACTGAGGCGTCGAGACCGGCGCGGCATCTTCCAGGCAGGCTGCCTCCTCGGCGAACTGCGTAAGGATCGTCCATCTACTTGCCGAACACGGCTTGCAGTTCTTGAGCCGTAGCCGGTTTGGGAGAATCCAGAAAGCCGGCGGGAAGACCTTCGGCGTGGGATTCATTGAGGTTTTTTCTTTTTACCTCCTTAAAGCCGTCAGGGCCCAAGACTTCCAGCGATAACACCGCGTCGTCGGCCCCAAAGCCGTAATACGTCACGATGCGCGGGTGACCATTTCGGTCGGGGGCGGCAACGCGGTATGCTCCAACATCTTCCAGCATCCCGAGGTATTTATATCCTCTATGGCTCACGCCAAACACAAAATAGGTCGTATTGTGCGAGCCGCATCTGTCGGGGGCGAATAAAACCGGATAGTGCGGAGCGAGGTCCAGGCGTACCTCCGCTTGATCGTTGCTGTTGCAAAGAACCGACGCTGTCCATGCCAGAGCCTGTTGATGGGTGGCCGTGCCCGTTACAAATTCGACCGGCGGCTTCGGTGTCTCTCCTTTTTTAACCGATTGGTCTTCTGGGTAGCTGGGCGAGCTGACCAGTGCTGCGGCGACGAGCATGGTGATAAGCACTTTTTATTTCCGGGAATGGATAGAGGTCTATAGATTATTGAAAGTTTTGCCGCGGGTGGAATGGGCGCTCGATTTGGGGCTCAAATGAAGTCCCGGTTGGCACTCCTCGATTGACACTTGATTGACACGCCATGAGCCGAGGTGGTGTAAATCTACGCGCGAGCCGATACGGCAGGACATTCGGCGCGTTACAATGCAGCGAAATTCGGGCTGCTCGCCGAGGCTTCGCGGCCTGCCGGCCAGCGGTTCGTGCTGTGTTTGTGTGTTGCGAGCGGTCCGATTGTGTGGAATAGATCGCCAAATCGTTGATTAACGAGCTGGTAATACGTTTCCTGCGGGTCGCCGTGGCGTTTTCCCGTTGGTTTTATCCGCGCGTATGTGATTTTCGCGTCATTTCCGCGCTTGCCGCAGGCCTCAATGAATTCAAAGCGTCCCCCGGCTCCGCCGCGTCCTGCCACCGGGCCGAACCCATCGACCGGCTCCGCTGAGCGCTTGGCCGTCCGTGCGCATAAATCCCGCTCCACCGGCTCGGTCAGTGCCTTGCGCAACGATGCCGCGCCGCTGTGGCTGCCGCCTTTGCCGCTGCCCCCCGACTCGCTCGCTTTTGCGCTGGATGGAGCCGCGCAAACACTCAGCGCGGTGCGCTCCGGCGTGGCTTTGCCGCAGGCCCTTACCGCCGTGACCGCGGCGCAGGGCACGACGCTGGCACGCGGTGCAACCCAGGATATCGCTTATCGCACCCTGCGCTCGTTAGGCGTCGCGGATGCCTTGGCGAGCACTCTGGTGCAAAAAGCGCCGCCGCCGCAGGTCGCCAATCTCCTCACCTGCGCGCTCGCCTTGCTGGCCGATCCGCCCGAGACGGCGGCTTATGCCGCTTTTACCGTAGTCGATCAGGCGGTCAGCGCCGTCGCGGCGCGGCGCGAGCTGAATTTTGCCAAAGGTCTGGTTAACGCGGTGCTGCGCAATTTCCTGCGCAATCGCGACAGCCTGCTGGCCGATGCGCTGGCCAAGCCGGTCGCGCGCTGGAATGCGCCGCAATGGTGGATTGTCGCGGTGCGGCGGGCCTGGCCTGACAACTGGCAGGCCATTCTTGAGGCGGATCGGGTGCAAGGTCCGCTGACCTTGCGGGTCAATCGCCGCATGGAAACGGTGACGGGTTATTTGCAACGGCTGGCCGAGGCCCAGATTCCTGCCCAGGCTGCGGGCCCCTATGCGATTGTGCTTGAGCATGGCGTGGCGGTGGACCGCCTGCCGGGTTTTGCCGATGGGGTGGTTTCGGTGCAGGATGCCGGCGCCCAACTGGCCGCTCCGTTGCTGGGAGCACGCGCCGGAATGCGGGTGCTCGATGCGTGCGCCGCGCCCGGCGGCAAAAGTGGTCATCTGCTGGAGTTGGCCGAGATCGAACTGGTCGCGCTCGAAAGCGACGGGCAGCGCGCCGCGCGCATTACGGAAAATCTCGCCCGCCTGGGTTTGTCGGCCACGGTGCAGATCGGCGACGCCGGTGACCCGGATGCATGGTGGGACGGCCGGCCTTTCGATCGAATTCTGGCAGATGTGCCATGTTCGGCGTCGGGCATCGTCAGGCGTCATCCGGATATTCGCTGGCTGCGCCGTGCTTCGGATATCCCGAATTTGGTCGCGCTCCAGCGGCGCATCGTCAAGGCATTGTGGCGCACGCTGGCGCGGGGTGGCGAATTACTCTACGTCACCTGCTCGATCTTTCCCGAAGAAGGCGAGATGCAAGCACAATGGTTTGAAAGCGAGCAACAAGATGCGGTACGATTGGAAGCGCCAGGCCAGTTATTGCCCTCGGTCGCCGGATCTGGTAAAAAACCAGACGCCAATCACGACGGATTTTTTTACGCGCGGTTTCAAAAACGGTGACCTTTTCACGCTTTTCCCGACGCTTTTTCGGATGCTCACGCTTAGAGCAGCTTGCTACCAGTATTGTGCTGGCGCTGCTCCTATGCTGTGGCGCTTCGGCCTGGGCCGAGGGGATTGCGGTGCAACAGGCGTCGCTCGAAGCCGATAGCGTGGGGGGCTGGAACCTCGATGCGCGCTTCGATTTTCAATTAAATCCGAGCCTCGAAGACGCCGTCAACAAAGGTATCCCGCTGTACTTCACCACCAATTTCGAATTGACGCGCGGGCGCTGGTACTGGTTCGACGAGCAAACGGTCAGCACCGCTCAAAGTATTCGTCTGTCGTTTCAGCCTTTGACGCGCGAGTACCGCGTGTCCAGCGGCGGCTTGCAACTCGGTTTCGAATCGCTGAAAGAAGCGCTGGCGGTGATCAAGCATGTCACGTCCTGGCACGTGATCGATCGCAACGAGGCCGACCCCGGCGAAACCTACACGGCGTCGGTGCGGATGCGGCTCGACACTGACCTGATGCCCAAGCCTTTCCAGATCGACGCGGTCAACAATCGCGACTGGAACCTGTCTTCGGAATGGCGGCATTTCCCTTTTACGGCGACCGACCATGCTAAATAGAGTCGGGGTCAAATTATTCGTGATGCGTCTGCTGGGCGGCACGCTGGCCCTCACGGCGCTGTTGCTGCTGGCCTTGCTGGCGCTGGCGAGTGCCAACACCGAATTTTTCGACCGTTATTACTCGGTGCTATATGCCGCCAACGTCGGGGTGGCGCTGGTTTTTATGTTGATCCTGCTGGGCCTGGTCTGGATCATCATTGCGCGGATTCGCGAGGGCCGTTTCGGCACACGTTTGCTGGCCAAGCTGGCGATCTTTTTCGCCCTGGTCGGGGTGCTGCCCGGCGGGATTATTTATTTGGTATCGTTGCAGTTCGTTTCGCGCAGTATCGAATCCTGGTTCGACGTCAATGTTGAAACCGCCTTGGAGTCCGGGCTCAACCTCGGGCGCGGCATGCTCGACGGCGCGCGCAGCGATCTCCTGAGCCGCGGCCGTTCCATGGCGGATCAGTTGTCGAGTACCGGCAGTGATGGCGCCACGCTGACGCTGCTGCGCCTGCGCGATCAGTTCGGCGTACAAGATGCCATTATTGTTTCGCCGGCCGGCCGGGTCCTGGCCGAGGCGTCGTCCAATTTTGCCACGCTGCTGCCCGACGACGTGCCGACCGCACTCATGCTGGAGCAGGCACGCGGGCGCGGTTATGCGGTGGTGGAAGGCGAACCCGACGGGGATGGCGGCGCGGGTTCATCCAGCGGAGCATTGCGTTTTCGGGTGGTAGTGCGAATTCCGGCGGGTCTGGATTCGACCACTTTGCAAAACGATGAACGTTTCCTACAAATCACGCAGCCGGTGCAGCCGTCGCTGGCGCGCAATGCGGAGGCGGTGCAAAAAGCCTATCGTGAATATCAGGAAAAAGCCTTGGGCCGCACCGGTCTGCGCAAGATGTACATCGGTACGTTGACCTTGGCGCTGTTTCTTGCGACTTTTATCGCCATGGCGCTGGCACTGGTATTAGGTAACCAACTGACCCGGCCCTTGTTTTTACTGGCGCAAGGTACCATGGAGGTGGCGCGCGGCGACTATACGCCCAAAGGCGAGATCAAAAGCAATGACGAACTCGGTTTTCTGACCAAGTCCTTTAATGCCATGACCCGTCAATTGTATGAGGCGCGGGCGGCGGTCGAACGCAACCAAATCGCGCTGGAGAACTCCAAGGGATATCTTGAGAGCGTGCTGGCCAACCTGACTGCCGGGGTGTTTGTGTTCGACCGGCAATTCAAGTTGACCACGGCAAATCCGGGGGCCGAGCGGATTTTCCGGCAGCCGTTCGAGACCAATTTGAATACGCCGGTGGACCAGATTCCCGTGCTTGCCGAGTTTGCCTTGCTGGTCCGCAAGGCCTTTGCCGACCGGGATGCGGCGAGCGCGCTTGGACGTGGCGACCTGGGGCACTGGCAGCGTCAGATCGAAATCCCGATGCCGGGCGAGGCCGATCCCGTAACCTTGCTGGTGCGCGGCACCCGCTTGCTGCGCAGTGCCGAGCGCTCACTTGCGCAGGCGCACGAAGATGCCGCACTGGCGGGTTATGTGGTGGTGTTCGACGATATTTCGGATGTGATTTCCGCGCAGCGTTCGGTGGCCTGGGGTGAGGTGGCCCGGCGTCTGGCGCATGAGATCAAGAATCCGCT
>JAMFSV010000147.1 GCA_026225455.1 Burkholderiales bacterium | reverse complement strand
GGTGGATATTGCCGAATTCGAAGCGGCCGAATGTGCACGACTGGGGGTCCCGGCCGAAGCCGGGATGAACCATTATCTGTCGCACTTCGGCCATATTTTCTCGGGCGATTCGTACGCGGCAGGTTATTACGTCTATATGTGGGCCGAGGTACTGGAAGCCGAGGCGTTCGAGGCGTTTGAGGAAACCGGCAATGCGTTCGATCCGGTATTGGCCGAGAAGCTGCATCGCTATATTTACAGTGCCGGCGACAAACGTGAACAGCGCGCGGCATTTCGCGCCTTCCGCGGGCGCGACCCGCAGGCCGGTCCGATGCTGCAAAAACGGGGTTTGGTACACGCCTAAGCCGGCACCGGGTTCCGTCGAGCATGGGTGGCGCTGATCGCTGCCTGTGCTGCCGGCTTGAGCGAAGTAATCATCAGGATAAGAAGCAAAATAAGCAGCAAAATAAGTACTAAACCCGGCGCTTCGATCTGATTCGAGCCGCCGGGTTTTTTATTTATGCATGTATCGAGGCGTGTTATCGACGCGCGCGCTGCATCAGTTTTTCGAAGTAAGGCACCACCGTCTCGTCGCTGAGCGCGAGCAAATGATCGCCCACCACCAGTTCGGTGGAACACCAACCGGGTACGGCGCTATCGCGGAACCCGCCGGCCACCCAGCAACTCTCGGTCTCGGCGATTGCATCGCGGGCAATCGCCATGGCCTCGGCATTGGCGTCGAAAAATAGATGCATCATCGGCGTTTGCGGTACGCCGGGATTGACCCGCAAACCCGGCACGCGGCGCAGGGCTGCCGCGAGGCTGACGGCGCGGCGGTAGTAGTCATCCATCCGTGCCATACGCTCATCGAAATGCAGGGCTGCGGCGGCAAGAAATGGGCTGATCTGGGGTAACTCGCCGCCGAAGCGCCGCTGCCACAGGCGGGCCTGGGCGATAAAGTCGGCATCTCCGGCCAGCACCGCGCCGCTCAAGCCGCCGATCACCTTATATACCGAGACGTAGACCGAATCGAAACCGGCGGCGATCTCGGCATAGGGACGGCCATAAAACGGGCCACATTCCCACAAGCGCGCGCCGTCCAGATGCAAACGCACATGACGCTGCCGGGCGCTCTCTTGCAGTGCCGTCAGCGTGTCCCAAGCGGGTAATTGCCCACCGGCTTCGCGGATCGGTAATTCGACGATCAGCGCGGCCAGCGGCTCCACCACGGCCTCCAGGTCGGCCGCATTGAGCGGCCGATTCCAGTCGCCGGCCAGCACCCCTTCAAGATGCAGCAGCGATGCGTAGGAGCGCGCTTCGTGCAGTTCCAGGTGCGAAGTCGGGTGCATGGCGAAGCGCGGCAAAGCGGCGCGTTCGGTCCAGATCTTCATCGAGATCAATTGCGCCATCTTGCCGCTGGGCATAAAGACGGCGGCTTGCTTGCCCAGCAGCCCGGCAATTTTTTTCTCGAAAGCGGCCAGAGCCACGCCTTTGCCGTAGGCATCGGTATCGACCGCGTTATGCTCGCACCACTGCGCCATCAATTCAAATTCCTGGGCCGGGGTGCGCTTGGGAAAGCCGGGGAGGAGCACGCGGCATTGCTGCATCAGTGCTTTTCTTTGTTCCGCTGTGTTTGCCATTGCTTCTTGCCTTGTTGGTAGCGATGTCATAAGGAAACCGAAGCCCCGCGGCTGTAATCCGGTTGCCGGGGGAGGGTAGGTGTTTCCGCGCGCGGCAAGCCGGGCCTGGTCACAGCCCGCTCGCTTAAGTGCTAACCGGGCCGTAGACGGCTTGCTCGGCATGGCTGCCATAAGCCCAGTATTTGTCGCCATAGGACCAATGCCACCATTCATACGGATAGTTGATAAAACCTTCCGCCTCCAGCGCGGCTGTTAGCACGGCACGATGCAACTGTGCCTCGCGGCTGATGTTTTGCGCGGCGGTATAACACGCGTTGTTCGAGGCTCCAGGAGATGCATCGTAGACCGTCCCCAGGTCAAGCTCAATGCCTTTATGGTTGAGCAGCGTGAGGTCGAGTGCGGCACCGGTGACGTGGGTCGCATATTCGGGCGGCGCGACGTATTTGGCTGCTTCATGATAAAGCGTGGTTTCGTCCAGTTCAGGATGGGCCGCGCGCAAACGTGAGAGATAATGATCGAAATAAAGGGTCTGGATCGCCAGCGGCCGATAACACTCTTTGATCAACAGATGATATTGGCCGTCCAAGCGGGTTTGAACCTGAGCGATGCGCCGCACCACCGCTTCGCGCAAACGGAAGTCCGGGGTGTAGCCGAGATGGGCCAGATTGGTCTCGGTGTGGTCAAGGCGCAAATCCGGAGCACCGATGCTGAGCTGGATTAGCGGCTCGCCGCAATCGGTCACGGGAATCTGTTGTACACGGGGGTCGGCGACAGTCGCATGCATGGGCCAAGCTCATTTGATGGAATAAATGGGCAGCTTAAAGCAAGAATGTGCGGTTGTGGCGGCGGGGCGAGAAAGTCAGGCAAAGTTCGAAGTGCAGCAAGGGCGGCCCGGCCCGGCATGGTGTCGGCCGCCCTTGATGCCGCAATCTCGATGCAGCAATGATGGAAGGAAATCAGGCGCCGCTGCCCAGTTTCTCTTTGATCTTGTCGACGGCCTCGCGGCTCACGCTCAGTTCAACCAGCGCGTCGTCAGTGCATGCGGTTGCGGTTTCACGTTCCAGGCGTGCGACGATTTCGGCCACTTTGGCGTTTTCCTGGCGGGGTGCGACAAACGCCGTGATCGAGTTGCCGGCTTTGAACGCATCGAACAAGGCATCGCGCACTTCTTCGGGCAAGGTCTTGGTCCAAATATGCTGCTTGCCGTTCAGCACAATGATCGGGCCGACCACGCGCTCTTTCTTGACTTGCGACAGCAAGCCGAAAGCCCGCGCCGCGTCGGCAATTTGCTCGCGAGTGAAGAGTTCTTCAGGGCTGATTTCGAATTGCACAATATGGGCGTCGATGGTGGTCATCGCCGCGGCACGGCTTTCGCGCTTTTGTTGGGCGCGCAGCACGATTTCGCGCAGTTCGTCGGCCTCCTCTATCGTGATCGAGAAGTTCGATTGCTTTTTCTGCAGTTCGTCAAAGCGGCTGAGTTCTTGTTCGGAAAGTAGTTTGGCCATGGGTCCTGGGCAACAGCTAAGGTCTTGAGACGGCGGTAGGCGGGTGCTGGCCATGCCGGCCGGGCGCCCCCGCCAAGGATTTTGCGTGCCGCCGACCCTGAACGCGGGCGTGCGACGACGGGGCGCCATTCTACTGGAAGCGCGGCTGCCTGTGGGTACGAAGTAAGGAGCACGCCGTAATTGTCCTGCGCCGGAACTACCGTATTTAACGCTGGGACGGCCGTCGGCATTGGCTCGGGCGGATGTGATCCAGATCGGCGGGGGCGGCCCGGGAGGGCTGAGCCGAGGTCGATCGAGGGATTAGTGAGAAAAATGGAATAATCAATTTCGATAATCGTCATTTATCATCGATAGCCTAGGGAATACCATAGGTCCTGTCGACGTTGCATCACCTCCTGGTTTTTCCTCCTGGTGTTGGCATCGTCCCCTCACTTAAAAGACGACAGGAGCTTTACCATGAAAATCCAATTGATCGCAGCCTTGCTGATTTCCGGTGCCGTTATCGCCAGCCCCGCTTTCGCCGGCAACAATGCCTCGAATGCACCCTTCACCACGTTCTCTGGCGTGAGCACCAAGAGCCGTGCGGAAGTGAAGACCGAATTGGTCGCCGCTGTGCAAGAAAAAAACCTGGCACCGGAAGGCAATCAGGTTGACCCGTCGGACTCGGCTGTGTCGCGCCAAGCTCCGATAGCGCGTCAGACCGCATTGGCGCAAGGCAATGGCGAAGGCACCTACGCTCATCCGTAAGCCGGCCTGACGGCCTGGATTCTCGGGCTGGCTGTTACAGAAAAAATCCGTGTTCCGGTTTATCCGGAACGCGGATTTTTTCTGCTTAAAGTATTCTCTGATTATCGCAACAGGCGCATGCCTCGACGCTACTTAATCGATGAAACCTGCTGTCAACCTTCTTTGCCCTTTGTGCGGTGGCCCCAACGACTGCGCACCGGCTTGCAGTGGCAGCTTTGCCACGCCATGCTGGTGCGGCGCCGGCGGGAGCGGCAAGGTCGCCCTGGACCCTGCCGCGCTGACGCGCGTGCCGCACTCTTTGCGTGGCGTAGCGTGCGTCTGTGCCCAATGCGCCGGCAAGTCGTCTACCTCGGCGCCGGAATAAATAGCAACAGAACCAGGTCCGGTGCCGGGCCTCGGCCCAAACCCTCCACCCCGACCCTCCACCAAGCCTTTCCCAAGGCGTTGAGTGGCATATCTCCTGTTGCGTGACAGGCTCTCCGTTCAGCACAACATTTTCCATTGAGCGTGACCATTGCGCCGCAAGCTGAATGCCTGCAGGCCGGGCCGTTATCTTGTCCGATATTCCTCGTGTAGTGAGCGGGGATGAGGGGGGCAATGGCATCGTTCGATTTGTCTCAAAAATCCGGGGTTCGTATCGCCGGGGCAACGAGTTCGCAAGTTCTCCAGCAGAATTTTCCCAAGTCGATACCCCAGGCTGCGATGCCCGGTCGAGGCCTTGACATACCGGCCCGCGCTCCGATTCAGCTTTACTCCGCCGCCGCTTGTGGCAGACGGGATCTTTGGCGTGACTTGCTATTGGCGCAGGTCCGTCTCATCGGCAACGGTAGTTGCCCATTGAAGGATAAGTCATGGCGAAACTAGACCTATCGCGTCGGAGTTTTCTGAAAGCCGGCGTGATGGCAGGTGTTTCCGTTTATATCGCACCGTTTGGCAGCCGCGCATTCGCGGCTTTGTTCGAAGAGAAAATTCTCACGCCCCTGCAATGGGATGCGGCAAACGGGCAGGCAAAATTCCGCATTGACGGCATCGCGAAAGTCACCGGCGCCAAGGTCTTCGCGCGCGATATCCGTGCCACCGACATGCCGCACTGGCCCGAGCAACAGGCGCATGCATTGATTTTGCGCGCGACCCAGGCCGATCGTCCCTACACCGGCTTCGACCTTACTTTGCTCGGCGGCGAATTGAAGCCCGATCGTATCGTCACGGCGGCCGACTTGGTGCGCGACGGCCTGGCGTTTCCAGCGTTCTACGGCGAAGACATGTTGTTGCCTACGGGGAAAATACCCGCGTACCTCGGTCATGCGGTGGCGATTTTGATCTATAACGACTTTGCGCGTTTCCGTTGTGCCAAAGACAGGCTCAAATTTCACGATGAAGTAATTTGTTACGGCGCGCGCAGCGGGCCGCTCGAACGCGATCCATGGGGGGTATTCCGTTTTGTCCGCGTCGGCGGCGCGCAACCTTATGCCGACGACGTCTTCTCCAGTCTGAAGAATGCCCCGCTGTTTCCCAGCATGATGCGCAAGCATAAGCCGGTCTGGCCTGAGCGCCAGGAGCATGGCAAGCTCGATGAGCAAGGCATGTTCCACGCTGCGCAGATCGAGGCTGAGCTGACCGACCCTCCCGGTGATTGGCTTGTGCTTACGCGCGATTACTCCACCTCATCGATCGACACGGCGGCGCTCGAACCCGACAATGGAAATTGCTGGTATGACGCGACTACGCACTCGCTGCACATGGTGGTGCCGACACAATCGCCGCAGGAAGTCGTGGAAAGCGCGACGGCCATGGTGGCGCAATGCCGCTATCCGGTCGGACAACTGTTTCTGCACCCCTGCTACACGGTCGGCTACGGTTCGAAAGATCACTATAATTTTCCGTTCTACAGCCTTGTCGCCGCACTGTATGGCGAGGGTCGGCCGGTACGCTTGGCCAATGATCGCTATGAGCAGTTCCAGACCGCGCTCAAGCGTCACGCCTTCAAGATGCACTACCAGATGGCAGTCGAACGCAAGACGGGATTGCTGCAGTCGTTCAAGGGCGAGTTTGAGGCCGATGGCGGCGGCCGTGCGAATTTCTCCGCCTCGGTGGCGATGGTAGCCGCGGCCGGAGCGCAGTCGATCTATTATTTTCCCAAGAGCGACTTGGCGACCACCGCTATCGCATCGCGTGCTGTCGATGCCGGTTCTGCGCGCGGTTACGGCACGCTGCAAAGCATGACGGCAACCGAGATGATGGTTGATGAAATCGCGCAGCAACTCGGCCTCGACGCGATCGAGTTTCGCTTGCGCAATACCCTGAAGACCGGGATGAAAAATACCGAGGGCGCGATTCCGGCAGGTGCGAGCCGCGCCGATGAAATACTGGAGCAAGCCCGGGTCCATCCGCTATGGACCCAACGCGCCGGGAAAAAAGTGGAATTCGAGGCGGGACACCCGGGGCAACGTTACGGTGTGGGCTTCGCCTGTGTGCACAAATGCTTCGGCACCGGCGCGGAAGCGTCGTTTGCCAAAGTGGAGATTGCACCCGACGGCAAGGTTACGCTGCATCACAGCGCGACTGAAATCGGCACGGGCACCTCGACCTCTCAAGCGCTCGTATGTGCCCGCTGGCTAGGCCGTCCCGCCGGCGAAGTGAACTTGCCGGTGCTGGACTGGGCCGATTTGCCGGTGATTACCAGCGGCGACCCCTATCTGATGTCACAGGCGGTCCAGGATCAGCTCTCGGCCAATCCACGTTGGTCGCCAAGCTATGCCGCGCCTGCCAGCGCCACCAATTCCGCATTTTATTTCAGCCACAGCACGCGCGAAGCGGCGCGCGTCGTGTTTACCCACGGTCTGTGGCCTGCGGCGATGTCGATC
This sequence comes from Burkholderiales bacterium, assembly GCA_026225455.1. Lineage (GTDB taxonomy): Bacteria > Pseudomonadota > Gammaproteobacteria > Burkholderiales > Burkholderiaceae > LMUX01. Next base: position 10,408 of record JAMFSV010000147.1, on the reverse strand, counting down.
TGGACGCAAGGTATCGGCGGCGGCCAAGCCGCGCCGCTGGTGGTGCGCCTCGAAGATGCGCGCTGGGTCGACGGCAAGTTGTCCGCCGCCGGACTGGAACCCTTGAGCGTCGAGCGGCTGGCCAAGCAGGCGCATGCACTGGGTCTGGTCACCGGCGCAACCGTACATGTCTTTAATCGCTGGCAATGGACGGAAGCGGACTTCGAGATCAATGGCGTCGTCGAACGCCTCCCGCTCGACGGTTTGTCGCTGCTCTACGGCGCGGGTGCGACACTTGCACCTCGGACGCACAGGCTGACGCCAGGCGGCTATCACGTGCTCGATCGCAAGCGGGTCCAATTCCCTCCGGTACAGCGCAATAACGCAGGCACCACTTATTACAGTGCGATCGGCACCTTGGTTGAACTTTCGGTAGAGGCCGCCAGCGGTCAGGTCGAAGTGCTGTCGCATCATTCGATCATGGAATGCGGCAACCAGATCTCGCCGCAACTGGTTTCCAGTCAATTGCAAGGTGGTATCGCGATGGGCATCGGCCACGCGCTGCATGAGTACTTGCCGCTCTATGAGGATGGACCCGGTAACGGGACCTGGAATTTCAATCGTTATCACCTGCCGCTGGCCAAAGATGTCGCGGTCTGGAGCCAGACCGGCGAAGTCCTGCCACCTTTGAGCGAAACCGATCCGCCCAAAGGTATCGCCGAAGTGGTGATGATTCCGGTAGTCGGTGCGATCGTGAACGGCATCGCCCACGCGACCGGCTATCGTTTTGCCGATTTGCCGGTAACTCCGCAAAAAATCCAGGAGGCGCTTGCATGAAAGCCCTTATACCCACAGCAGAATCAACTGCCGGCGCCGGGATGAATGACGCCACTGCGCGCATCGCTGAGCAGCCGCTGGTCTGGCATCGGACTCGTCCGATTTCATGCCGGGTTAACGGCCAGCAGGTTGGATCGATCCAGGTGCCGATCGGCCTGATGATGATCGATTTTCTACATGAATACTTGAATTTAACCGGTTCGCGGCTGGGTTGCGGACAGGGCATTTGTCACGCTTGCGTGGTGATACTGGATCATCCGGACGGCTCCTGCGAAGAAGTGCGTACCTGTATTACCGGCGCTCATTTTTTCGACGGCAAGCAGGTCCGGACCATCGAAGGGCATGCCACCCGCAACGCTCAAGGCGAAGTGGTCGAACCGTCGGCGATACAGCAAAAATTCCTCGAACACTTCAGCTTTCAATGCGGTTATTGCACGCCCGGCTTCGTCAACGCGGCGACGATTTTGCTGGAGAAACTTAAGCAACAGCCGATTGCCAGGGATCAAGTTGAAAGCACGATCGGCGCTGGCCTGGGCCAGCATATCTGCCGTTGCACCGGCTACGTGGGTTATTACGCGGCGGTGAAGGACCTTGTGCTGAACACGCCGGGACTGGTCAAGGACGTCAAGGTATGAAGCGGCGCACTCAATTTCTCTGCGCGGGGTTGGCGGTGGCGGCAGTGGCCCTGACTGTGACTGCGACATGGATAGACAAGATTGCGATGTCCTATGCCGAGCCAATGGCGCCGGCTTTTTACAAAATGCAGTCCATTTCTTCCCGGGATGCCTTCGCGCGCGGCAGGTACCTGGTCAAGGCGGCGGACTGCGCCGCCTGTCACACGGCGAGCGGCGGCGCGCCATTTGCCGGTGGCGTCAAGTTGGAGTCGCCGTTCGGTACTTTCTACGGTAGCAATATTACCCCCGACCGCGAGCATGGTATCGGCGCCTGGAGCGCCGGCGACTTCTATCGCGCAGTGCATGATGGCGTAACGCCGCACAAGCACTTGTACCCGGCCATGCCCTACACCTCGTATCGCCAGTTGTCGGCGACCGACATCGCGGCGATGTATGCCTTCCTGATGGCGCAACAACCCGTCAACCTCGCGATTCCTGCACCCATTTTGAAGTTTCCGTACAACCTGCGCTTCGGTGTGCGGTTCTGGAACATGCTGTTCCTCAAAGGCACGTTACCCGACGCATCCAGCGGACAGTCGACGGCTTGGCTACGTGGCCGCTATCTGGTCAATGCCTTGGGGCACTGCGCCGAATGCCACACCCCGCGTGACGCCTTCGGTCAACTCGATAAGACGAAGCCGCTGCAAGGGGCTGCATTGGCACGCATCGCGGCGCCCGATATCACACCGGCCGGACTCGCCCGGCGCGGCTGGAACGGGAGCGATCTGCAAGCTTTTTTTAGTGGCGGCATTGCTCCCCAAGGCTCGGCATTCGGCGATATGTATCCGGTAGTGCATCTGAGTACTCAGTACCTGACGCATGACGACCTGAACGCCATCAGCACCTACTTGCTTGGCGACCACGCCGCCGCGCCGAAACACGCTTCACCCGCACCGGAGGATGCCGCCGCCTTGACCTTGGGACGCAACGTCTACCTGGCGGTGTGCGCAGGTTGCCACGGGGCGGACGGCGCAGGCAAGCCTCATATCGCGGTGGCCTTGCAGGGTAATTCGACTGTGAGCCAGTCCGATCCGCATAACTTGATCGTGGCGCTTCTCGACGGCATTGCCGCGCAGGATTTCCCCAAGGGCGAAAGCATGCAGGAGATGCCGGGATTTGCCCAGCAGTTAAGCGATGCGGAACTTGTCGAATTAGTGAATTACCTGCGCGTCAGCGCGGGTGGGCAACGCGCTGATGTGACGGCTGACGCGGTGGCCGCTTTGCGCCCATAAGACACGAACCCGTGTAGTTGGGGAGCGTGGGTGAAATGTACCCTTTAATCGCAGGAAGATTTTGAATAGCACAATAAGAAATTTTTTGGCCGCAACCATAATGAGCGCTGCACTGTTTGCCAATCAGTGTTTGGCACAATCCAGTATCGATTTATATGGGCAGGTTGACGTGTGGGCGGGGAGCTTGAAGTTTTCCGGCAATCAAAGCGCGATGGTCCAGCAAGGCGGCGGTATGTCGACTTCGTACTGGGGTATGAAAGGTACAGAGGACCTGGGCGGTGGTTATCAAACCATCTTTTGCCTGGAGAGTTTTTTCTTGCCGCAAAGCGGGACTTCCGGGCGTTTCCAGGGGGATAGTTATTTTTCGCGCAATGCGTACGTGGGAATCAAGGCTCCATGGGGCACCGTCACAGCGGGACGCTTGACCACGGAACTCTATATTGCCACGGTCGCGTTCAATCCATTTCACGATTCCTACGTGTTCTCGCCGATAGTGAATCAGGTCTATCTGGGATTGAGTACGTTTCCGGTCTATACCACCGATCAAGGAGCCGTCGGCGATTCCGGCTGGGACAACGCGGTGGAATATTCCACCCCGCAATTCAACGGCTTGACTGCCAGCGTGATGTTCGGCATGGGCACTACCGCGGGCAGCAATGGTCAGCATAAAGATAGCGCCCAACTGCTGTACGACTATGGTCCTTTTTCTGCGACGCTGGTGTATCAGTACGTGAATTTTAATAGCCTGGCCAACGATATGAATTCGGTGGAGCCAGGATTGACCAGCCAACAACTGGGTCAATTCGGTGTCAGTTACGACCTGAAGTTTGCCAAGCTGTATGGTCAGTATATGTTTAGCTATAACCGCGATGCAGCAGGTAATTTCAAAATCGATACCGGGCAGCTGGGCGCATCGATAGCGGCGGGGGTGGGACAGGTACTGGCTTCCTATGCGTATTCGAAAGATCAAGGCGGTCTGGATTTGACGCATAGAACCTGGGCGCTCGGTTATGACTACCCGCTGTCGAAGCGCACCGATATCTACGTCGCATATCTGTCCGATCGTTATTCCGGTCCGCAATCGGCCGGCAATACCTTGGGCGCGGGATTGCGCCATACGTTTTAACCCATCCCTCGGTTGCTCACGAGTCTGAATTATTGATGTCACTCATAAGCTTCATTCATGGGCTTTATTCAACGCTACCTAGGTCGATCCAACATCATGCAAAAACGTTTGAATCCGCGCTTTAGAAAGACTGCTGTTACCGCTATTTTATCGAGCTGGTGCTTGAGTTCGCTGTGCCTGGCGGCGCAAACCGCCGTGCCGCCGCCCGTCGTCACCTGGGTTAACGATCAGGCAACCTGGCCCGCCAACAACCAGACCGCACCCAGCGACATTTCCCCGCAGGATAAAACCACCAAACTTCTGGTACTCGGTTCCGGCACGCCGATGCCCAATCCCTACCGCTTCGGCCCGGCCAGCGCGGTGATTGTGAATGGTTACCCGTATTTTGTGGATTGCGGCGAAGGCTGGTTCAGGGCTGTGAATCGTGCTGCCGTCAACCAGCACGGTATTGACTTGACCCAAGTGTTCGCGCTTGGCAATCTGAAATATATGTTTCTGACCCACTTGCATGAAGATCACACGGTAGGCCTGCCATCGTTTATTTTAGGACCTTATAAATATGCGTCCAGCACCAATAAAGTCATCATGGGGCCGCCGGGGACCGATCACTTGGTGAACGGTATTGTCGAAGCCTGGAGCGCCGACCGTCAGGAACAATTTGAAGGCATGCATGGCTCGCCGGAAGGCAGCGGGGCCAATGCCGGCGACATCGACCCGGACCACGATTTGCCCGGCCCGGTGTTTGAAGACGCCAATGTCACGGTGCAAGCCTTTAAAACCGAGCATGGCGCGTTCGCCTCGCCGCTGGCGTATCGTTTTACCGCCAAATCCGATGGCCGTGTGATTGCTGTCGGCGGCGACGGTCATTATTCGCCGGGGCTGGTCCAGGCGGCAAAAAATGCGGACGTTCTGGTGATCGAAGGGGTGACGTGGGATAACTTGAAATTTGCCAATTGGGGTGGCGGCAATCTTGATGAAAAAATCAAAAATATCAGCCGCTATCATATGTTCCCAGCGGATCTGAAGCGGGTCCAGGACGAATCCCATGTGAAGGAAATCGTCATGGTGCACGAACAGAATTTTGCGGCGCCCGGCAAGTACGATCCATTAGGATTGCAACACGAGATGGAAAAAAATGGAGTGAAAAATATTCACTCCGCGGTAGATGGCGATTTATTCTAAATCCGCCTGCTCACCTTCGCGCCAGACCACTCGGTTACGTCCTTCTTTCTTGGCGCGATAAAGATTATCGTCGGCGGCTTTCAGCAACTCGGCGGCCGATTCGCTGAGGCCGGGACGCAGGGTCGCGCCGCCGAAGCTGACGGTGATGCGGTCGGTGGCGCTTGACTCCGGATGCGGCATGGCCAAGCTACCCACGGTCTCGCGCAGTTGGTCGGCCAGCCGCGCGGCATCCGCGATATCGGTGTCGGGCATCAGCAGCGCGAATTCTTCGCCGCCGTAGCGTGCCACCAGGTCGTCCGTATGCTGTACCCCGTCGACCAGCGCCGCGGCCACACTTTGCAGTACCCGGTCGCCCATTGCATGGCCGGCGTGGTCGTTGTAGTTCTTGAATAAATCGATATCGAGAATTGCCACCGACAGCGGTTGGCCCAGACGCACGGCACGCGCCCATTCGACCGCATAACATTGGTCGAAGTGGCGCCGGTTGGCGATCTCGGTGAGGCCGTCGACATTGGCCAGGGTTTCCAGCATGCGCCGTTGCCGTGCCAGTTGCAGATGGCAGCGCACGCGCGCGCGCACCACCGCGAAATTGAACGGTTTGGTGATGTAGTCGGAGGCGCCCAGGGTCAAGCCGTAAGCCTCGTCCTGCGCGCTGTCGAGCCCGGTGATAAAGATCACGGCAATGGCCGCGGTGCGCGGGTCCGCCTGAAGCCGGCGCAAGACTTCATAACCGTTGACCAGCGGCATCACCACATCGAGCAGAATCAGGTCCGGCAGATGTTGTACCGCCAGCTCCAGCGCCTGTTCTCCATTTTTGGCGAGAATCACCGTATGCTCAAGCTTGAGCAGGTCGCTCAGCACTTGGCGGTTGACCGCCGCGTCGTCGACCACCAATATTTTTTGCAGTTCATTCTTGGGCATGGAAGCCCCCTGGTTGGATCCCAAGCGTGGCAGCCAGTTGTTGCAGGTGCTCCAGCGCCTGGCGATATTCGATTTCACTCACCGCGCTTCTGAGCGCCGCGAGCCTGCTTTGATTCGAGGTGGAGGCTGCCGACGTTTCCGGCGTATGTCCCAGCGCGGCTTGCAACTCTGTCAGCGCATCCTCGGCGCGAGCGTCATCGCGGCGCAGTAAATCGGCAAGCCGTTGCATGATCGGTGCGAGCACGGCAGGGTCCGCGGTGCCGGGCTGCAAGCCGTCAGGCTCACCACCCCATTGCGCCAGGCCCTGGATCAGCGCCGCGAGCGTCTCGACCAAGTCGGGCAGCAAGGCCAGCGCTTCGTCATTGGCTTCGCGCCGGACCGCCTGTTCAACCTCGCTCGCCAGCCACGACAAGGCGTTTGCGCCGAGATAGGCGGCCGCCGATTTTAACCCGTGAGCAATCCGCCCGATGGCTTTAAGGTCGCCGTCGCGGGCGGCAGTGAGCAAAGCCTGCGGCGACTGTTCGTGGTCTTGGCGGAAGTTGCGGATAACTTTATACAATAGCGCCGGGTTACGGTTGATACGCTCCAGCGCAACTTGCCAGTCGACCCCGGCGAGTTGCGGCAGCGGTTTGTGTTCCAGCGGCTCGGCCGGACGCGCCGAGCGCGGGGGCGGCGACGTGTCGGAGCGGGACGCTGCTTGCGGACCGATCCAGGTCAACAGGACCCGCATCAAGTCGTCGGGATCGATCGGTTTTGCCAGATGGCCATTCATTCCAGCTTCCCGGCTTGCGTCCTGGTCGCGCACCATCGCATGCGCGGTCAGCGCCACAATCGGCAGCGACGCAAAACCCGCCATGGCGCGAATTTCGCGAGTGGCTTGCAAGCCATCCATCACCGGCATCTGGATATCCATCAAGACCAAATCGTAATGGGTGCGTTGCACGCTGGCGACGGCTTCAAGGCCGTTGCCGGCGACATCGACCTCGATCGGCGCTTGCGCGAGGAACTCCAGCGCCACCTCACGGTTGATCGCATTGTCCTCGACCAGCAACACCCGTGCTCCGGCCAGGCGGGTCAGATGTCCCGGCGCGGGGGCGATTGATGGACTGGGCAGGTAGGCCGGCTCGGTACGCATAAATGGCGGATACAGCGTATCCATCAGCGCATCGTAGAGCAAGGACGGATTGACCGGTTTGGCCAGGAAACCATCCAGGTGCAGGCCTTGCGACGCAGCGACCACATCGTCACGCGAATAAGCCGTCACCATCAGGATTGCCGGCGTGGCGGCGATACGCGCGTCGCCGCGGATATGACGGGTGGTTTCGATACCATCCCAGCCGGGCATGCGCCAGTCCATCAACACCAGATCGATCGGCCGGCCGCTGTTCGACGCGACCACCAGTGCGTCGAGCGCGGCAACGCCGGATGAGACGGTACTTACCTCCAGGCCGAACGAAGCCAGGGTCTCGGCCAGAACTTCGGTTGCCACCGCATTGTCGTCGACCACCAGGATTCGGCGCTCTTGCAGCGACAGCTTGGCGGTCCGCAACTGGGCGCCGTTTTCTTGGCCGACGCCTAGTTCCACGGTGAACTCAAAGCGGCTGCCGCTGCCGGAATGACTTTGCACCGCGATGGTTCCGCCCATCATCTCGACCAGTTGTTTGCTAATTGCCAGACCCAAGCCGGTGCCGCCGTACTTGCGGGTGATCGAGCCATCCGCCTGCGAGAACGATTGGAACAGTTTCGCCAATTGCGCCTCGGTCATGCCGATGCCGGTATCCGTGACCGAAAATTGCAGCACCGCGCTATGTTCGCGCAGCGCCAGCAGATCGACGCCGATCACAATCTCGCCGCGCTCGGTGAACTTGGCGGCATTGCTACCCAGATTGACCAGGATCTGACCGAGTCGCAACGGGTCGCCGATCAAGGGAGCCGGAATCTCGCCGCTGACACGAAACACCACTTCGACCCCGCTCGCCTCGGTTTTCAAGGCGATCAGGCTGGACAGGTTGTCCAGGATGTCGTCGAGCCGGAACGGGACTTTTTCCAATACCACTTTGCCGGCCTCGACCTTGGAGAAATCGAGAATGCCGTTGATGATGCCCAGCAAGTTTTCCGCGGAGATGGCGATTTTCTCGACATAGTTGCGCTGCTTGGGGTCGAGATCGGTTTTGAGCGCGAGCCGGCTCATGCCGATGACGCCGTTCATCGGCGTGCGGATCTCGTGGCTCATATTGGCGAGGAACTCGGATTTCATCCGCGATGCTTCCTCGGCTGCCTCTTTGGCCGCGCGGATCGCTTCTTCGGCATGTTTGCGTTCGGTGACGTCCAGCGCGGTCCATACCGTACCGGCGCTCAGGTCGTTCGGGTCGAGCGCCGCGCCGTGGTCGGCGCACCAGATGGGTGTGCCGTCCTTGCGCACAAATTTTGCGTCGCCGACATAGGTATTTTCGGCGATGGTGAGATAACCCGCACCGGCCTGCTGCCATTCCTCGTCGCTGGCATAGAGGATGCGGGTCGATTGGCCGACCGGCTCGCCCTTGTTGTAGCCGAACAATTTTTCAAAGCCGGTGTTGCAACGCACAATCACCCGTTCCTTGACGAAGCAGACGCTGACGGGCGTGTGTTCCAGTACCGCATTCTGTTCCCGCAGCGACTGCGCCAGCGCCAACTCGAGCCGCGCCACGGTTTCAAGTGCGCTTTGAGTTTGCGCTTGGGCCTGGGTCGTCGCAGCCTGCATCTGTGCGAGCAGCGCGCGATAGCGTTGCTCGTGATTCAGCGCCGCGCGCGCGGCGCGGCGGCTGCGCAGCACGCCGAACGCGGCCACGCCAAGCAATCCTGCCGATAGCAGGGCACTGGCGATCATGGAGCTGTGTCGCATCATCGGGGGGTGTCTTTCGGTAAATGGTTGGCGGCGCGAAGATACGCCGCGATGCGCTTCGCGCCGGTTTGCCGCCATGTACGGCCAATTGCCCGCATGCCCGAATTGCCGGGACTATGATCAGGATGCGCTTGCCGCTGGAGCCCGGCTATGTATGATGAGTCCGATTGCCGCGTGGTTTGATGCCGTCGCGTGATGTCGCACGATATTCGCCCGCGGCGACCAGCCTTCCGGGCTTGATCGGCGGGGCGCTGGGTCGATTATAGAACGATCCGATAGTAGCGCAAAGGGCCGCCACACCAAAGGGCGGGCAGCCGGGGGAAATCCTGTGGCCGGGTGCGGCGTTTGGGGTGCGGCGTTTAGGGTGCGGCGTTTAACCCGGCTGGTGATGGAGATGGCCGCAGTTGGCGTCATGCTGATGTGCATTGGGCCAGGCGGAACCCAGGATCAGGCTGCAAAAATCAAGGCGTTTGTAGCTGGGATCCTTGAGCGCCAACACATCGGCTTTGACGTTGCCGAAGGTGGTTTCGGGTTTGTGGCGGGTTCCCTGGGCGAAAGCCTCGATGATGCCCTCTTTAAAATCCGGTTCGCGCGGATGGGCTTGGATCACCTGGCTGCGTTGTGCTTCGCTATAGTCGTGGTATGCCAAGCCCAGTACGTCCATTTCGACACCCGCGGTAACCAGCGCGACCACCGGTTTTTTATGCTCGGGTATGCCGGGTGTCGTATGCAAGGCAATCGCATCCCACACTTGTTCGATATCGGATTCGTTGGCCCCATATCCGCGCAGGAAGTCGCGTGCGGCATTTGCGCCATCGACTTCGAAGCGGAGATGTCGGCTGCTATAGGCTTCGACCAATCCCATATCGTGGAACATGGCGCCGATATACAGCAGTTCCGCGTCGTACTTGAGTTGTTTGCGTTCGCCGGCCAGCGCGCCGAATAAAAACACGCGGGTCGAGTGGTGAAACAGCAGGTCCGGTTCGGTGTCGCGCACCAGTTGCGTGGCTTCGCGCGCCATCTTGCTGTCGGGGATCTTGATCCCGGCGATAATGTGACTTATAAGGTTCTCCAGGGTGGGTGTGGTCTAGGCGATTCAACCCATGCAGTTTGAGCGCAGGCTTGTTGTACGACAACGCCAAGCGTGCGTCGATCCCTGCCAAGCACGCGCTTTTTCCTGCCATGCCGAACCTGCCGGCCGGTAGCGGGTTGCACCGGCCTATCCCGGTGTGGCGCCAGACCATCCAAATCCCGCCGCTAAAAGGTGTTTTCCATGCGTACCGTTGCCGTTGCAATCTTTCCTGGAGTCCAGGCGCTCGATGTGGCGGGGCCGCTCGATGTTTTCGCCGAGACCAATCATTTTGTGGCGGCGGACGCGGGTTACAGTCTCTCCCTGGTGAGTGCCGAACCGGGCCCGATGCATGCTTCGAACGGCATGCGGATGCTGGCCGATACCGTGTTCGCGCAGCCCGGCCAGCGCTACGACATCGCCTTGGTCGCGGGCGGCCCCGGTTTGCCCGATGCCGCTCCCGATGAAGGCTTGACGAGATGGCTGACGGAGGTGGCGGCGCGCTGC
>JAMFSV010000146.1 GCA_026225455.1 Burkholderiales bacterium | reverse complement strand
TTTGGAACGGTTTGATCAAACAGTACGGCACAGCGTTCTCGATGTAGCACAGATTGTTGACGATCCATGTCCCGTCAGTTTGTTTTTGTGGCCGTTGTCGAGACACGTGACCGTCCGTTTAGGGTCGACCAGCGCCGATCAGCGTGACCATGAATGTCAGGGAGTAATTTGCGGCGATGCAATATGAAACATAAGCGTCAACCGCGTAATACGGATACTCGAAAAAAGCGTAAATAGCTGCGGCTATTGCAAACATGCGTCGCATGCTATAACGCCGGGCAGTCCTCGATCGATGCAAACCTGCGATTTGCATCGATTTCTCCCTGCTTCAAGCAATCGCTTCCAGCTCTTCCTGCGCCATCATCCATTCGACCTCGGTCGCGGCCAATTTGGCGACGACTTCGCCCTGACGCCGGATGGTCTCGATCAGGCGGGTTTTGTGTTCTGCTTCATAGCTGGCCGGGTCGGCAATCGTCGCGTCGAGTTGGGCTTTTTCGGCTTCGAGGGTGGCGATCTCTTTTTCGAGTTTGCCGATCCGGTTTTGCAAGGGCTTGCGCTGGTTCGCGGCTTGCTGGCGCACTTCGGCGTCGGCGCGGCGTTGTTCCTTGGTTTTTGCGCCTTCGTTGGTGCCGCCGACGAGTTCGATTTTGACTTCGAACTTGGGTTCCACCTTAGCTTCCACCTTAGCCGGCTCTGCGGCCTTGCCAGCCGGCTTGCTTTTGTCCGCTTTGGCCGCTGCGCGTTGTGCCGCCGCGTGTTTCAGCAGCCAGTCGCGATAATCGTCGAGGTCACCGTCGAACTCTTGCAGCTTGTGGTTGGCCACCAGCATGAAATTGTCGGTGGTGGCGCGCAGCAAGTGCCGGTCGTGCGACACCACAATCAGTGTGCCTTCGAACTGGGCCAGCGCCATGGTCAGGGCATGGCGGGTTTCGAGGTCGAGGTGATTGGTCGGCTCATCCAGCAACAGCAGGTTGGGGCGCTGCCAGATAATCAGTGCCAGTGCCAGCCGGGCTTTTTCGCCGCCGGAGAACGGGGCGATCGACGCGGTGGCCATATCGCCGCGGAAGTTGAAGCTGCCGAGGAAGTCGCGCAGTTCCTGCTCCCGGGTGTCGGGGGCCAGGCGCGACAAATGCAGCAGCGGCGAATCGTCGCTGCGCAAGGTCTCGACCTGATGCTGGGCAAAATACCCGATTTGCAAGCCGCGGCCCGGTGTGACGCTACCCGACAAGGGGATCAGCTCGCCCGCAAGGGTTTTGATGAGGGTCGATTTACCCTGGCCATTGGCGCCCAAGAGGCCGATGCGCTCTCCGTTGGTGATCGACAGGGTGATGCCGTTGACGATGATCGCCGCCGGCGCGTCGCTGCCTTCAGGTGCGGGATAACCGCAATTGATCCGGTCCATCACCATCATCGGGTTGGGCGCCGAAGCCGGCGTCCTGAACGAAAAAGTGAAGGGCGAGGCGATATGGGCCGGGGCGATCAGCTCCATTTTTTCGAGCGCCTTGACCCGGCTTTGAGCCTGACGGGCTTTGGTCGCCTGCGCTTTGAAGCGGTCCACGAAACTTTGCAGATGCGAAATATTGCGCTGCTGCTTGTCGTAGGCATTCTGCTGCAGCGCGAGTTGTTGTCCGCGCTGGATTTCGAACTGGCTATAGCTGCCGCCGTAGCGCTTGATCTGCTTGTTTTCCAGATGCAGCGTGACATTGCAGATGGCATCGAGGAATTCGCGGTCATGCGAAATCACGATCAATGTGCCGGGATAGCGGCGCAACCAGTCTTCGAGCCAGACGATGGCGTCCAGATCCAGGTGATTGGTCGGCTCGTCCAGCAGCAGCAAGTCGGAACGGCACATCAGCGCTTGCGCCAGATTCAGGCGCATGCGCCAGCCGCCGGAGAAGCTGGCGACATTTTGCTGCGTTTGTTCGATGGTGAAACCCAGGCCGAGCAACAAGGCTTCGGCGCGCGACAGCGCGGTATAACCATCGGCATCGGCGTAAGCGGCCCAGCCGTTAGCCTCGGCATCGCCGTCATGGGCCAGCGAGGCGCTCTCGATTTTGGCCTCGATGCCGCGCAAGACGGTGTCGCCGTCCAGGGTGTAATCGACCGCGGTGCGCTCGACCGGCGGGGTTTCCTGCGCCACATGGGCCACCAGCCAGGTGGGCGGCAGCGAAAAATCGCCGCCGTCCGGGTGGAGAAAACCACGCAAAAGCGCGAATAAAGTGGATTTTCCGGCGCCGTTGGCCCCAATAAGACCGGCTTTTTCGCCCGGATTGAGCGAAAAAGTGGTGTTTTCAAATAGCGACTTGGCGCCGCGCGCGAGGCTGAACTGATTAAAGCGAATCACAACGGTGGCCGGTTCGGGAAAACCGCTATTGTAGTCGGTCGCAGCCCCGGCCTGTCAGGAAGCTATATTTAGCCAGTAAAGAAACATCACTTATTCACCAGTCGTGCCGGCATCGCCAGGGTCAACACCCCGCCCAGCACCAATGACGCTGCGAGTAAAAACATGCCGTAATTGGTGCTTTGCGTCAAATCTTTCAGCCAGCCGATCGCATAGGGGCTGGCGAAACCGGCCAGATTGCCCAGCGAATTGATCAGCGCGATTCCGGCCGCCGCGGCCGTGCCGCGCAAAAATGCGGTCGGCAGACTCCAGAATAACGGCAGCGTGGCCAGAATCCCGGCCGTCGCCACCGTCAATGCCGTCATCGCAAGCAGTGTATCGGTGCTGTAGACCGTGCTGAGTATCAGGCCCGCGCTGCCGATAAAAGCCGGAATAGCGACATGCCAGCGCCGTTCGCGGTGTTGATCCGCGTGGCGTGCCACCAGCACCATGGCGACCGCGCCGACGGCATAAGGAATCGCGCTGAGCAAGCCAATATCGAACACGTCCTTGACGCCGGTGGCTTTGATAATGGTCGGCAGCCAAAAACCGACACCATATAATCCCATCACAAAGCTGAAATAAATCAGCGACGCCAGCCATACGCGCGGGTCGGACAGGGTCTGGCGCAGCGTGCCTTCCTGTTTTTTCTCGGCTTCCGCATGGACTTGGGCCGCGATAAATTGTTTCTCGGTGTCGCCCAGCCAGGCTGCATCGATCACGCGATCCTGCAGGAAAACCAGAATCGCCAGCCCCAACGCCAGCGACGGCACGGCTTCGATGACAAACATCCATTGCCAGCCGGCCAGCCCCTGGACGCCCGGCAGTGTCTGCATGATCCAGCCGGACAAGGGACCGCCGATGACGCCGGAGAGGGCCACGGCGGTCATAAACAAGGCGGTGATTTTGCCGCGCCGGTTGGCCGGAAACCAATAGGTCAAATAGAGAATGACGCCGGGGAAAAAGCCCGCTTCGGCAACTCCAAGCAAAAAGCGCATCAGGTAAAACATCGGGGCGCTGTCGACGAACACCATCGCACCCGACACCAGGCCCCAGGTGATCATGATGCGGGCGATCCAGACTCGCGCGCCGACCCGATGCAAAATCACGTTACTTGGGACTTCGAACAGGAAATAACCGACAAAAAAGATCCCGGCCCCCAGGCCGTACACGGTCTCGCTGAATTTCAGATCGTTGAGCATTTGCAGCTTGGCGAAGCCGACATTGACCCGGTCCAGATACGAGGCGACGTAACAGAGGAACAATAAAGGTAGCAGGCGCCGGGTGACTTTGGCGTAGGTATTGCTTTCAAAGGACGATGCGGCGGTGGGTGGGCTGGCGGCAAGGTCAGGCAGGTGAGACATATCTATCTCCGATATTTTTTTAGTTTGCGGCGGACGCGGCCGGGCGATCTGGTGCGGTGACTTGTGCAAATCAAGCATGCGTGGTGCCCGCCGCCGATGAAGTTCTACTCAACCTCCTTGCCACATAGCTAAATAAGACTAACAGAAAGCCAGTGCATTTCCACATAGGCACAACCCCGGTAGGCGGCTGCGGGCGCGGCTGTCGCGCGTTTTGTGGCGCTGCCGTCCACGCCGCGATGTATGCCGAATGCGCCGGGTTTCGCTGTAGATGCAACATCCGCCGTCGACCTCAAGAAGGCTGCGCAAGCGGTGGCGATTTGCCGCTAAGATAGACGATTGACGCCGGTCGCCGGGTAGCGACGGCGTTACCCTTCACTTGACGAGCTTATGGAAAGCCTGCTTAGAAAACTCGATCTGACCTCGCTGCGGCTGTTTGTGGCGGTGTGCCAGGAAAAAAATATCGCGCGCGCGGCCGAGCGGGAATTTATCGTACCGTCCGCAGTCAGCCGGCGGATCTCGGAAATCGAGGCGATGGTTGGGCTGCCGGTGATCCAACGGCATCAGCGCGGCATTACCGTGACGCCGGTGGGTGAAACCATTCTGCGTCATGCGCAGGCGATTATCGGTCAGATCGAAGCGCTCAGCGTCGAACTGTCGCAGTTCAATTCGGGGGCGAAAGGCACGGTGCGGGTGGTGGCGAATTTGTCGTCCATCGTGCAATTCCTGCCGGAGGATGTGGCGGCTTTCTCGCGTATCTTCCCCGACGTGGCGATCGAACTTGAAGAGCAGAGCAGCGCCGAGGTGCT
>JAMFSV010000145.1 GCA_026225455.1 Burkholderiales bacterium | reverse complement strand
GGCGATAGCGTACAGTTTGGCGATGAAACGCTTGAGGTCTATCATTGCCCCGGACACACCCCCGGTCATGTGGTGTTTTTCAGCCGCCGCCATCGCGTCGCCTGTGTCGGCGACGTCCTGTTCGCAGGGTCGATAGGCCGCACCGATTTTCCGCGCGGCAATCACGCCGACCTGATCCGCTCAATCCGCACCAGGCTTTGGCCCTTGGGCGACGACGTCACGTTTATTCCGGGTCATGGCCCGGTCTCCACGTTTGGCGAGGAACGCAGCAGCAATCCCTATGTGTCGGACCAATCATCAGACCAATCAGCAAATTAAGCGGCAGACCGATAATGGAAGAAATTTATGTGAGTACCGACGTCGAAGCGGACGGCCCAATCCCCGGGCCCCATTCGATGTTGAGTTTTGCGTCCGCGGCCTACACCGCGGATAAACGCTTGATTGCAACCTTTTCGGCCAATCTTGAAACCTTGGCCGGCGCCGGTGCGCACCCGATCCAGGAAGCCTGGTGGAAAACCCAACCCGAAGCGTGGGCCGCGTGCCGCAAGGATTTGCAGGCACCGGCCGAGGCCATGCAGGCTTATGTGAAATGGGTTGAGGCACTGCCCGGCAAGCCGGTGTTTGTAGCCTTTCCGGCAGGTTTCGATTTCACCTATATGTTCTGGTACATGATGCGTTTTGCCGAACGCTGCCCTTTCTCATGGTCGGCGCTCGATATCAAGACTTTGGCTTTTGCCATCACCGGCATGCCTTATCGCAAATGTATCAAACCGCGCTTCCCCAAACATTGGTTCGACGATCACCCCCACACCCATGTCGCGCTCGACGATGCGATCGAACAGGGTGCGCTGTTTTGCAATATGCTCGCCGAATTGCGCGAAACCCAGGCTTTGGCCGCAGTGGCCAAAGCAGATTCCGATCTCTCTAACGCACAGTGACCACCGGAATTCCTTTCAGGGAACGCCCCTGAGGAATCGCTTCGGCCAGTGCCGCAGCCACCGCGCCTGAGGTGGTGGCATCCAGGCCCAATTGTTTGGCCAGCACTTGTTCGCGGTGCTTGATGGCAACCAGATTCGCCAGTTTGACGTGCCCGTAGCCGCGGATACGGGCATGCAGCCCGGCAAGCTCGACGGCTGCCGTCAGGTTTTCCGCGTTCAAGCGAGTCAACACTTGATTCAGGGTGGCCGCGTAATCATCGGGCAAGGCGCGCTCCATCCGGCGCTCGGCGCTGCGGCCGAACGGATCGAACCAGGTACCGCGCAGCAAGCGGCCCCGTGCCAGCACACTCAGCGCCGGCCATAACCAGGGACCAAAAGTCATTTTGCGCGGTTGTTGCCCATTTTTGCCGCGCGCCAGCCCGGGGGGCGCCAGATGAAATTTGATGCGGAAATCGCGCCCGGCTTCGCCTTCGAACTGCTTTTGCACCGACTCACGAAACGCGCCATCGGTATATAAGCGCGCCACTTCATATTCGTCTTTGATCGCCAGCAAGCGGTAGAAGGTGGTGGCCACAGCAGCACTCAGTGTGCCGTGCGTGCCGCTGACGCGGATCTCGGCTTGTTGAACTGCTGCGACCAAGGTGCGGTAGCGTGCGACATACGCGGCACCCCGTGCGCCGCCATAAGCCAGCAAGCGCGTGCTACGGTCGGCCAGCAATGTAGCGAGATCCATCTCCTGCTGCGGCCCCGCGGTGGCCGGCACATGCTACAGCGCTTCAAGCGCCTCGGCATCGGCCGCGGCCAAGCGACCGATACTGAATGCGACACGATTCATCGGTACCGCCTCATTGTTCAATTCGAT
>JAMFSV010000144.1 GCA_026225455.1 Burkholderiales bacterium | reverse complement strand
TGCCCGATCTTGATCTGCCAGAACGAGTCGGAGTCCTGGAGCAGCGTGTCGCCGATATAGAGGAAGAAGAGATAGGCACCCGCGCCGACGCACAGCGGCACCAGCGCCCGCGCGCGGCTCTGCACCGCAATGCTGTTGGTGAAGGAAAGGGACATGCCGCCTCGTCTTGTTCTTAGTCCTGTTGGCCGAGCGGGCGGCATTGGACCATGGCGGTGTGCCGTTGAGTGTGCTGGCCGATGCTTTGGGTGTGCGCCGCGAGGCCGATCGGCCCCCCTTGTTTCAAACTTTATTTAATGTGCAGGGTGAGTCGGCTGGCCGGTTGTGCTTGGACGGCCTGGAAGTTGAGGTCATCGATGTCGAAAACCAAAATGCAAAATTCGATCTGAGCCTCGATCTACGAGTCGGTCGCGACGCGCTCGTCTGCACCGCACGCTATGACGCCGCGTTGTACCACCCGGAAACGATAGCCCGGCTTGGCCGTCATTATGAAGCAATGGTGCTGCGCTTGTGCTCGGCCCTTGAACAGCCGCTGGCGAATCTTCCTCTACTCGACTCGGACGAGCTGGTCGACCTGCTTTCCTCGAGTACTCAGGTTGAAGATTATGGCGACGTGGTGCCGGTGCATCGCCTGATCGAAGCTCAGGCGAGCGCTACGCCGGATGCGATTGCGCTGATGTTCGACGATGTGGTCTTGAGTTACAGCGACCTGGAGCAACGGGCCAATCGCCTGGCGCACCGGCTGATACGCGCCGGCGTCGGCCCCGATATGCCGGTGGGAATTTGCCTCGAGCGCTCGGTGGAACTCGTGGTGGGCTTGCTGGCTATTCTGAAAGCCGGCAGTGCTTATGTGCCGCTGGACCCCGATTATCCGCTGGAGCGGCTGAGCTACATGATGGCGGATAGCGGCCTCGGCTTGCTGCTCACCCAACATGCGGTGCGGCCTCGTTTGCCATTGCCGGCCGGCGCTATGCTGCAAGTGCTCGAACTCGACCGGCTGGATCTGTCGGACGAATCGCCGCTTGAGCCGGCTGTAGCGCTGCATGCGGATAATCTGGCTTACGTGATTTATACCTCCGGTTCTACCGGCCGCCCGAAGGGTGCTGCAAACCGGCACGGTGCATTGTTCAATCGGCTGGTCTGGATGCAGGCCGCGTATCTGCTGGATGCGAGCGACACCGTTTTGCAAAAAACCCCTTTCAGTTTTGATGTGTCGGTATGGGAGTTCTTCTGGCCTTTGATGTTCGGTGCGCGTCTTGCGCTGGCGCCGCCGGGCGCCCATCGCGAACCCGCCCGCTTGCTTGAATTGATCGACCGCTTCCAGGTCACAACCTTGCATTTTGTGCCGCCGATGTTGCAGGCCTTCGTCACCGAGGTCAACGCGATCGGCAAGCTGGAACCTGAACCCGCCATGTGTGCCAGTCTGCGCCGGGTGATTTGCAGTGGTGAAGCATTGCCCGCGGTATTGCAGGACCGCGCCTTGCAACACTTGCCGCAGGTGCAACTGATCAATCTCTATGGACCCACTGAAGCCGCGATCGATGTCACGCACTGGACCTGCCGCGCGGGGGATCCGATCGTACCCATTGGCCGACCTATTGCCAATTTGAGTACACATGTTTTGGACCCGTCGATGAACCCGTTGCCGCGGGGTATTGCCGGCGAACTTTATCTGGGTGGAGCGGGGCTGGCGCGTGGTTATCTCAACCGTCCGGGGCTGACCGCGGAACGTTTTGTGCCGGATCCCCTGCATGCCGGCGAGCGCTCATATCGCACCGGCGATCTGGCGCGTTGGCGGGACGATGGAGCGTTGGATTATTTAGGCCGGATCGATCATCAAGTCAAACTGCGCGGCTTTCGCATTGAGCTGGGCGAGATTGAAGCGCAACTGCAGGCGCTCGATGGCGTCGACCAAGCGGTGGTACTGGCCCAGCCGGGGCCCAATGGGCTGATGCTGGTGGCTTATGTGGTGGTCCATGCGGCGGCGCGTGCGGCGTATTCCCTGCATGGTGAATCTTGGGCTGCGCAACTGCTGCAAGTGCTGCCGGATTATATGGTGCCGTCCGCGTGGGTGGTGCTCGACACTTTGCCCTTATCGCCTAACGGAAAAGTGGAGCGCCGAGCCTTGCCTTTGCCTCAGCCAAGCGACAGCCGGGAGCCGGTTCAGGGCGAACTCGAGTCGATGCTGGCGCGGGTCTGGCAGGAGGTTTTGCGGGTCGAACAGGTCGGCCGTCACTGTAATTTCTTTGAACTGGGCGGAGATTCGATTCTCAGTCTGCAAATCGTGGAGCGGGCGCGCCGGGCAGGTTGGCGCATTACGCCGCGGCAATTGTTCGAACGGCAGACGGTCGCCCGGCTGGCTGCGGTGGCCGAGCCGGTGTGCAATCCGCTTGTGCCCGCGCAGGTAGCGCCGGACGAGATGGGCGATAGCTCGACATGGTTGCCGATGCAGGCCTGGTTCTTCGAACTGGCGCTGCAACAAAGGCATCACTGGAACCAGGCGGTATTGCTGAACTGCCCTGAACCGTTGGACCGCGCCCTGCTGGAACAAGCGCTGCACAGGCTGGTACAGCACCACGCCGCGTTGCGACTCAGATTTACCCAACACGCCGACGGCCGGTGGCTCCAAGCTGCGGCTAGCGACGCGAGGGCGGATGATCTGTTGCGCGTGGCGCGGGCCGTCGATCGGAGCGAAATCGAATCCCTTTGCGATGAGGTACAGGGTAGTCTGAATTTGGCCCAAGGCCCTTTATTGCGTGCCTTGAAGATTGAACTTGCCGACGGTGGCCAACGATTGCTACTGGTGATTCACCACTTGGTGGTGGATGGCGTGTCGTGGCGGATTCTGCTGGACGATCTACACACTGCGTACGCTCAGTTGCAAGCCGGCAGCGCGGTGAGGTTACCCGCCGAGACTACGTCGTGCCGGACCTGGGCCGGGCGCTTGGGGCGTTATGCCCGCAGCCCCGAGGTACGGGCGCAGCTTGGCTATTGGCAGCGTATCGCCGCAACCTCCGCCCGCATACCGTGCGACATGAGCAACGGGGCCAACACCGCAGCTCAACTGACGCACACCGTGCTGGCATTCGACCGAATCAGTACGCAAAGGTTGTTGCAAGAGGCTCCGGCGGCATACCGCACACAAATCAATGACTTGCTCTTGACGGCATTGGGGCGGGCTTTATGCACCTGGACCGGCGGCGAAAATATCCGGATTGACCTTGAGGGACATGGCCGCGAAGATCATTCCGATGATCTCGACTTGAGCCGCACGGTCGGCTGGTTCACCAGTTTGTACCCTGTTTGCCTGGCACCGCAGGGAGAAATCGGTGCGGCGCTGAAGCGGGTAAAACAATCGCTGCGCGAGGTGCCGGATCGAGGTCTGGGTTTTGCTTTGCTCAAATATCTGGGCGAGGCGGCGGACCGGC
>JAMFSV010000143.1 GCA_026225455.1 Burkholderiales bacterium | reverse complement strand
GTGGTGCCCCGAAATCGGTTCCAGGCAAAAACGGTAAGTTTCTCGGGTCAATGGCCCAGGCGAGCCCTGCGTCAATGTAAGAAGGGGCATACTTGAAAAAACCTTCTCCGGGTTTGCCTGCCTTGTACCGGCCAACTGTGACCCACTCGCCGTTGTCTGGCCGCTGCAAATAGACGTATACCGGTTTAGAAATACTCAGCATCGTCAGCTCCCTTCTCCTGCAGGCTCAACTTGACACGCTGACCATAGTCACCTTGCCAAAGCTCGGCAGGCAGTGCCGGGGCCGCCTGGTCGACCATGCCTAGCGCAAGAAGCGCTGTCAAATATGCCCCTGCACTCGCACCTGTGTCCCCTTTTTCCATCCGTAGCAGCGTCGTCCGTGAGATACCCAGGCGCGTAGACAAATCAGCGACGGTGATACGCTGACGTAAGCGCTGCGTGTTAATACACTTGCCCCATGTAGTGAGGCGCTCCTGGACCAGTGTAGGCCAGGTATCAGCATTGGAGAGTTTCCTTGGCATGACTTACTCCGTTCATAGATAGGTCATTATGGCATACAACGCCTTATCTATGAATGCTGCAGAATAGGCAATAGTCCCATAGTTGCGACTTTATGTCGCATAACGATGCATCTATGATGCGAGTTGGAAGAGGCGTCGGTCTTGGGAGGCTTGCGCACCTGGTACTGATGTGCGCAAGCTGCTGGGTGGACCACGGCACCGACGTCATCGGCCCGATACCAACGCTGTTGCTGCCACCTGCTTTTAAAATCGGCTGTACCGAGCGCTTTCGCCTGGCAGCGCTGGGCGCGCCGGCATCGACCGATTTCAAGCACTGCAGACCTGATAGTAGAAGGAGTGGTCAGCCTCTCGTTGTACGGCGAGCTCCAGTTGCGGGGCCGCTGACTGGCTAGGCCCCTCAACTCAAGCTATCGCGGCGCTTCCATCAATATACCTTTCAACGGATGCTTCACAAAATCTCAAGTGGGGGTGTTCTGGTGCTTTTGTTCGCATACTGCACGAACATTTGTAGAAAATAATAGAGTTGGACAAAAAATAAGAAACGTCAGAAAACGCTCGGCACCAGGTTCTCACCCCCGGATACTTCGAGGACGGTGCCGGTGACGTAGCGATTGGTCATCAGGAACACCGCAGCGTGTCCGACATCTTCCGTTGTACCCGCGTGCCGCGCAGGAAAGGTCGTTCTGACTCTTTCATTCAAGGCAACGCGTTCGTCATCGGACAGGACGCTCCACAAGTCGGTATCGATATAGCCGGGACGGATGGTGTTGACGCGGGTAGGCGCCATTTCTTGCGCGAGCGAGCCCGATAAGGATTCCACTGCGGCAAACGCGGCGACAACGGCGGCCAGGCCAAGTTTTGGTCGCGCCGCCGTGCCGCCGGTCAGGAAGGTCACCGACCCGCCAGGCCGCAGGTGAGGCGCTGCGTAGCGCGCACAGGCCCAACTGCCCATGAACTTGGCTTCCATATAGTCTCGCACGCCGCGCATATCGGCGGCCATGAACGTGCCCCAGGTCCCAAAGGCAGGCCCCGACGTGATGACCAGATGGTCAAATGATCCGATGGTGTCAAATGCCTGGCGCACTGCCGCTTCATCGGTGATATCCAGTGTGATCTGTTCGAAATCGGCCAGCTGGGGATCTTCCGCCACTGAAGTGATACGCCGGCTGGCGACCGTTACGGACGCACCCGCCGCATGCGCCGCCCGCGCGATACCCAGTCCGATGCCAGATTTACCGCCGACCACCACCACCTTTTTCCCGGCAAGGCTCAGTGGGGACATAGACGGTTGCTGAAGATTATTTATTGTTGAGTTCATAGTTTCATTCAATTTGGTTAGTCATTTCGTTATTGACCAGGAACGGGGATAAGCCGTTGACCGCGTCGGCTAGGGGTAGCCAGTCACATTCTCAAATTCAGGCTCATTCAAACAGCGAAAGGAAATTGGGCTGGCCGTTGGACGCGGTCAGGCCGCCATCCACGGGGAGAATCGCACCATTGATAAACCGGGCGTCGTCGCTGGCCAGGAATGCAATCACGCCGGCGATTTCCGCTGGCGTGGCGGCGCGTCCGGCGGGCATGCGGTCACGGAAAGCGGCCAGGAGCGCCTCGTTTTTCCCGAACTCGGCGGTCGCGTCGGTTGAGGTAAAACTCGGCGCGACCGCGTTCACCCGCACGCCGCGCGCGCCAAATTCCAATGCAAGTGCACGCGTGTAATTCGTGACCGCACCTTTGGCGGCGTTATACGCGCTCATGCCCCAGTCGGCGCCCAGGCCTGAGGCCGATGACAGGTTGATGATGGTGCCCTGCGTTTTCAGCAGATGGGGTAATGCCGCGCGGGCACCGAAAAAGACGCTATCGAGATTTGTGCCCATGACGGTGCGCCAGTCGGGTGTGGTGGTCTGCTCGAAAGGGCCGAAGATGGCCATGCCGGCGTTGTTGACGAGAACATCGAGCTTGCCAAATTGCGCGACCGTGTCCGCCACCATGCGGTCGACATAAGACTCATCGGACACGTCGCCCGGGTGGATCAGCGCCCGGGCGGGATCGAAGCCAATCAGCGTTTCGTGCAGCTTGTGCGCGCGCCGGCCGTTCAACGTGACCAGTGCGCCCTCCTGCAGAAAGCGGCGCGCCGTACCTGAGCCGATGCCTGAGCCGGCGCCCGTGACAATCACAACTTTGCCTTCAAAGCGATTCATGCTGTTTCCTTTCAAATTTGTCAAAATGTATGCACACCAAGGGAAACCTCATCATAATTACATATTGAAATGGCGATAATTCCCCAATTTCGCATGAGACTGATTCCAATATAGAATAAGTCCAACGCAGAGTTTGCTTTGATCGTCAGTGAATATCGGAAAGGAATCGATGGATCGTTTTCATGAAGTGGCCGCCTTTATCGCCGTCGTCGAAGCGGGTGGCTTTTCCGCCGCCGCGCGCAGGACGGGTGATACGCAATCCTCAGTCAGCAAAGCCATCAGTTCGCTGGAAAGAAGACTGGGGGTAATATTATTTAACCGTAGCACCCGCAGTGTCACTCTCACCGACGATGGTCAGAGCTACTACCAGCGGACCAAGCCGCTAGTCGACGAGATGGATTCGGCAGACCGCGATCTGACGAACCGCACGTTGGGCGTGGCAGGTCCCATCCGAATCGCTGTAGCCGCAACCTTTGGCCGTCTTCACATCCTCCCGCTGATCCCGGATCTGTTGTCCCTTTATCCAGGACTGAAAGTCGATCTCGTGCTGTCGGACTCCATGCGCGATATGGTCGATGACCGGATCGACCTGGCCATCCGCGTCGGCGCCATCAGTGAACTCGATTCGGTGGCCCGGCGCGTGGCGACGTCCACCCTCGTGTGTGTGGGCGCGCGGCGCTATTTCGATCGGCACGGCATCCCTGCCACCCCTGCCGATCTCGCCAATCATAATTGCCTGGTGTATGAAGGGGCGGGCAACGGGACGACGTGGCCTTTTGTTGGTCCGCAAGGGAAATACAGCGTTGCGGTGTCTGGAAATCTGAGCTCAAACAGCGTTGAAACGATCCGGACCGGGGTGCTGGCCGGCATTGGAATTGGCCTGTTCACCCGCTTGTCGCTTTCCGACGAACTCAACCATCCTGATATCGTCACCGTACTCGATGATTTTTTGAAAGAAACCCTTGACGTCAGCCTGATTTGGCCCAACCGCCGTTTGGTCTCGTCCCGCGTGCGGCGCGTTACCGATTATTTTGAAACGGCGATCCCTCTGCGTGTTCGTTTGCTCGCCTGACTGACCCAGTCCGATTGACCCGCGCTCCACTGTCAGGCGAACCTAGCCAGCCCGCCGCGCTGGCAAAATACACGCGGTTGCGCGCCCGATTCAGGCCGCCCAGGGGACGAAATTGCGGCGGGCAATTCCAGGGATTGAATGCCAATCCGTCGATGGCCTGTTTCGCCCTGACGGCCTCGGTACTGCCCAAGTCCTGGGCGGGGATGATCAAGGTCGCCACATCGACAAAAGGCGCGTCGCTCTCGCGCCACTCGGCGGCGCCGTTTTCGATCGGTGTCGTTTCGCTGTCGACATAGCGCTGGAGAGACAGCTTGTAGAGAACATCGCCGGCCGCCGCGCCATTGGCAAACTCCGTGGCCAGATAATTGCGGTCCGTCTCGTCGGGCTGCTTGCCGGCAGGCTGGGCTACCGGCCTGAGCGCGTAGCGCACGGGGCCGGCGCTTCCCCACAACAGCGGTGCGCGGCTCCAGAACTGCTGCGTCCTGAGGCTCTCGATCGGCTGGCTTCCGGTCTTTATATTCCGGAGGATGCGCAGGGTCTCGGACAAGCCGAATTTCAGGATAAATCGGGGCAGCACCAGCGGCTTCGGACCGGTCGCGATCTTGGCCACCTCGATGAATTGCCACGCGTCGCGTGCGTGCGATACGGGATAGCTTGTCATCAGCAAATCGTGAAAGCCCCCGTCGCCCGTGTTGATCCGCAAGGCCGCACCGCGCATATCGGCCGCGGTATCGCCCCGGTGGAAGGGCGACGCGTTGGACAGGCGTATGGCCGTGGCCAACTCGGCGCCCGGCTGAAAATAGCCTGCCGCCAAATCTGGCGGCAAATCGCGATCGACGACGAGCCGGGCATTTCGAACGCCGACAATGATTTTTGCGTGCAAGGTCCGGTCCGGCGATTTCCCTGCCTTTGCGGCAGTACGTTCCTGAATTGCCCGGATATCGCGCACGTATCCTTCAATTAATTGCCGTTCGGCTTCTTCGGAGCCTCCCGCGTATTCCTCGTGCCAGGATGGCATTGCCTTGTTCATTTGGTGGTCCCTCATGGTGAATAGATTGCCTTTTACAGGAAGTTCTCTCTGATCAGTTCCCAGACATCGCCACCCATGCCCTGGAGAACTGCGCGAGTCGAATAAAGCGCCATGCCATAAGCGGCCTGGGTGTCGAGGAAGGACGGCACCACCATAAACATGGGGCTGATACGGACGTTCAGCAGCGCCGGTCCCGGCTGGGCAAGCCAGGCACGGATTGCCTCTTCCAGCGCATCGGCGCTGGTGACGGTACGGCCCCACAAGCCGATGGCTTCGGCTACCTTGCCGAAGTCGGGGTTTTTCAGGCCGGTGTATCGCGGCATCATCCCTTCGGCTTTTTGTTCGAGCTCAGCGAAGCCCAGCTTGCCGTTGTCATACACCGCGATCTTGATCGGCAAATCTTCCTGGACGGTGGTCAATAGTTCACCGAGCAGCATCGACAGCCCGCCGTCGCCGCAGAGAGCGATCACCTGGCGGCACGGCTGCGAACGCTGCAGGCCGATCGCCGTGGGCAAGCCGCTCGCCATGGTGCCGTGCAGCAGACTCGCATAGAGACGGCGCCGGCCGTTGGCCGTGATGAGGCGATACATCGACGCCGTCGGCGTGCCATCGTCTGCCGCGAAATGGGTGTCTTCCGCGGCAAACCTGTCGATCAGGCTGGTCAGATAGTGGGCGGGAATGCCGCCATCGCCCGCGGGAACCGCCTGGTCGCGCATGGCTTTCCGGGCATGCTGATAGCGCCGTACATACCGGTCGCGGAACGAGGTATCGTCCTGTTGCCGCAATCGGGGGAGCAATTCCTTGAGCGTTGCCTTGATGTGGCCGACGTATCCCAGCATCACGGGATGGCGGCGGCCCAGGTGCACCGCCTCGGCGTCGATCTGGATGATCGTCGCGTCGGTCGGATAGTATTGCGACCATGCGAAGTCCGCGCCCAGCAAGAGCAGCGTATCGCATTCGAGCACCGCGTGGTAACCGGCTTCCGTGCCGAGGATGCCGGTCATGCCGATATCGTAGGGGTTGTCCGGCTCGAGAAATTGCTTCGCGCTGGCGGTGTAGGCAACCGGTGCATTGAGCAGCACGGCGGCCGCCATGATCTCGGCATGGGCGCCATCGCAGGCCGAGCCGCCGTAGATCGCAATGTTGCCGCCCCGGTTCAGGGCGCGGGCGATGCAATCGATTTCCGCATCGTCAGGCCGCGTCACCGGCCGGCTGTAGTGCACTTTGCGTCTGGGCTCGCCCTGATAGTCCGCAATGGATATATCGACCGGCACGATCAACACCGCCACGCCCTGTCTCGCCATCGCGGCCTGGCAGGCGATGACCGTTTTCTTGATCGCCTGATCGGGCGTAAAGATCATGTCGCAGTAGACCGAGCAGCCC
>JAMFSV010000142.1 GCA_026225455.1 Burkholderiales bacterium | reverse complement strand
GGGGGGGCTTGGGTTTGTTTGCGCGGTTGGGATAAAGGCGGCGACTTATCCCGGATGGCGCATCAGGCGGGCGTGTTCGCGCTCCCAATCGCGATTTTTTTCGGTTTCGCGTTTGTCATGCTGCTTTTTACCTTTGGCCAGGCCGACTTCGCATTTGACCAAACCACCCTTGTAGTGGAGGTTAAGCGGCACCAGGGTAAAGCCGCGTTGCTCGACTTTGCCGATCAGTTTGCTGATTTCAGCCGCATGCAACAGCAGCTTGCGTGTGCGGGTCGTATCCGGGTGGATATGGGTCGAAGCGCTGTTGAGCGGGCTGATATGCGCGCCGATCAGATAGAGCGCGCCGTCGCGGATCACGACATAACCCTCTTTGATCTGGGCCCGGCCGGCGCGGATCGCTTTGACTTCCCAGCCCTCAAGCACGAGGCCTGCTTCGTACCGCTCCTCGATGAAGTAATCAAAGAACGCTTTTCGGTTATCGCTGATGGTCATGAATGAAATGCTGCCAACTCAAGTAAAATACAATTTTAACAAAGCGAGCGGCCCAAAGCTGCCGAAACCACCGATTCGCGCGTGATATTGTTTGAAATCGCGTTTTTGCCCCTGCGCGAATCGCGCCTTTCGACATATGCGCCCCATTTACCGGCGTCCAGGGTTTTCCGTTCGCGCCTCACAAGCAGCCTAATTTATGGCAGATGTGCATAAAACGGTGTTGATACGCCAATCGGCCGAACAGATGTTCGATCTGGTGACCAACGTCGCCGACTATCCTAACTTTCTTCCCTGGTGTGGTGGTGTAGATATCACATATCAGGACGAAACGCGCATGGACGCGAAGATCAACATCAATTTCAAGGGGATCCGGCAGCATTTCGCCACCCACAATACCCATGTGCGCCCGACCTCGATCAATATGGAGTTCGCTGACGGGCCGTTCAAGAAGTTCACCGGCTATTGGCGGTTTATCCCGCTGCGCGAGGACGCCTGCAAAATCGAGTTTTCGCTGCACTACGAATTTGCCAGCATTATTCTCGAAAAAATTATCGGTCCGGTGTTCAATCATATCGCGAACACCTTCGTTGAGTCGTTTATTAAGCGCGCCGAGGTGGTCTATGCCCGCTCATGAAGCCGCCGACGCTCAACCGGCCACGACTTCGGCGCTGTGTATCGAGGTCGAGGTGTGTTACGCGCCGCCGCCGCCGGGGGGCGTCAGCCTGATTGCCGTCGCGCTCGCCCAGGGGACCACAGTGGCGCAGGCAATCGGTCTTAGCGGCGTGCTGCAGCTCCATCCCGAGATCGACCTGGCAAGCAATAAGGTCGGGGTTTTCGGCAAACTGGTGCAACTTGATGGGGTGGTTCAAGCGCATGATCGCATCGAAATCTATCGTCCGCTTACCGCCGACCCCAAAGTTGCGCGGCAGCGCCGGGTCGAAAAAATCCGCGCCGGCTCGACCGAAGGGCGCAAATGGCAGGGGCGCGAGAAACGCTGAATCTGTATCGGCCCTGAGTTTTCGCCTGCCCCCGACTTTACTCCATCTGCTTATGCTTGCTTGAAGCGCGGCTTCGCGGCGTATCAATGCAGCGGCACATCCCCCTCCATCGGCGCTTCAGCCGCGGATTTATCGCTTGCATGCAATTGCACCGACCACGTCACACCGCTCATCAGCAAGGTGATCGCAGCGATTTCCAGCAGGCGCGGCAGGCGCGCGTCGTAGACAAAACCGTAGAGCAGGGCAAACAAGGTTTCAAAGACGATCATCTGACCCGACAAAGTCAGCGGCAGCCGCTTGCTGGCCGCGTTCCACAGCGAATTGCCCAGCCACGATGCGCCTACCGCCAGCACCAGATTGACGGCCCAGAACATATGCCAGCGCGGCACCGGCATGGCCGCCTGATGCAGCGCGCCGGGCACGGTCATGGCCGCGACCCCGAGCAGTACGCCCAGCATGCCGGTCACGATGCCGCTCAGGACCGACCATTCGTTACCGCTATAGCGCAGGTGCTGTTTCAAGTAGCGCGTGTTTTGCACGGCGAATAAGGTCCAACTGAACAAGGCGCCGGCGGCGCAGAGCAGCCCGATGACCCGCGCGGACCACGGTGCGGCGCCCGGTGCGCCCGCCACCGTGAACACATCGAAGTTGATGCAGACAATGCCCAGCAGCACCAGCAGCAACGGCCACACCAGCTTGCGCAGCGACACCGCGCCGTGATCGCTCCGACCCACCAGGGTCACGGTAACGGGCAGCAGGCCGATAATCAGTGAGGTTGGCGCAATCCCGATGCGTTGTACGGCTGCCGCCAGCAAGACGTAATAAATGATGTTGCCGCTCAAGGACAAGCTGACCAAGGCCAGGCAATCCTGGCGCGTGACTTTACCCGCGAGCCGACGCACCATCGGCAGTGCCGCCAGCAGTGAAACCAGCCCATAAGTCATATAGCGGCCGGCTGACAGCGCCAGCGGCGAGAAATCCGGCAGCAGGCGCGGGGCAATAAAAACCGTGCCCCAAAATGCGCCTGCCATCACCCCGTATGCCACACCTCGGCGCATGCAATCGTCTCCTTCAGAGTGGGGTTCAGCGGTTTTTTGATCAGCCGGCGAGAATAACACGCTCACGTAGGAGCGGGACCGTGAGTGCTGCTGGCCCGACCCGGTGCGCCAGTCGGCAAGCCCCTGCCTGCAAGTGTCACGGGCGTAGCGTAAAAACCGGCATGGCACGGGAACCTTATGCGTACCACTCAAACATTCTCGGAACTTCGCGTATAATCCGCTTTTGCGCCTATAGGATTTGCCATGCGTTTAATCCAAAAAGCACTCACATTCGATGACGTGCTCCTCGTTCCCGCGTTTTCGGACGTCTTGCCACGCGATACGTCGCTTAAAACCCGCTTCACTCGCAATATCGCGCTGAATATGCCGCTGGTCTCGGCCGCGATGGATACAGTGACCGAAGGGCGTCTGGCGATTGCCATGGCGCAGCAGGGTGGTATTGGTATCGTCCACAAAAATCTCACGCCGGTCGAACAAGCGCGTGAAGTTGCCAAGGTCAAGCGTTTCGAATCGGGGGTTTTGCTCGACCCGATTACCGTACCGCCTGAATTAACCGTCAGCGAAGTGATCGCGCTGTCGCATCAATACGGCATTTCCGGTTTTCCGGTGGTCGACGGCCGGGCTTTGATCGGCATCGTGACCAACCGCGACCTGCGTTTCGAACAGCGCCAGGATCTGCCCGTGAGCAGCATCATGACGCCGCGCGAACGCCTGATTACCGTCAAGGAAGGCACCCCGCTGCACGAAGCCAAGGCTTTGATGCATGCCCATCGCCTGGAACGTGTATTGGTGATCAACGACGCGTTCGAATTACGCGGCCTGATTACCGTCAAGGATATTTTAAAAGCCACCGAACACCCGGATGCCTGTAAAGACAGCGACGGCAAGCTGCGCGTCGGCGCGGCAGTCGGGGTAGGCCAGGACAACGTTGAACGTATCGAGTTGCTGGTGCAAGCCGGGGTTGACGTGCTGGTGGTCGACACCGCGCACGGTCACAGCCAGGGCGTGCTGGAACGGGTGCGTTGGGTCAAGCAGCAATTCCCGCATATCGAAGTGGTCGGCGGCAACATCGCCACCGCCGATGCCGCGCGTGCGCTGGTCGAATACGGTGCCGATGCGGTCAAGGTCGGGATTGGCCCGGGGTCGATTTGCACCACCCGCATCGTGGCCGGCGTCGGCGTGCCGCAAGTCACCGCGATTGCCAATGTCGCCGACGCCCTCAAAGGCACCGGCGTGCCGGTGATCGGTGACGGCGGTGTGCGTTATTCGGGCGATGTGGCCAAGGCGCTTGCCGCCGGCGCCAGCACCGTGATGATGGGCAGCATGTTGGCCGGCACCGAAGAATCGCCGGGCGATGTGTTCCTGTATCAAGGCCGCCAATACAAAGCATATCGCGGCATGGGTTCGGTCGGCGCCATGAAGGACGGCGCCGCGGATCGATATTTCCAGGAAAACTCCGGCAATATCGACAAACTGGTCCCCGAAGGCATTGAAGGCCGGGTCGCCTACAAGGGCAGCGTCAACGCCATCTTGTATCAGGTGGTCGGCGGCGTGCGCTCCAGCATGGGTTATTGCGGCTGCCGCACCATCGCCGAGTTGCACGAAAAAGCCGGTTTCGTCGAAATTACCTCGGCAGGTATCCGCGAATCGCATGTGCATGATGTTCAGATCACCAAAGAAGCGCCGAACTATCACGTGGAGTAATGAGTGCACGATAAAATTCTGATTCTCGATTTCGGCTCTCAGGTCACCCAGTTGATCGCCCGGCGTGTGCGCGAAGCGCATGTCTATTCGGAAATTCACCCTTACGACGTCGACGATGCATTTATCCGCGACTTCGCGCCGAAGGGCATCATCCTCTCCGGCAGCCATCATTCGGTAACCGAAGACGGCTCGCCCCGCGCGCCGCAGGCGGTATTCGAACTGGGCGTGCCGGTACTGGGCATTTGTTACGGCATGCAAACCATGGCCGAGCAATTGGGCGGCAAGGTTGAACTGGGCCTGGTGCGTGAATTCGGTTATGCCGAAGTGCGGGCGCATGGCCACACCAAGCTGTTTGAGGGGATAGAGGATTTCCGCACGGCGGAAGGCCATGGCATGCTCAAGGTGTGGATGAGCCACGGCGACAAGGTCACCGCGATGCCGGAAGGGTTCAAGCTGATGTTGTCGACCCCGTCATGCCCGATTGCCGGCATGGCTGACGAAACGCGCCGTTTTTACGCGGCGCAGTTTCACCCGGAAGTCACCCACACGGTGCAGGGCGCCGCTTTGCTGAGCCGTTTTGTACTCGACATCTGCGGCGCGCACGCCGACTGGAAGATGGGCGACTATATCGACGAGGCCGTGACCAAGATTCGCGAGCAAGTCGGCACCGAACACGTGATCCTGGGTCTGTCGGGCGGTGTCGATTCGTCGGTGGCCGCAGCCTTGTTGCATCGTGCCATCGGCGACCAGCTCACCTGCGTGTTTGTCGACCACGGCT
>JAMFSV010000141.1 GCA_026225455.1 Burkholderiales bacterium | reverse complement strand
TATGCGCCAAATAACCCATATTGGCGCCGCCATACTCTTCCCCGACGGTCATGCCGAGCACGCCCAGGTCGCCGAACTTCTTCCACAAATCCATGGGAAATTGGTCGCTGCGGTCGATTTCCCCGGCCCGTGGGGCGATTTCCTTCTGCGCAAAATGCGAAACCGTTTCGCGCAGCATCTCGACATCCTCGCCGAGCGGGAATTTCAGGCCTGGAATTTCTATCATCGCGTCTCCTGGGGGTGCTTGGGATTATGCGCCGTGCGGGGGCTTAGCCAAGTCGCAAATTATGAGTGGCGCTCACTTATTGGTTCCTGAGCGAATTTTCCCACTCAAATTCAATCAGGACCGTGCTCATGGACGCCTTATGCGGCACGATTTTGCTTCTACTTTACGTAAACGTCAAACATTTTTGTGAGTTAAACTCAATAGTCAGCTCGCGGCGCCCGTGCTACGCTTGCCCATCACCCCCACCCCCTAATAAAAGCGCGCCCACCGCGCCTTCCGAGACGGCCCCATGTCGACGCCCCCTGCCGAAAAAGCCAGCTTGCGCCGCCAGCCCAATAGCGCAAAATCTCAACAACGGGTACGCGATATTTTGCGCGTCGGACGTGAAGTCCTCGCGGAAAAAGGCTACGAACGCGCCACCACCACCGAAATCGCCCAACGCCTGGCGATTTCCGAGGCCACCGTCTTCAGCTATTTCGCCAGCAAACGCGAACTCTGCGTGTTGATTATCAGCGACTGGTACGATGAGATCATCGCCGAGGTCGAAGCCAAACTGCCGCGTCACGCCAGCGTCAGAGAACAGTTCGAATTTATCGTGATCAACCATTTGCGCTTGTTTTTGCTCAACGGCACGGGTTTATGCGCACTGGTGCTGTCCGAAGGACGTAGTCACAGTCAGGAATTCGGCGATACACTGATTAAATTGCAGCGCCGCTACACCTCGCCCCTGATGGAGGTCCTCGCGCGCGGCCAGGAAACCGGCCTGATCCGGGCCGAGCTGCCACTGCGGCTGCTGCGCTCGATGGTCTTCGGGCCGATGGAACATGTGCTATGGGATGCGGTATTGGCCGAACACCCGTACGATATCGAAACCACGGCGCGCCAATTGAGCGAACTATTGTGGTCGGCGCTGACGCCGCCCCATGTTGATGTTGCCGCGCTGCTACAGTTTCGCTATGAGGTAGATCAGGCCAGCCGCAAATTCAAAGCGTCCGGTGCACCGCAGCCGGACGGCGGTGCAAGTGAGATTGAACTCACCCTGCGTAGCTAGGTCCGAAAGAGGGAGAGGTTGTTGTGACGCCTCGCCCGACATCAGTCCGTAAAGCTGGCGTAGGGGCCACGCCTGCCGGCAGGTGTCTGCCGGCGGCACGCCAATCAAATCGACTCCCAAGGAGCTTGTTTGCCTTCCAACCCAACACCCGCCATCGTCCCTGAACGCCGCATCGAAGACTACGCCATGATCGGCGATTGCCATAGCGCCGCCTTAAGTTGCAACAATGGCTCGATCGACTGGCTGTGCTGGCCGCGCTTCGACTCAGCAGCCTGCTTTGCGGCATTGCTGGGCAGTCCCGACAACGGCCGCTGGCTGATCGCCCCGGTCAGCGACAATCCCCGCGTAAGCCGTAAATACCGCTCCGGCACCCTGATCCTTGAAACCCAATTCGAAACCGACAGCGGCACCGTGGTGGTCACCGATTTTATGGCCTTGCGCAGCGATGCGCCGCGTTTGATCCGCACCGTCACCGGCCTCGCCGGTTGCGTCCAGATGCATCTGGAGCTGGTGCTGCGCTTCGACTACGGCATCTCCGTGCCCTGGGCCACGCAGTTGCCCGACGGCGAAGGCCAAGGCATGAGTTTTATTGTCGGACCGAACCGGGTCATGCTGCGCTCCCCCATTCCGATACACGGCGAGCATCGCAAAACCGTGACCACCTTTGCGGTCGAAGCCGGGCAAAGCCTGAGTTTCGAATTAAGCTATAGCGAATCGCACCTGCCGATGCCGGCCCAGGTCGACGCAGTCACCACGCTGGAACAACTCGAACCGCGCTGGCGGGCCTGGTCGTCGCGTTGCCATGACGCGGGCAAGTGGACCGAACCGGTACAACGCTCGCTGATCGTGCTCAAGGCTTTGATTTACGAGCCGACCGGCGGCATCGTGGCCGCCCCCACGACTTCGCTGCCCGAATGTCTGGGGGGATCGCGCAACTGGGACTATCGCTTCTGCTGGCTGCGCGATGCCACCTTGACCCTGACCGCGCTGATGCTGGCGGGATTTTACGTCGAAGCCCGCGCCTGGCGGGCTTGGCTGGTGCGCGCCATCGCCGGCGACGCATCGCAACTGCAGATCATGTATGGCATCAGCGGCGAACGCCAACTCGACGAGCGCGAAATCGACGCTTTACCCGGTTTCGCCCAGTCGAAGCCGGTCCGAATCGGCAACCAGGCGTCCAGTCAGTTGCAGATCGATGTCTACGGCGAATTGATGGATGCGCTATATCAATGCCGCAAAATGGCCCTGCCCAACGACCAGTCCGAAGATTTCGGCAGCGACGACTCGATCTGGCATTTGCAATGCGCCATGCTGGCTCACCTCGAAGCCGTGTGGCAGCAACCCGATGAAGGTATCTGGGAAGTGCGCGGCGGTCGCCAGCATTTCACCTATTCGAAAGTCATGGCCTGGGTCGCCTTCGACCGGGCGGTCAAATCGGTCGAGCATTTCGGCGTCGAAGGACCGGTCGAACATTGGCGCGAGGTGCGCGATACGATACACCAGCAGGTGTGCGAACGCGGTTTTAATCTGCAACGCAACAGCTTTGTGCAAAGCTATGGTTCCGATTCGCTGGATGCGAGCCTGCTGCATATCCCCCTGGTCGGTTTCCTGCCGCCGGACGACCCGCGCGTGATCGCCACCCTTGCGGCGATTGAACGCGAGTTAGTGGTCGACGGTTTTGTCATGCGTTATCTGAGCCACGAGGTCAAGGATGGCCTGCCGGGCGGCGAAGGGGCGTTTCTCGCCTGCAGCTTCTGGCTGGTGGACAACCTGGCCTTGCAAGGCCGTTTGACCGAGGCGAACCACATGTTCGAGCGACTGCTGGCGGTGGCCAACGATGTGGGCTTGCTGGCAGAGGAGTTCGACCCGGTGGCGGGGCAACAACTGGGCAATTTCCCTCAGGCATTTTCCCATGTGGCTTTGATTCACTCGGCGTTCAATTTGCTGAGCTCGCATCAGTCGGCCCCGATGCCGACCGAATTACGCGTCGAATAGCACCGCGGGCCGCTCGCGGCCCGCTTCTCGTCTCGGAAGGCGCTCCGGCCGGCTGGCCATAGGCGTCAGTCTGCGCTATCGAGCCACGGAATTTCGACGTCGGTGATAAACGCCACCACCGCCAGCGGACCGTCTTCGAAACGGCCGATCTTGCCGTCGGCCCGCTGCCAGGTGACGCGAAACATCGGGCTGGCCTGATCGGCAATGACCCAGATCGAGCGCACCTCGTCGGGATCGGTCTCAGCCACCGGGCCGTCGAGCGAAAGGCGTGCACACTGCGGCCAGACGCCGTCGATAGGCTCACCAAACTTATCTGAGCCCAATACCTCGAAAAACGCCTCGATGCCTATCGTGGCGGCCGCTTCCACATTCATTTTTCCGACGCTTTGCAGCAAGGCGGTGGCCCGCGCAAAATCTGCATGACGGATTGCCAGAGCGCCGCGCGTCAGCGCCTGTTCGAGCTTGGGATTAGTTTTGTTGCGGCTCACGTGGAATCCTAAAGTGAATTAAGGCGTCTATTGTACCGATGTCGCCATCCGGGCGTTAGTTAGAAGTGACAACTAGAATCGCGCCGCCCGATTCAGCTCGACCCTCGCTACCCCTTGAGCGCAAAATTCCGGCGTAAACCCAGGCAAGTCCCGGTCTTGATATGATCCATGCTCGACCCGCCCCGCGTCCATTGCCATTCCACGGCCGCGCCGGTATGCGGCCAAGCCGGGAGCCGCCGTTGCTTGAAACAAACTATCGCGCGGCCAGGGTGCCGCCCGACTCAACGTTTTCCATCGACTATTATGAATCCTACTTCAGCCGCCGTCGCCCCGATTAGCAACATCCACAGCTATCACTCCCATATTTATTTTAACGACGCGGCGCAACGTGAGCGCGCCGCCATACTGCGCGACCAGGTCGCCGAACGTTTTACGGTGCAGCTTGGGCGCTGGCGCGAAACGCCGGTGGGTCCCCATACCAGCCCGATGTACCAAATTGCCTTCGATATCGCCTTGTTCCCCGCGCTGGTGCCCTGGCTGATGCTTAACCGTCAGGACTTGGCCGTGTTGGTTCACCCCAACACCGATAACCCGCGCCGCGACCATGCCACTCATGCCTTGTGGATGGGCCAGGTGCTGCCGCTGCACACCGCTATGCTATCCGAATCGATTACCGACGACCCGCTGCGGCCGATCGAGCCCAATACCACACCGGGCATTGCGGCATAACACCGGGCGGCACAAGCTCGCCGTCCGGTGCCGGGCGCGAACTTGCGCGGGCGGTATCGCCCGTGCGCTTTATAATGCGACTCTCGGCACCACTGCGCAAAGCCGCCGGTCTCACTGGTTAGACCAGCGGCATGAACGGGTGTTCAGCGGAAAGTGGTGCGCAATCCTCACACGAAGAGATAGGCATGGACGGTTATAGACGTAGCGAGCAGGAAGAAATTTTTGAGCAATTGTGCCAAAACGTGGATGCCGACGAAGCGCACGAACAAGAGGCCATCGAGTTCTTCGAGGAACATATGGACCACGAGGCCTTTGACGCCGCGCAATGGCTCGATGTCGCGCTTTATTATTCACTGGCCGTGGCCCGCGGGGTGATCGATCTGGTTCCTGCTGAAGACCGGGCGCGCAGCACTATTGCGCAAGTGATCACCGACAACCTCGACATTTCCTACAGCGACGACGAATGCCGGAAATTCGCCGAAGTGCTGCAATTGTGCCTGGCCAACGGCGTGCCGGTCGATCTCGAAGTGGTGATGGACGGCTGCCAACGCGCCCTCGACGACATGGAAGAGTGGGCCCGCGACGACGACAAAGCGCCTTTGATCAGGCTGCGCGAAGAACTGCTTAGAATGAGGGACGACTCAGCCTCCGAAGGCGACTGAAAATTCGCGCCCGCCCCGACACCGCGCCGGCCCCTGGACTATAGTGGCGCAATTCATCACACGGATGTCTCCGCCTCATGCTCAATTGGTCACAGCTACGCGTTCTAGCGCTGTTTTCGTTAGGTTACTTCGTTTCCTACGTATTTCGCGGCGTCAATCTGGGCTTCTCGCCCTACTTGATCCATGACCTGGGCCTGTCCGCCGCCAGTCTTGGGGTGCTGACCAGCTTATATTTCCTGGGCTTTGCCGCCACCCAGATCCCTGCCGGCGTGATGCTCGATCATTTCGGCGCGCGCCGCACGGTGGCAGTCCTGCTGCTGGTGACGGCGGCGGGATCGGTGATCTACGGCCAGGCCCACGCGCTGGCCGCTCTGATGGCCGGCCGTTTCCTCATCGGCGTCGGCGTGGCAGCCTGTCTCGGCGGGGCCTTCAAGGCCCTGGCGCAGGTCTTTGCGTTGCAGCGCCTGCCAATGATGAACGGCATCGTGATGGCGGTCGGCGGCTTGGGCGGCGTGGCCGTCGGCTCGCCGCTAAGCTGGCTGCTGTCGT
This sequence comes from Burkholderiales bacterium, assembly GCA_026225455.1. Classification (GTDB taxonomy): domain Bacteria; phylum Pseudomonadota; class Gammaproteobacteria; order Burkholderiales; family Burkholderiaceae; genus LMUX01. The sequence continues at coordinate 779 of JAMFSV010000141.1, read as the reverse complement.
TCACCGACTGGCGCAGCATCTGCGGCGGCCTGGCCGCCTTAAGCGCACTCACCGCTGCCGCGCTGTGGCTGGGCGCCCCCCGGGACACCAATACCCGTCATCAAGGCACGTTGCTGGCGCAATTCAAAGGCACTTGGCACATTCTGTGTAATCCGGGCTTCTGGAAAGTCGCCTCATTTTCGGTGATTTCCCAAGGCACCTTCTATGCGATGCAATCGTTATGGCTGGGTGCTTACCTGCGCGACGTCACCCGCATGTCAACGCCTCGCGCCGCCGCCATGGTCTCGGTGGTCGGCGTGGCGATGATGGCCGGCTGCCTGTTCTTCGGTTTTGTCGCACGCAGCCTGGAACGTTTCGGCCTCAACCTGTACCGCGTGTGCGGCATCGGCATGCTGGCTTTTTTGCTGACCCAGATCCTGCTGGTGCTGCAAGTACCGCTGCCCGATAGCGTCCTATGGGCCGCGTATGGTGTGTTCGGCGGCACCGGGATTCTGACCTACGCCATCATGGCGGAACACTTCCCGGCACAGATGATAGGCCGCGTCAACACCACCCTGACCCTGGTGATTTTTGTGTTGATCTTTGTGTTTCAGATTGCAGTCGGTGCGGTATTAAGCCATTGGCCGCGCGTGGACGGGCATTATCCGGTGGTCGCGCATTTAAGCGCCTGGGGGGCGCTGATCGCGTTGCAGCTTGCAGGTGCGGTATGGTATTTCTTGCCGGCAGGGCAGAAGCGGGTGGTATTTCATTGAATTGCTTGTGCTTCGGGTGCTTCGGGT
>JAMFSV010000140.1 GCA_026225455.1 Burkholderiales bacterium | reverse complement strand
TTCAGCGAGATGCCCAAGATCACGCATAACTCCAAGGTCACCAGCGCTGAGACCAGCAAGGGAATCAGTGTACGCAAGACGTCGTCGAAGCGTTTCAGGGCGATCCAGAGCAATACCGTGATGGCAATCACGGCCAGGATGGCGGCTTCGATAAAGGCATGAATAATGACATTGGCCGAATCGAGGATGGAAATCGGCCCGCTGATTGCCGTCGGCGCTACCTTCAATACCGCCTGGGTAAAGTTGCGCAACAAGGTGTCGTCGCCCGGGTCGACGCCGGGGATGTTGGCCGGGGCAATATCGAGCAGTGCCTGACCGTCCGGTGCGAGCCAGTCGCGAGTCAGTTGAGGCGGCAAATTGGCCAGGGTGACGGCTTGCGGTTGCAGCGTTTTTTGCAGAGTGGCCAGCGACAGTTTCAGCGGTAGCGCGACGGCGATTTCGGCGCGGTCGCGCGCGGCGCTATCGGCTTTGGCCAGCGCCGTCAGGCTGGCGGACAAGCGGCGTGCTTCCGCAGCACCCGGACCTTCGTGATCCAGCGCGGCGTTACGCAAAGCCTGGGCCGCACGACGCAAGGATGCGACCCGCTCCAGATCGCTGGCGTCGCCCGCCGGGGTCTGTTGCAACACCGGCAGCAAGCGGCTTGCCGTGGCCGCGATGCTTTGCAGTTTTTCCGGCTGCTGGTCGGGCACAAAGCTGGCCAAGGACATGACCTCGCCCACTTGCGGCACCCGTCTGAGTTTGGCTGCCAACGCCTGGGCATCGGCCAGCGATGGGTTAAGCACCTTTACATTGTTGATCCCGACTTCAGGGGAATTTGTCAGCGAGGTCAGGGTAGCCATCGACTCGCTATGCGGGTTTTTCAAATGTAAGGGATTGAAATCGAAATGCAGATGCCACAACAACGGCAGGCCCGCGATAATCAGCGCCACGGTGCCGATCAGCAGCGGTTTTCGGCGCGCTTCAAAGAGGCGGTCGACGGGCGCCAGCCAACGATAACCCGGCATGACGGCGCCGCCACGCGGACGTAATACGGAAATCAAGGCCGGTAACAAGGTCAGGCATGACGGAAAGGCGACACATAAAATGCCGACGCCCGCGATCTGACCCAGCTCCGACACACCGCGATAATCGGTCGGCAAAAAAGCCAGAAAACTGGCGGCAGTGGCTGCGGCCGCCAGTGTCAGCGGCAAGGCAATCGAGCGGGCCGCGGCAACCAGGGCCAGTTGCATATCCTGCTCGTGGCATTGTTCTTCGCGAAACCGCACGCCGAACTGGATGCCGAAATCGACACCGATGCCGACAAACAATACCGCGAACGCGACCGAAATCATGTTGAGCGCGCCGACCAGCAGCAGGCCCAACGCGGCGGTCACCACCAAGCCGCCGATCAGGGTCAGGAATACCGCCAGCACCAGCTTGACCGAGCGCAAGGCGAACCAGAGAATCAGCAAAACCACGCCCAAGGTAATCACACCGTTCAGCGCCGCGCCTTCTTGCACCGAAGAAAATTCTTCGTCCGACAAGGGCGTCGGGCCGGTCAAGGCGATGCTGGCGCCGTAGCGCTGAGCCAGATGCAAGTCCACGGCCGCCGCCCGGATCGCGCGCGCCGATGCCGCACCGGGTTCAAGGTCGCTGTAATTCAGTACCGGCCTGATTTCGATAAAACTGCGCCCGGCACTGCTGTCGGCGTCGGAGGGATCAACCAAAGCGCGCCACGACAGCGCCGCCGGGCGGCCGGCCAGGGCCCCATCCACAGCGTCGGCGCTATGCGCCAGTAATGGAGCCATCGCGGGCAGATGGAGCTGGCCGGTTTGCAACGGAACCAGTAACGAAACCGAAAGCAGGTTGGACAGGCCGCGCAATGACGGGTCTTGTGCCAACTGGTTCAATAGCGGACGGGCCTGACTGAGTTGATCGGTGAGGCTGTTGACCTTGGCCAGCGGCAAAAACAGCAGGCCGTTACGAGTAAAGAAGTCGCTGCCGTCGGCCAGATTCACCGCGCGGAACAGGGTTGGCTGTTGCTGCAAACGTGCCGCGAGTTCGCTGGCTGCCTGGGCGGCAAATTCGGCGGCGGGGGCGCGCACCACCACCAAGGTGACATCACCGCGTTGCGGGAAGGCGGCGCTGAGTGCCGCGTCGCGTTGCGCCCAAGGCGCATGGGTGTCGATCAGCCGGCCGATATCGGTGTTGATCGCGAAATGGCCGCTGACATAGTACGCGCCGGCGATCACCAGCAGTAGCGATACGCCAATCACCCGCCAGGCGCAGCGGACCGAAAAGGCGACTATTTTTGCAATGAAGGCAATCAGCATGGGTTTTTTGTGCAATTCCATCAGAGATTCGTTCGGACCGGAGTATACAGGCTACGGCAGCCTGAACCGGTCGGTTCAGGGTAAAACCGCGATTACCCTTGGTAACAAGCCCGGTACAAGCGATCCGGTATACTGGCCAATCAGACGCCTGGGGCATTTTCGGCCCTTTTTTTGAGGCATATCCGAACCTATTATTCGGGCGGCTCCGATCCAATACGACCGCTTGCAAAGGGACCATCGAATGAAGTCATATGTTTGGGCGCCGCTGATCGTGCTGGTCGCGGCCCCCCATGTTTACGCCCAACAGGCCGACAATCGCGCCCCCGATGTGATGCTCAAAAGCGCCATCGACACGGTGATGTCGACGATTCAAGCCGACCCGGCGGCGCGTGCCGGCGACCCCGATAAAATTACTCAGGTGGTCGAGGAAAAATTCCTGCCTCACACCGATTTTCTGCGCACCACGCAGTTTGCCGTGGGTAATGCCTGGGCCACGGCCACGCCCGCCCAACAGAAAGCATTATTTGACCAGTTCCAGACCTTATTGGTTCGCACCTATGCCGCTGAGTTGACGCAGGTGCGCGACCAGGGTGTGCAATTCAAATACGCACCCATGGCGACCTTGCCCGCCGGCGCTACCGATGCGGTGGTCAAAACGGTGGTGATCAACCATGGCGATACGATGAATATCGATTACCGGGTCAACAAGACCCCTTCCGGTTGGAAGATCTACGACATCAATATGATGGGAGCCTGGCTGATCGGCGTTTATCGTCAGCAATTTGCCGACCAGATTGCCAAAGGCGGAATAGATGGGCTGGTGAAGTTTTTGGCAGCGCATAACGCTACCGCGGGTTGAACGCGGGCTGAGAGCCTCACCGCGGCGTGGTCAATCCGCACCGCTTTCCAGTTTGCTTTGTGTCATTCACGCGCGGCGGGCCAGGCCCGCCGGCGTCTTCGCGGCGCCTGAATCCGCACTTGCGAATTTCAGGCGGCCACCCTGGCGGTGGCTGCTTGGTACTTGACGCCTGGCGTCGAACCTTAGGCTTCGACTGCTTCGGCTTCCTTGGCCTTGGCGCTCGCTTTCAGTCCTTTAATCTCGCTCAGCTTGATTTCCACATGGCTTGAATAGACATATTGAGCCGGGCGTTGGTTGTCGAGCGAAATATCCGGGGCCATTTTGCCTTCGGTGCGCACGCCTTTGAGAGCAACCTTGAGTGCCTTCAGGGGGCGCGTCACGGTATCCATCACCGCGGTGGCTTCGTAGCCGCTGTGTACCATGCAATCGGCGCATTTTTCGTAGTTGCCTGTGCCGTAGGCGTCCCAATCCGTTTCTTCCATCAATTCCTTGAAAGTCTTGGTATACCCTTCGCCCAGCAGGTAACACGGACGCTGCCAGCCGAACACGGTACGTGCCGGGTTGCCCCAGGGCGTGCAGTGATAGGTCTGATTGCCGGCCAGGAAATCGAGGAACAGGCTGGATTGGCTGAAGGCCCATTTACGGCCGCCGTCACCCATGCTCAGAATGTCGCGGAACAATTGTTTGGTCTTGCCGCGATTCAGGAAATGTTCCTGCTCAGGCGCGCGCTCGTATGCATAGCCCGGCGAAACCGTAATGCCGTCGACGCCCATGGCTTTGACCGAGTCGAAGAAGCTGGCCACCTGGTCCGGCTTGGCGTCGTTAAACAAGGTGCAATTGATGTTGACGCGGAAACCGCGGTCTTTGGCCAGCTTGATGGCCGCCACCGCGCGGTCGTACACGCCTGGCTGGCAGACCGAACGGTCATGCATTTGCTCGTCGCCGTCCAGATGCACCGACCAGACGAAGAAGTGGCTCGGGGTGTACTGATCGAGCTTCTTTTCCATCAACAAGGCATTGGTGCACAGATAGACGAATTTGCGGCGGGCGATGATGCCCTTGACGATTTCCGGCATTTCTTTGTGCAGCAGCGGTTCGCCGCCGGCGATCGAGACCACCGGCGCGTTGCATTCGTCAACCGCGCCCAGGCATTCTTCCAGCGACAGGCGCTGGTTCAGGATGTCGTCGGGGTAATCGATCTTGCCGCAGCCGGCGCAGGCCAGATTGCAGCGGAACAGGGGTTCCAGCATCAGGGCCAGCGGATAGCGCTTTTGCCCGGAAAGATGTTTGCGGACGATGTAGGCACCGACCAATACTTTTTGCAACAATGGGATAGACAAATCAAGCTCCTTACAACTAGCGCGCGGTGTGCGCAGCCGGCAAATCTTCCGATAACTCGGGGGGGAGGCGGAATTCGACGTGTTCTTCACGTCCATCCATCGTGGAAACTTCAACTTCAACCAGTTTGCGCAGTGCGTCGATCACATGCTCGACCATCGCTTCCGGAGCCGATGCGCCGGCCGTAATGCCCACCACCGTGGCGTCACGCACCCAGGCAGGATCGAGTTCAGTGCCGTCGGCCAGCAAATAGCTGGGAATGCCGATTTCAGTGCCAATCTCGCGCAAACGATTCGAGTTGGAACTGTTATTGGCACCCACCACCAGCAGTACATCGACTTGTTTGCACAATTCGCGCACCGCGCTCTGGCGGTTTTGCGTGGCGTAACAAATATCGCGGATGTCCGGACCGATGATGTCGGTAAAGCGGCGCTGCAAGGCGGCTATTACGCCGCGGGTATCGTCCACGCTGAGCGTGGTTTGCGTTACGTAGGCCACCGGCGTGTCATTAGGCAGATCCAGCAGTTCCGCTTCACGCTCGTCCTGCACCAATAATACACGGCCTTCGATCTGACCCATGGTGCCTTCAACTTCCGGGTGACCGGCATGCCCGATCAAAATCACCACCCTGCCGCTGGACGCGTATTGGCGGCCCTGGACATGGACTTTGGTCACCAGCGGGCACGTGGCGTTCAATACGTTCAGACCCCGTGCCGCGGCATTGGCCTCGACCGTCTGGCCGACGCCATGGGCGCTGAAGATGGTGACGGCACGCGCCGGGACTTCGTCCAGTTCTTCGACAAACACCGCGCCTTTGGCTTTGAGACTGTCGACCACGGCTTTATTGTGCACGATTTCATGGCGCACGTAGACGGGCGCGCCATGGCGCTCCAGGGAACGTTCGACAATTTCGATGGCGCGCACGACACCGGCACAAAACCCACGAGGTTGGGCGAGGATAACCCGCATTAGTAGTACTCCAGCGTTTGACGTCCCATCAAGGAACGTAGTGCGCCAAAAATTCGCACACCAGCGAAAAGTCCGTGCAAAACGCGGATCGCTGCATGTCTACGAAATAGTGCAAAGCCCGGATTGTAACGCCCCGGCCAAAACTGTGCTGCGAACTTCAAATAACGTTACATCAAGTTACGCTTCGATGAAGCGGCAATAGTGCTCGCATCGCGGTATATTCTGGCGTCGCGCAGCGGGCCTCGGCTATTCTGTGATCGCTGCGGCAACGGAAAAATTTGCGTAAGAAAGCAGTATAAAACGTTAAATAACAAGAAATACAGGAAATTCAGGCATGTCTACGCAATCCAGGGTACTGATTACAGGCGCATCGGGCTTTGTCGGCTCGGCGGTGGCGCGGGCCGCGCAACAGCGCGGCTACCAAGTGCGGGTGATGGTCCGGCCCAGCAGCCCGCGGCGCAATCTGGTCGGCCTTGACGCCGAAGTGGTCGAAGGCGATATGCGGGACCAGGCGTCGGTGAGCCGGGCCCTTGAAGGCGTGCGTTACCTGTTTCATGTGGCGGCCGACTATCGCCTGTGGGCACGCGACCCGGGCGAGATCGAGCGCAACAACCTGGAAGGCACCGCCGCGGTAATGCGTGCCGCGTTGCAACAGCAGGTCGAGCGGGTGGTGTACACCAGCAGCGTGGCCACCTTGCGGGTCAGCAGTCAGACCACCGCTGCCACCGCGGCGGCCGAAGACGTGCCGCTGGCCGGCCACGAGGCGATTGGTGCCTACAAGCGCAGCAAGGTGCTGGCCGAACGCCTGGTGGAGCAGATGGTCGCTCAAGACGGACTGCCGGCGGTAATCGTCAATCCGTCGACGCCGATCGGCGCCCAGGATGTGCGGCCAACTCCCACCGGGCGCATTATTATCGAGGCCGCCACCGGCAAGATGCCGGCTTTTGTCGATACCGGCTTGAATCTGGTGAATGTCGAAGATGTGGCGCTAGGACATCTGTTGGCGCTGGATCACGGGCGCATCGGCGAGCGTTACATTCTTGGCGGGGACAACGTGACCTTGCAGCATCTGCTGGGCGAAATCGCCGGCTTGAGCGGGCGGCGTCCGCCGCGGGTCAAGCTGCCGTTATGGCCTTTGTATCCGCTGGCGCGTGCCGCCGAAGCGGTGGCGCAGGTGACCGGCAAAGAACCGTTCGTCACGGTGGATGGCCTGAAAATGTCGAAAAACCGGATGTTTTTCTCATCGGCCAAAGCCGAGCGCGAATTGGGTTATCGCCCCGGGCCGCATCTGGCCGCTTTGCGCGCCGCGCTCGAGTGGTTTGGCCAAGAAGGGTATCTCAAGTAAACCGGGCCGCCGGATCACCTTGGCGGGCCGGCGCACCTTACTGGAACTAGGGCCGCTGGACGGCTTGAGCGCGGCCCTTCCACTGACCTCCGCGGCCTTGCCAATAACGCCAAGCCGAACCCAGCGTCGCGGCCAGGTAGAACAGGGCGATCAGCGGCATGGCCGGAGCCCACAATAACGATTGCCGGTAATAGCGCAGCATCGGGGTAAAAACCAGCGTCATGATCAGCCAGGCCGACAAGGCGGGCCAGACCTCGGCACCCAAGCCGAAGGCAAAACCCAGGGTCAAGACGGGCGGCACCACATAGGTCAGCAACATGCCCACTACCGTGCCCGCCAGCAACCAGGGCGAATAGCGCAACTGGGTATAGGCACTGCGGGCGATCATATTCCAGATGCTGGACCAATCGTTATAGGGGCGCAGCGAATAACTATCTTGCGCCAGGTCGAGGCGGATCGAGCCCTGCTGTTTCATTTTTGCGCCCAGTGCGCAATCGTCGATCAGCGCATCCTTGATCGCCGCGATGCCGCCGATTTTCGCCAAAGCATCGGTGCGGGCCAGCATGCAGCCGCCGGCCGCCGCTGCCACCCGGCTACTCGGGTCATTGACGCGGGAGAACGGGTACAGCATGGCAAAAAAGAATACAAAAGCGGGAATCAGCGCTTTCTCGGCAAACGATGCGCAACGCAAACGCACCATCAATGAGGTCAACACCCGTTGCTCGGCTTCGGCACGTGCCACCAGATGTTTGAGTGCGTGGCGGTGATGTCCGATATCGGCGTCGGTCAGCAACACGTACCGTGCTTTGGGGAACTGGCGTTGTTGTGCGGCCAGCCCTTCGGCTTGAGCCCATACCTTGCCTGCCCAACCGGCCGGCAGATCGCGCGCTGCCACGAGCGTCAGGCGTTCCTCCTGTGCCAGTCGTTGAGCGGTGGCTGCGGCAACCGCGGCCGTGCCGTCGCTGCT
>JAMFSV010000139.1 GCA_026225455.1 Burkholderiales bacterium | reverse complement strand
ATTTCGCGCGCGCCTTTCGCCGGGCCTACGGGATGACGCCACGGGATTTCCAGGCCTTATCCGGCAGCAAGGCGGCTTAGGCATCGCCAGGCTCTATCGCCGGGAACACAGGCATCGGCACACGCTCGTGCTGATTCAAATCTCGGCGGGCTGTTCCTTGAACAGAACGACCGCCAGGAAACTCAATAGGCATGACGGCGCCACATACCAGACCACGGACATGGGATTGCCGGTCCATTTGATCAATCCCGTGACGATAAATTGCGCGGTGCCGCCAAATAGCGCGACGCCCGTTGCATACGAGATTGAAAGGCCGCTGGCGCGCACCCGCACCGGCAGCGCTTCGAGCACCAGCAAGGTGCTGGCGCCGGCACCGAGTGCCAACAATATGCTGATAACGCCGACGCCGCAGAGGACTGACCAGGCATTGTGCGCACGGGTAATCATCAGAAAGAGCGGGTAGACCAGCAGCGCGGTGCATCCCGAAGCGAACAGAACCAGCGGCTTGCGGCGCGGCAACCGATCCGCAAGCATACCCGACAGCGGCGAGATGACGACCAGCAGCAGCGCGGACACGGCGGAGCATAGAAATCCGGTCATGGCAGGCATGTGCATCACCCGGGTCAGATAACTCGGCATATACAGGACGATCGCGTAGACCGGTACAGTTCGCCCCATGATCATCAGCGTTGCCAAAAGGATCGTCATGCCGTGGTGGCGGCACAGTTCGGCGAGCGGCGTGCCGACATGCCGGCCGCTGTTTCCGCTGCCGACCGGGAGCGGAATCTCGCGCAACCGGTGACGCACGTACAAGCCGACCGGCAGGACCAGAAGACCGATCAGAAAGGGAATGCGCCAGCCCCACGCAGCAAGACTGGCCGGTGTCATCGTGCGCGTGAGCAGCATGCCCAGCGAAGCGCCCAACAACGCGGCAGCGCCCTGGCTGGCAAGCTGCCAACTTACCAGATTACCGCGGCGTGACATCGGCCCCGCTTCCATCACAAAGGTCGCGGCAGCGCCCATCTCGCCGCCTGCGGCAAAACCTTGCAGCAATCGGCCGGCAATCACGATCAGCGGTGCCGCTATGCCTATCGTGGCAAACGGCGGGCAGACGCCGACCGCTGCAGTGCCCAGGGCCATCATCCAACTGGTCATTGTTATCGCCGCTCGGCGCCCGACACGGTCTGCGTAAGCGCCGATCATTATCGCGCCAAGAGGGCGCATGAAAAATCCAACACCGAATGTGCCGACGGCCAGCAGTAAAGACGTCATCGGGTTCGTCGCGGGGGAAAACTGGTCTCCAATCGCCGCGGCGAAGAAACCGAACACGGTGAAGTCGAATAGTTCGAGCCCGTTGACGAGCGATGCCGCGATGACGATCTTCAAAAGATCGCGGCGTTTGATGTCGTTCGCGACGGTGAGAGTACTCATTTCATATGCGATCCAATAGTGATTCCGGCTGCGCTTCGGAATCAGCCAAAGACAGGGGCAATCTACCAGCAATTGCATACCCTTTACACAAGTCAAAAATCACTCGACTCATAGCAACGTTTTTTTGAGGGCTCACTCTAAAGATTTCGCTTGACGATAGCCGGAATTCCTTTGTTTCCGGCGCTGCCGGCTATGCCCACGCTTCGAGCGAGTCGTATCCTCCCAATCGCCGCTACCGTTCTGGAGCTACTGTGGGCGGTCTTGGCTTCGTTGGGCCTCGCAGTTTACTCACAGTGTTCATCTTGCGTCATTGGCGCGAGGTGTTAGCCCACATTGGGTCGCAGGACCATCTACATGGGAGGAAAGCAAATGAGTGATACCCTGGACTTCAGCGGTACGATGTCTATGGTGAAAACGGATAACGGATGGCAAGAGGCGCGCCAGCGTCTGGCACGAGCTCCGGACATCGGGGCGATGATGATCGCCATCATCTTTAACTTGGTAAGGTTCCGCGAGCGATCACGGGACCTCCTTTTTTTTGTGCAAGCATGGCCGCACTTACTGGGAGGTGAAAGTCTTCTACTCGCCCGACAAGGGCAAGAGTTAGCCATCTGAGGTCAGCGTGCAGTCGTCGAGAGCGGCGATCCCTCTTCTTTCTTCTTTGTCGAGATGTATTCGAGTGTGTCATGCGTGCTTGATAGCCCGTCGAACGTAACGTTGCTCGGCGATGCGATACATGCGATGACACCCACTAGAGTGCGCCCATGCTTGCACAAAAAACGCATTCCCTCGCCACGGAGGGAATGCGTGTCAGGATGCGACTGCCGTGCCGGAGTCTAGAACACCTGGCGCAGTTTCAACGTCCCCACCTGCGCCAGATAGCCGTGCGCCGCCTCCATCTCATAGCGGGCCGTCACGCTCAAGTTGTTGGCCCGCAGCAGCGTCAGCCCCAACGACAGGTCCGCCAGATTGGATTCCGGCGAAGGTCCCACCGTGGTGAAACTGGTCTCGCCGGTGGGGTCCGCCGCATAGCTTGCCGCCGTCGACACCCGCGTGTTGTCATACTCGTGACGCCACGCCACTGTCAATTCCGGCACCAAGACACCGTAGGAAGTCGTGAACTGGCGCGCGAAGCGCGCACCCAGGTCGCTCTTCACCGAGGTCGAATGTGCGGCACCCACCGCCAGCCCCGCGCCGTCGCCGCCGCTTTCCACATAGCCGTTCTGGTGCAGGTAGCTGTAGGTCAGCGCCGCCAGCGGCGTGACGGTGAGCGGACCGACCGCCAACGGCATGCCGGCTTCGCTGCGGATCACGTACTGCATCCCGCTGAAGCTACCGTTGGCCTGGCCCGAGAAGCCGCTGAAGTCGATGCCACGGGTCGAGTCGTAGTGCTGCGCGACTATGCCACCGGAGATGTTCGCATACCAGCGGTTCGCGGTGTAGCCGCCATAGCCCATCAGCCCGTACGAATTCAGGCGCGTGCTATCGCCCGAGGTGTCGCCGGTGTTATCGATCAAGCTGTTGCTGTAGCTGAACACTCCACCCACACGCCAGGTATCGCTGAGCGCCCGGTCCACCCCGACCATCAGGCCGCCGAAGTTGGCGTTATAGCCGTCGACCTGATCGCGTTCGCTTTGGCTTGCGTGACCGCCGAAGACCTGGCCCCACGCGCCGTTGGCCGGCGCACTGTCGCCGGTCGAGACCCCGCTTGAGGTTGCTCCCGACGCACCGCCCAAGCCATCGTTATCGGCCAGGCGCAGGCTGTCCAGGTGGCCCGACACCACGTTCAGCACGCTGGTGGTCGGCGCGGTGGCCGCTTGTGCGACCGAGGCCTGGGAGATCGGGGCGAGCTGGGTGCCGGCACGGGTGACTGCGGCGGCGGTGCCGTTGGCCTCAAGTGCGATCATCGCGTTGTAGAGATTCAGTAACTGGGGACTGCCCACGCCGGTGTAGCCCAGCAGGCCGCCGATTGCGTTGCTGGCGTTGGACGTCGTCGGACTGACCTTCGGTGTGGGTGTCGACGTCGAGGTTGAAATCAGTGTCGCGCTCACCACGTTCAACACCAGATCGCTGTTGCTGCCGTTAGCCACCGTCGCGCCGGTCACGCTCGAGGTATAGCCGTTAATCGAATAATTCAGGCTACCTGGGTTATAGACTGCGGTACCTGCCGTATCCACCACCACATAACGCTGTCCGGCGGCAAAGGCATAACCGTTGGACTGCAGGGTCACCGTTGAGCCCGAGGCAATGGTCGAATTACCGGTCACCACCAGCCGGCCATAGCCGGTGTCGGTGAGGGTGCCGAGCGGAGTGGCGCCGCTGGCCACGCCGATCTGCAGGGTCGCGCCGGCACCCTGGTTGTAATTACCGGTGATGGTCACCGCCTGATTGACTTGCAGCACCGCCGTGCCGGTGTTATTCACGGCGTTGCTGCCGACGTTGATGGTGTCATTGAGCAGCAGGTTGCCCGAACCGAACACGACATTCGAACTGGTATTGGTGATGGTACCGATGCTGCCGCTGGTATAGCCGGTCAGGGTGCCGAAGGTCGAGCCCGTGCCGCCGTCGATGCTCAGGTCGGAACTGGAGCCATTGAAGATATTGCCCGCGATGGTTCCTGCGTTGGTGACCAGACCGAGGGTGCCGGACGTGCCATTGTAAAGAGCGTACACGCTGCCGGTGATCAGGCCGCTGTTGTTCAGCGAACCGATGCTACCGCCATAGTCGTTGTAAATGCCGGTCGAGCCGCTGATGATGCCGCTGTTGGTCAGCGTGGTGATGCTGCCAAAGTTGGTGATGCCGTCGCCGCCGTTGTTGCTGCCGCTGATGGTGCCGCTGTTGCTCAACGTGCCGATGGTGCCGCTGTTGTAGATGCCGGTGTAGCCGCCGCTGATGATGCCGCTGTTGTTCAGCGTGGTGATCGCGCCGCCATAGTTGTAAATGCCGAAGACGGTGCCGCTGATAGTGCCGCTGTTGTTCAGCGTGGTGATGCTGCCGCCATCAAAGTTGCCAATGCCGTGGTTGCTGCCGCTGATAGTGCCGCTATTGCTCAACGTGCCGATGGTGCCGCCGTTGTAGATGCCGGTGTTGCCGCCGCTGATGATGCCGCTGTTGTTCAGCGTGGTGATCGTGCCGCCGTTGTTGTCGATGCCGAAGGCGGCGCTGCTGACAGTGCCGCTGTTGATCAACGTGCCGATGCTGCCACGGTTGTAGATGCCGGTGCCGCCGCTGATGGTGCCGCTGTTGATCAGCGTGGTGATGCTGCCGCCATTGTTAAGACCGTCAGAACCCGTGCCACTACCACTAATCGTGCCGCTATTGTTCAGTGTAGTGATCGTACCTAGGTTGTTGACACCCACTCCTGTGCCGGTGATAACGCCGCCGTTGGTCAGCATGGTGATGCTGCCGCCGATGGTGCCGCCGTTATAGAGACCAGCGGAATCCGTGCCGGTACCGCTAATCGTGCCGCCATAGTTATTGGTCAGTGTACCGGTTGTACCATCGTTCTTGAAACCATCCAGTACACCGCTGATGATGCTGTTATTAGTCAGTGCAGTGATCGTACCGCCATCGTTGTCGAGACCTTTATCTCCGCTGATAGTGCCACCGACCGCATTGTTGAACGCACTGATCGTGCCACTGTTAAGCAGGCCGACGTAACTCGTCCCACCACTGATCAAACCGCTATTGCTCAATGTGCCGAGCGACGATCCCGACGCAGAGATGGCGGTGCCGGCGGAAACCGAAACTGAAGCGCCACTATTGATGGTGAAGTCACTGCTGGTCCAGGTTTGGCCTGTCGTTATGGCGCTGCTGATAGTCGTCTGAGCCGTTGCCGCCTGCGCCATGACAGCCAGGGCCGCCGTCAGGGCGAGCGTCAAGACTTTCTGTTTGGGACGATGATGGATGTGCTTTTTCATGTTGGAAATTCCCCGTTCTTGGTTGGTCGTTTTTTTTTCGCGCTTCATCCGCGCTGATTTATTGGGACTGCGCCCGATTTTTTATGGGTCCGATTTACTGTGCTTAACAGTTCGAGGTCGCGCAGGGTATCGCGGCCAACGCCGGTTGCGTGCCACGCCGCAATTAAAAAATTCAGCGTGGCTTCAAGCGCTTCGAGCCAAGCTGCGGCAGGCCATGGAGGCTTATGGGAGGGTGTGAGCGTGCGATTCATGTTTTCCCCGTAAGGCGGGCAATCAGTGAATTAGATTTTTAGATATCCCGGAGTGTGACCAACCCTTGGTTAACTGTCTCGACCGTGCGTCTCAGTTTTTGAAAAAACCACACTCCTTTTTAAAAGCTCCGTGCCAACCGAAATTTCTGCTTAAACTTCTTACGCAATTGTTCCCCACCACCTCCGGACCCACGCCGGCAAAGGACCTCCTCCGGCATGAACCACAGCGCCAACACAGCAGATATCCGTCCACCACCAAGATCCGGCATTCT